>NZ_VISL01000001.1:2558750-2930000 GCF_007827465.1 Dokdonia sp. Hel_I_53
ACTTCTATCATTTAGCTTAATAATATTTGAGTTACTACAAAATTAACAAGTATGATAGATACACTCGTCCATACAAAAGAAGTGGTACTTGCCTTTCCTACCTCTAATGCTCCACCTTTCATATAGTATCCATGATATGCAGGTACGGTTGCTAGTAAAAAAGCAAACAGAAAAGTCTTAAAGAAGGCATAGAAAATTTGAAAAGGTATAAAGTCTTCTTGTAGGCCTGATAAAAATGCGCTACTTGGTGCAAATCCTCCGTAAACTGCTGCAAAATAAGCCCCTATAATCCCAAGAAACATACCGATGGCAATGAGAAAAGGATAAACAAACATAGCCACTATCTTGGGGAAAACAAGGTAGTTTAAAGAGTTGATCCCCATAACCTCTAGAGCATCTATTTGCTCTGTTACTCTCATGGTACCTATACTAGACGTGATGTAAGACCCTACTTTACCAGCCATAATGATAGACACAAAAGTGGGTGCAAATTCTAGAATGATAGATTGTCTTGCTGCAAACCCTATAAGAGATTTTGGTAATAAAGGATTGTTTAGGTTTAAAGCAGTTTGTATCGCAACAACGGCTCCCACGAAGAAAGCGATAAAGGCAACGATCCCTAATGAACCTATAATTAAGTCATCTATTTCTTTAAATATTAGATCTCGTAATACTTTACCCTTTGTAGGTTTTATAAAAGTATTCTTAATCATTAAAAAGTATTCACCTATGGAATGTAGGTACGACATTGGCTGTGTTTAGATGGCTAAAATAGTGATTTTGATATTTGTTAAAATAGGTTTTAAGATAGCTTTATGATGCTATTCTTTTAGTAATCTTTTCATTTTATCGTAGACGGCGGTATTTTCATAAATTCCAGAAAAGAGAGAAGACCCAGGGCCATAGGAAAATACAGGAACCATAGTTGCACTATGTCCTCCTGTAGAGAAAGAAGGCTTTAGCTTATTATAGTTTCCATTATCTGCAGCAAGCGTAAACCCTCCTGTTTCATGATCTGCAGTTACAATAACAAGCGTGTTTCCATCTTTCTCTGCATAATCAAGCACTAGGCCTAATACAGTGTCAAAATCGATGAGCTCACTTATTAAGTACTCAGCATCATTGTTATGTCCTCCCCAATCTACTTGTGAACCTTCAACCATTAAGAAGAACCCTTTTTTATTCTGTGATAATTTTTTAAGACCCAATTTTGTAGCGTCGTATAGAAAAGAGCCGCGTCCTTCTAGTATTTTAGGCATTCCGGCATCAGCTAGCAAGTAACCATATTTTTCATTTTTTTTCATTCGTTTAGAAGGGTCAAGTCTATCTAATTGCATTACATAGCCTAAATCTTCTAATGCTGCTACCAGATTAAGTTTATCTTCTCTATTTTCAAAAAACTTCCGTCCTCCACCTGCAAAAAAATCTACTCCAGAAGTAAGAAGATCTTCTGCAATTTCAAGCTCCATTTTTCTAAATTTCTGATGAGCATAAAAGCTTCCTGGTGTTGCGTGAGTGATAGTGGATGTAGCGATAACTCCAGTTGAGAATTGTCTTTTTTCGAGATCCTCTAAAATCGTAGGAACTGCAATAGTATCTGTATTCACTCCTATTGCTCCATTATATGTTTTAATACCTGCCGAAAATGCAGTTGCACCGGCTGCAGAATCAGTGATTAAATCACTAGATGAACTTGTTTTTATGAGACCTATGTTTTTAAAGCGCTCATAATTAGAAGGCTGGCTATTATAAAACTGACTTGCAGAGATTTGACTTAGACCAGTACCATCTGCTATCATTAAAATGATATTTTTAGGCTTTTTGTTTTGTGCAGTAGTAACGGTAGAGGCACATGAAATGGTAACAAATACAATAGCAATACTAAAGCATCTTAAAATTCTTCTAAGAGACATAGATTTATTTTTATTCAAAAATAACTATTGTCCAGATAGCTATCCCAAAAAAGTACGTTAAGAATTACAAAGAGAGCTTTGATTTAATACCATCCCACCTTAGTTTTCTGATAAACTCACCTTCTTTTTCAGACACTAAAAATTTTGTATTAGATCGCTTAGCGCGAAAATACCCATGCAGATAGTCCTTGAGTAAAGAGTAATTTCCTTTGCGATTTGCCAACTTTGCCGATGCAAATGAAGTTAACAGAAATCCATAACGCATTCTATAAAATGCTTCCCCTTGTTTAAACTGTGCGGCCTTATTGTAAGTGTTACCAGTAGGTTTAAGATGTTTAACCTGCAGTGAATCAACTGTTATAATTTCCCAGCCGTGATACTTTGCGAGTAGTTCATCAATTGTGTCCCAACCCATCGCCGCTTTTAAACCATCTATTTCTTGAAAGCATTCTTTTCTATACGCTTTTAAAGCTCCACGTATATGGTCTTTATTTGTGAGGTTTTCTAAAACCCACTCACCATTTTTTTCAATATAGCAGAATCCTCCAGCCATTCCGATTTTTGGATTTTTCTCAAAACTTTCTGCGATAGTTTCTAAATAATTCGAAGGGAAGATGAGGTCTGCATCAAACTTGCAAACGATGTCATAATTGTCGTCAAGAGTTACATAACCTTTGTGAAAAGCCTGTATGACTTTGCTGCCGGGTAGGTGTTCATCGCTACTTGTGATATCTAATAACTCAATGTAAGTGTACGCTTTCGCGAAAGCGGTAATAATTTCACCACTCGCGTCCGTGCTCTGGTCATTTACCACGACTATTTTCTTTGCAGGGAGCGTTTGTGTCACCAAAGATTCTAAAGTCTTCTTTATAAATGAAGCTTCATTGTGACAAGGAATAACGATGTAAAAATCCATTATGATTTTCTTTCTGCGTAAATCAAATAATAGCGAGGTGTGATTTTTCTTAAAAGAGGTCTGATACCTATTTTATTTACAGGATTTGTGAATTTTTCTCGTCTTATTATTTCCCAACCTGCCTTTTCAAAAAGCCAGTCAAATTGCCAATCTTCAAATTCGTGGTAATGTCGATCCCATGGATCTGTTTTAGAGCGATAGGCTGGAGAAAACCATAGTCTGAGAGGCACACTAGCCACTATTTTAGTTGCTTTGATATCTCTAAGGACATTAAAAGGCGCAAGTAAATGTTCAAAAATTTCAAAAGCGGTAATCACTTCTGCATCAGTTTGTAGAACAGCAGAGGTGTCTGTATCTAAATCTTCTCCAGAAGTATTTTGCACAGTATATCCCTCACGCTCCATATACTCTACAAAAGGATTACGTACCCCAAGGTCTAGAATCTTTTCATCTGTAGATACCACTTCTTTTAAGAAAGTGATTGTGTGCTTGTATCTTTTATTTGGAAAAGTGGTTTCGTACAATGTGAAAAATTTTGAAAGCTAGTATAACTTAATAACGATACACAATCGCATTAATATTCATCCCAGCACCTACACTTGCAAAAATAATAACATCTCCTTTATTTATTTCGTGATTTTCCAGTGCTCCAGTACGAACCAAATCAAATACAGTAGGAACGGTGGCAACAGAACTATTACCCAACTTTGCAATACTCATAGGCATGATGTGCTCAGGCATTTCTAGTTCGTGAAGTTTATAAAAACGACTTACAATAGCTTCGTCCATTTTCTCGTTTGCTTGATGAATAAAGATTTTCTTCACTTCATCTATAGAACAGCCACTATTTTCAAGACATGTTTTCATGGCTTGTGGTACTTGAGTAAGCGCAAAGTTGTAGATCTTACGACCATACATTTTAATGTATTTTGTTTGCTGCTCTGCTTCGGTATTATAGCTAGACCCATTAAAGAGAAAAAAAGCCTCATCATAGGTAAAAGTGGCAGTTTCAAATGCTAATATACCTGTATTGCTATCGTCTTGTTCAATGATAGAAGCACCCGCTCCATCACTGTAAATCATACTATCTCTATCGTGATTATCTACCACTCTAGAGAGCATCTCTGTGCCTATTACCAAGCATTTTCTTGCCATTCCGGCTTTAATGTATGCTTGTGCTTGTATCACACCTTCAATCCATCCTGGGCAACCAAATAAAATATCATAGGCCACACACTTAGGGTTCTTTATACGCAAATTGTATTTTATACGTGAGGCAAGACTAGGAACAATGTCAGAAAAGTTTGATCCTTTTTGTACATCTCCATAGTTATGTGCACAAATTATATAATCTAACGTTTCAGGATCTACACCAGCATCGTCAATCGCTTTTTGAGCTGCGCGTGTCCCTAAATCTGATGATTTTAACTCTGATGGAGCATAACGCCGCTCTTCAATACCTGTAATAGCTTTGAATTTTTCGATAATTATGGTGTTATCAGAATTAATGGCAGAACCATCCATGTTTAAAAATTGATGCTTTCCAAAAGAATCATTTGTAGTTACAACATCTGGAATGTAACTGCCTAAGCCTGTAATCTTAATTGCCATAAAGGGGTGTTTCTAAGCGGGTAAAGTTAAGGAATCATAACGGGATACAGACCGTTAAATCGCATTCCTAAATCTATTGCATTATTGATAATTATTAATCGAAATAATAGCTATTTTTTTATGAGGGATAAAGAAGATAGAAGTTTATTAAAGAATTGGTAATGAGTGCGATTCCGCTTTCGCGAAAGCGAATTCATAAACTTTAAAATTTAAACGGTCAAGAGCAAGATTGTCCTCTTGACCGAATATTCTTTGACTTAAATAAAGTAGATCATCCCTATCTCTTATGCTTCCATATATTCTTCTATAGGAGCACAGGTACAAATTAAATTACGATCTCCATATGCATCATCAACACGACGTACCGTTGGCCAAAATTTATTTTCAGCTACATAGCTTAAAGGGTAGGCCGCTTTCTCACGAGAATAAGGAAATTCCCAGGTATCTGCAGTAACCATGGCAAGCGTGTGTGGTGCGTTTTTCATGATGTGATTTCCGTTATCTTTTGTAGCTTCAGAAATTTCTTTGCGAATAGATAGCATGGCATCACAAAAACGATCAAGCTCTTCTTTGCTTTCACTTTCTGTAGGTTCTATCATAATCGTTCCTGCTACAGGAAAAGAAACTGTAGGAGCATGAAAACCATAATCCATCAATCTCTTTGCAATATCTGTAACCTCAATACCATTCTCTTTAAAAGGACGACAATCGATAATCATTTCGTGTGCTGCACGCCCACGTTCACCCGTATATAAACATTGATACTGTCCGTTAAGACGTTCCTTGATGTAGTTGGCGTTTAATATCGCATATTCCGTAGAGTGTCTTAAACCTGGTTCCCCTAGCATCGTGATGTATGCGTAAGAAATTAAACAAGCAAGAGCAGAACCCCAAGGAGCTGCGCTTATCGCAGTAATCGCTTTTTCACCACCAGTAGTTATAACTGGATTCGTAGGTAAGAACGGAACTAATTGCTTTGCTACACAAATGGGTCCTACTCCGGGACCACCACCACCATGAGGAATTGCAAAAGTTTTATGTAGGTTTAAGTGACAAACATCTGCACCAATAGCACCTGGATTTGTAAGTGCAACTTGCGCGTTCATATTTGCCCCATCCATATATACTTGGCCGCCGTTGTCATGAATAAGCTGTGTAATTTCTTTTACAGCACTCTCATACACCCCATGTGTAGAAGGATACGTAATCATTAAAGCAGCCAGATTGTCTTTGTGTTTTTCAGCCTTTTCACGAAGATCCTCTACATCTATGTTTCCATTTTCCAAGGCCTTAGTTACTACAACTTTCATACCCGCCATTACAGCACTGGCAGGGTTTGTTCCGTGTGCAGATGAAGGAATTAGACAAATATTTCTATGACTGTCACCTCGAGATTCGTGATATGCACGTATCACCATAAGACCTGCATATTCTCCTTGTGCACCAGAATTGGGTTGTAGAGATGTACCAGCAAACCCTGTGATTTCCGTAAGTTGATCTTCCAACTTTTTAAGCATTGTTTGATATCCTTCGGCTTGATCTAATGGTGCAAAAGGATGCATGTTTCCCCACTGTGGATCAGATAGGGGTAACATCTCAGAAGCAGCATTCAGTTTCATGGTACAAGAACCTAGGGAAATCATCGAGTGATTCAATGACAAATCTTTGCGTTCTAATTTTTTAATATAACGCATCAATTCTGTTTCAGAATGATAGGTATTAAATACGGGAAGCGTTAAAAATTCGGTTTCACGAGCCACGTTTGAAGGAATTCCTTTTCCTTCAATTATTTCAGCGACAGAAATAGTTTCTTTTGAGGACGCTTTCGCGAAAGCGGAAACAATATCATTTACATCTTGTAATGTAGTTGCCTCATGAATGGCGATACACACCGTGTCTGCATCTGGGTAGTAGAAATTGATTTCTAATTCTTCGGCGGCTTTAGCTACTTTGCTAGCATCTGCTTTTACCTGAATTGTATCGAAGTAATTTTCATTAATTTGATACAAACCTAACTTCTCGAGAGCGTCTGCTACTGTTGCAGCAGTGTTGTGTACTTTATTTGCAATATTTTTTAATCCTTCGGGACCGTGATAAACGCTGTACATTCCCGCCATAACAGCAAGAAGTACTTGAGCGGTACAGATATTTGAGGTTGCTTTATCTCTCTTGATATGTTGCTCACGTGTTTGTAATGCCATGCGTAAAGCACGCTTTCCATCTGTATCTTTTGTTACACCAATGATACGACCAGGAATACTTCTTTTATATTCTTCTTTTGTGGCAAAATAAGCGGCATGGGGTCCTCCGTAACCTAATGGAATTCCGAAACGTTGTGTTGTGCCCACTACTACATCTACACCAAATTCTCCTGGCGAACGAAGCTTAACGAGACTCAAGATGTCTGCGGCGACAGCGACTTTAATAGCTGCAGCATTTGCTTTTTCAACAAAACCTGCATAATCAAATACTTTTCCAGATACCCCTGGGTATTGTAAAATAGCCCCAAAGAATTCCGTTGAAAAGTCAAACTCTTCATGATTACCTACCACTAATTCAATCCCGATAGGAGTGGATCTAGTTTGTAGTAATGAAAGCGTTTGAGGAAGGATTTCTTCTGAAACAAAGAATTTATTGACATTAGCCTTTTTTTGGTCACGATTTCTCACAGAAAAAAGCAATGCCATTGCCTCTGCAGCAGCAGTTGACTCATCAAGTAATGATGCATTTGCCAGTTCCATACCTGTGAGGTCAGTAATCATGGTCTGGTAGTTAAGCAACGCCTCTAAACGACCTTGAGCAATCTCTGCTTGGTAAGGTGTATACGCAGTATACCATCCTGGATTTTCTAAAATATTACGTTGTATGACTGCAGGTGTAATTGCTTGGTGATATCCTAAACCTATAAATGATCTAAAGACCTTGTTTTTATTAGACAATGCCGTAATGTGGGCAGCAAACTCATGTTCACTCAATGCAGGATCAAGTTGCAAAGGATTACTTAAGCGTATGTTGTCTGGAATGGTCTCAAAAATGAGTTGCTCCATAGTATCTACCCCTACCGTCTTTAGCATCTTAGGAAGATCACTTCTACGTGGACCAATGTGGCGTAATGCAAATGAATCTGTATTCATTGTTGTTGTGTTTTTTAAGATGCACAAAAATACAGCAAATGATAGAGTTATTTTATCAATTTATACGCTTGAAATATTAATGTTTTCAACTAAAACTTAACTTATTAACAGTTGTGTTATTTTTGTTTCATGCACATCATGCGACGTTTATTTCATTTTTATATCAATAGTAGCATTCACGTAAGTTTTGCTGTACTTGCGCTAGCTTATGTCACGGCTATAAAGTTTGGAATTGAACTAGATATTAGATTTATAGCTTTCTTGTTTTTTGGAACAATTACCGCCTATAATTTTGTTAAGTATGCTGAGGTTGCAGGCTTGAATCACCGTAGCCTTGCACGTTCCTTAAAAGAGATTCAGTTTTTTTCTATACTCTCCTTAGTTGGTTTAATCATATCTGTTTTTTGGATCAATTTAGAAGTGATTTTAGTGTGCATTTTTTTAGGATTACTCACCCTTTTTTATGCAATACCTCTATTTTTTAAAGACAAAAATTTGAGGTCAATTAGCGGAATCAAAATTTTTATTATTGCTTTTGTATGGGCAGGGGTAACCGTTATACTGCCTATTTTACAAAATGAACTAAACATTACACAAGAAATATGGTGGATAGTCTTGCAACGTTTTTTTTACGTTCTTGCAGTAATGATTCCCTTTGAAATACGGGACTTAAAATACGATCATTCAGCGCTTAAGACACTTCCGCAGCAATTTGGTGTTTTAAGAACAAAGCTTGTAGGATATACAATCGTCATTTTTTTCTTTGCGATAAGCTTGATGTTGTATTTTAATTTACCAAAACATCTTTTGATAGACGGTATAGTAGCTTTAATTGTAAGCTTTGCGATAGGATATACAACTGTAAACAAAAGCCGATTTTATTCTTCTTTTTGGGTTGAGAGTATTCCTATACTGTGGGTGTTGTTATTAATTTTTGGATTGTGAGTTTATAAATCGCTGGACACGTTGTTGTAATATTTCTTTCTCAGATTTAGTGATGGTGAAGATCTTATTTTTATCTAAGAACTCAGATAATTTAGAGTTATTATTGGAATAATCTCTACAGGCCTTACAGTATAGTAAGTGAAAGTAGAGCTTTCCTTTTTCCCAAAAATTAGACTCTTTGTATTGTTTTTTATCGCAAAAATGATTTGCATCTTCACAAACTACTTTTAATTTCATCTCTTTTGTTTTTGTGCCTAAACTCAGTTTATAGCCAATTTTTCTCCATACAGCTTGCCATTGCAGTTCGAGCACGATGGATGATTACCCAAAAATTAGACGGAGTAATACTAAATTCATTACAAATTGCCTCCGTATCAAAATTTTCAATAGTTTTCATCTTAAAAATTTGAGCTTGTTTTTGCGGTAGTTTATCAAGACAATTGAAAATTGCATTTGACAGTTCTTCGTTCTCTAGAGAATCTTCTGCCGTTTTATCATAAGGATCTGCAACTCGTTCCTCTAGCCATTCTCCCTCGCTTTCCTCATCTCTATAATTGATACGTATTTCTGCCTTTCCTTTTTTCGAATTGTTTTTACGGTATTGATCAATTATTTTTCTCTTTAAAATTGAGGTCAACCAAGTGCGCTCTGTCGCCTCTCCTTTAAAGTTCTTCATTGATTTTAATGCTGCAAGAAAAGTTTCAGATATTAAATCTTTTGCCATTTCTCGATCATTAATTCGGGCAAAGGTGTAATTAAACAGGTAGTCTGAGTATAAATCTACCCATTTTGTAGGGTCTATTTGATTAGTAATCATAGTGATTGGGTAGCTAGTTGTACCAAAAATAATACATAAATGACAATGATTAATAGACTTAACATTTTATATAGAAAGGAGGATAATCGCTTTCGCGAAAGCATGAAAAACTAACCAAATACCTGAAATTTAGATATTAGCAGATTCTAACGAGCTTTTCAATGCTGCATTGCGGTGCTCAAGAAATCTTATGAGGTAGCCCTTCAAGAACAGTTTATCAAAAAGTTTCCCAATAACTCCATACGGTACTTTGTATGATAGACTGTCTGTCATCAATGTATAATCATCCTTTTGGCTGAAATGGTGTTCGTGAACAAACGAACTAAATTTACCTTCAATCATTTTATCCACAAAAAAATATGGAGGATTAAACTTCGATATTTTACTAGTGTGAGTGAGCCAAACACCAAAGTGCTTTCCTTTCCATTTTACAATCTCTCCAGAACCTATTAACCCAGTGGTTACTCCTGCGATTGCCTTTTCGCTAGTTTGAGACGCAGATTTCATGTGAAAATCGATATTTCTAGATAAGTCAAATACGTGTAATACGGGAGCGTTGATTTTTGTGATTAGCTTAATAACTGTCATTAAATTTTAATTAGGTGCATAAATTATTAAGGGCTTGATTTAAGTTCTGGTACTCGAATTTAAAGCCGTGCTTCATCAATTTTTCTGGAATTACATTTCTACTTTTTAGCAATAATTCCGTTTCAGTTCTAATTATAAAAGCTCCAATCTCTAATATGGGCTTTGGAGCAGGTATACCAAATGGCACATTCAAATTGCTGCGCATTAATTCCATAAGTTCTACATTGGTCGATGGATTGGGGGAAACAATATTTATAGGACCCTCCATGTCTGAATTATTAATAATATATTCTAAACCTCGTAAGAAATCGTCTTCATGAATCCAGCTGAATTTTTGATGACCGCTACCTTGCTTTCCACCCAAACCTATTTGAGTAATTGTTTTAATAGGTTGTAGTGCACCTCCATTTTTTCCTAAAACAATCGCAGTACGTAAAGCTACCTTACGAGTTTCTGGAGTATCACTCAAGAAAAATGCGTGTTCCCAGGCCTTTGCTACATCAACTGAGAACCCGCTACCAATCTCTCCATGATTTTCAGTCATTTCTTTGTTTAATGAATGCCTATAAATTGTAGCTGTAGAGGAGTTAAGCCACACCTTTGGCGGGTTATGGCAACGTGCAATAGCTTCTCCTAAAATTGTTGTGCTATCTACTCTAGAATTTAAAATAAGATTTTTGTTCTTCGATGTATAGCGACAGTCTACAGATCTTCCAGTCATATTAATGATCACTGCCTCTCCCTCTAGTTCATGTTCCCATCCTGTAAGTGTTTTGGCATCCCAAACCACGGTTCTTACATTATCTTGAGATGGAGTACGCTTTCGCGAAAGCGTAACTACTTCATCAAATGAATTTTTGAAATAAGATGCAATGGCAGAGCCTAAATAGCCCGACCCTCCTGCAATGATTAGCTTTTTCATAAGAGAGAAGTTTTAGGGTTTACTGTAGATTGGTTAGCAATTTTTGACTTTTTACGGCCTCTAAAAAACATAAATAAATTTAGAAAAAGCATTACCCCAAGATACATAGAAAAGCCACCTATTTTACTGCTTAAAATTTCTACTAGACTTTGATAGGTCTCATTAAAATTATAGTACTCTATTTTCAAGATAAGTAAACCAAAACCGAGGTTAAGTAGATAAAAGCCAACTTCAAAAAGTTTGTTGGTTGAATTTGCAATGTTTTCTTTTCCTTTAAATATATCTAGCATAAAGATTTTGCCATTTTTAAAAAGTGTTTTAGATACAAAATAAGTGAGCACAATGATTACAGGTAAATAAATAAAGTAACCGATAAGAATTTTTGAAGTTTCCATAATTTAAAGTTTTTGTGTTGATTGTTTATTAAAAAAGAATTGAATCCAAGCCATGTTAATGTAGTGTAACATACCAAGTAGTAAAATTATTTGAGCTGCATTTGTTGCTATGGTTGAGACTATATCTTCAATTGTGGTGATGAGATTCCAAGTTGACATCATATAGACGGTGTAACCAATGTTGACTAAGTAATAACCAGCTAAAAGTATTTTATTTAATTGCAGAGCAAAAGATGTCCTCGATGGCATAAGTTGATTCATTAATACAATACCGTTGCGATAACAAATCAATCCTACATGTATAATAATGAGACTCATGAATACGATATAGATGAGATAGGCTAGGAGATTATGATTGAGGTCCATTAACATTTGATTTTAAATATAGATCAGACAATTTTTTAGAGATATATAAAAAATAAAGCTCCAATAAACCAGAAATTATCAATAGCATAGATAGAATTAGGTCATTGTAATATTCTGATGCAGAACTATAGTAAATGCCTATAAAGATTATTAAACAAATTGCGACATACACGAGCAGCTGTTTTTTATTACTTTGAGGGATTTGGTTCCATTTCATTACGTAAATAAAAAATAGAATTATCTGTACAACCCCTGTTATTATCATAAAGAGTAAGCCGAAATATGGAATTATAAAAAGCCCTATATTTATTATGATTAGAATTTTATTTAATGAGTAGATCTTTTTCATGTATATTATATTTTCAGAAATAAATGAAACTTATTTTGATTTAAAAAGCACATATTTCAGTGCTTTTATCTATTTTTTGGTTACGATTACTTCATCAGTTTCATAATCGTTTTTGTAATCCAGTTCTCTTTATAATCAGTAATTTTTTCTAGCATGGTGTCGGCACGGGAAACAAACTCATACAGTTCGGCAGTTTTTGTTTTAAAATGTTGCGCTTCTGTAGTGGTTGTGTTATGTAGCGAACTCACTTCTTGTAACACTCTAAGCGTAGGTTTGATCTCACGCTTACTTCTTTCTTTGGCAATTTTACGAGCCAGCTCATCAATATTGCTTTCTGCTATAAAGTATTCTCTGCGCTCTCCCGGTTTATATTCCTTAAAAACAATTCCCCAGTCAATTAAATTACGCAAGTTCATACTCGCATTACCTCTAGAAATGTGCAACTCTGCCATTACATCTTCCATAGAAAGAGCCTCAGGAGATACCATTAATAAGGCATGGATTTGAGCCATGGTTTTATTAATACCCCATTGAGAACCTAAAGCTCCCCAAGTTTGAATGAATTTGTTTTTTGCTACGCTGAATTCCATACTACAAATATAATAATGTTATTGTAATTTCAAAAATATATGAAACATATTTTTCAAGTGAGGTTTTAATTTGATAGTATCTTTACCTCATGAAACTTCTAGTAATAAGTACAGTTTGGGTAGAACCTCGATCCTCGGCAGCTGGTAGTCGTATGTTACAGCTGTTAGCTCTTTTTCAAGAAATGTCGTTTGCTATAACCTATGCCAGTACTTCTGGACCTTCTAATCATAGCACAGACCTTCATTCTTTGGGTTTCCAGACTGCCTCAATAACTTTGAACGATCCCTCTTTTGATACATTCTTAAAAGAACTAAAACCTGATGTAGTGCTGTTTGATCGATTTATGGCAGAAGAGCAATTCGGCTGGCGTGTTGCCGACATACGTCCTAATGCTCTTAGAATTTTGGATACTGAAGATTTGCATTGTTTACGGAAGGCAAGAGAGGTAGCAGTAACTCAAAACAGAAAACTAAACGCAAAGGATTTACAGTCTGATGTTGCTCTGCGCGAGATCGCATCAATATTTCGTTGTGATCTTGCTCTCATGATTTCTGCTTATGAGATGGAATTACTTCAAACTTTTTTTAAAGTACCCGCTCACTTACTCTTATATATTCCGTTTTTACTTCCCGAACTAAATGGCAATTTTTTACGGTATGAAGATCGTCAGCATTTCGTGGCAATTGGTAATTTTTTACACAAACCTAATTGGGACGCCACCTTACAATTAAAAAACCAAGTGTGGCCGCTTATAAGAAAAGAGTTGCCCCAAGCAGAATTGCATATCTATGGAGCGTATAGTTCAGAAAAAGTGCATCAGCTTCATAATGAAAAACAAGGCTTTGTGATTAAAGGCAGAGCAGAAGGTGCCGCTGAGGTAATTTCTCAAGCGCGTGTTTTATTGGCACCGCTGCGATTTGGTGCTGGTCTAAAGGGAAAATTTATTGATGCTATGCAGCAGGGAACTCCTTCGGTCACCACAGCGATAGGAGCAGAGGCCATGACTGATGGTTTAGATTGGGGCGGAGCTATTGAGGATGAGAATTCCGCTTTCGCGAAAGCGGCCATACAACTTTACACCAATAAAGAAAATTGGTTAGTCGCACAGCTTAACGGAACTAGAATCATCAATAAAAATTTTCAAAAACGACACTTTTCAGACGATTTCAAATCAAAAATCTCATTCTTGCTAGAGCATATAGATGCACATCGTACATCAAACTTTACCGGTCAAATGCTCCAACATCAAAGTATGCGCAGTACAAAGTTCATGTCCTTGTGGATTGAGGCAAAAAACACATAAAAAAAAGCCGATTTAGATTAGTTTTCAAAAATCGGCTTCTTGTAATTATATCATTTTCTTGACTTCTAACAAGCCAGCTCTTTTGAGTAGGGCTTCTGGTTTTGGCTCATGACCACGAAAGCGTTTATAAAGTGTCATAGGATTTTCAGTACCTCCTTTTGATAACACATGCTCTTGGAATTTCTTACCTATCTCAGGATTAAAAATTCCTTCTTCTTTAAAGTACTCAAAAGCATCTGCATCGAGTACTTCGGCCCATTTGTAGCTGTAGTATCCAGAAGAATACCCACCTTGAAAGATATGAGCAAATGAGGTGCTCATACAAGTTTCTGGGGTTTCTGGGTATAAATTTGTTTCTTGAAATGCTTCTGTTTCAAACTTCTTTATATCCTCAATTCCAGAAGGGTCATTCCCGTGCCAAGACATATCTAACAATCCAAAACTCAATTGCCTCAAGGTTTGAATTCCTTCTTGAAATGTAGCAGCATCTTTTATCTTTTGTACTAGTTCCATAGGGATTACTTCGCCAGTCTCGTAGTGAGTTGCAAATAGCTCTAGAGCTTCTTTTTCATAACACCAGTTTTCTAAGACTTGGCTAGGTAATTCCACAAAGTCCCAGTATACAGATGTGCCAGATAGACTAGGGTACGTCGTGTTTGCAAGCATACCGTGTAGGCCGTGACCAAATTCATGAAACAAGGTAGTTACTTCATTAAAAGTAAGTAGCGATGGTTTGCTAGGTGTTGAAGGCGTGAAATTACATACATTAGAAATTTGTGGTCTTTCATTTATCCCATTTTCTATCTTCTGTCCTTTAAAAGAGGTCATCCAGGCGCCACCTCGTTTACCTTTACGGGGATGAAAATCAGCATAAAATAAGGCAATATAGTTACCATTATTATCAGTAACGCGATAGGTTTTTACGTCTTCATGATACACATCTACATCATGAACCTGTTCAAATTGTAAACCAAATAATTTCTCTGCTACCTTAAAAACGCCAGCAATCACATTTTCAAGTTTAAAATATGGTTTTAGCTGTTCGTCATCTAGACTAAAGAGTTGTTGCTTCAGTTTTTCACTATAATAAGCGCCATCCCATTTTTGAAGTGTAGCAATATTGTCCTGGTCTTTGGCAAAATTTTCTAGCTGTGCAAACTCTCTTTCAGCTGCGGGCTTAGCCTTCTCTAGGAGTTCATTTAAGAAGTTCTCTACTTTTTCTGGATTTTCTGCCATACGCTCCTCAAGAACAAAATGTGCGTGTGTCTGATACCCCAATAAGTTTGCACGCTCATGGCGAAGCTTGACAAGTTCCAAAATAGTAGCTTGATTATCATGTGCATTTCCTTTAAAAGCTCTACTTCCAAAGGCTAGGGCAAGTTCTTTTCTTAGCGCCCGATTATCGGCATATTTCATAAAAGGAATATAGCTTGGATAATTAAGTGTAATCACCCAGCCTTCTTTATCTCTTGACGTAGCTTCGGCAGCAGCGGCTTCCTTTGCACTATCTGGAAGTCCCTCGAGATCTTTCTCATTTGTGAGGTGAAGTTCGTAAGCATTAGTCTCTGCTAGTACATTTTCACCAAAAGTGAGCTTCAATTTTGAAAGTGCAGCATCAATTTCGCGTAAGCGTGACTTTTTATCTTCAGAGAGATTGGCTCCGTTACGTGTAAAACCTTTATACTTTTTTTCAAGTAATGTTTTTTCTTCAACAGAAAGATCTAAATCATCTTTCTGAGCGTATATATTTTTGATGCGTGAGAACAATTGCTCATTGAGCGTAATGTCATTACCTAGCGCTGATAACATAGGAGAAACCTCTTGAGCAATTTTTTGAATCTCGTCATTAGTCTCTGCACTATTAAGGTTAAAAAAGATAGACGAGATACGTTCCAGCTGCTCTCCGGAGTAATCCAGAGCTGCGATCGTATTTGCAAAAGTTGCTGGTGTTTTGTTATCTGAAATACCATCAATCTCTTTTCGAGTTTTTGCAATTGCTTCTTCAAAAGCCGGCATGAAGTGACTGTTTTCAATTTTTGAAAATGGTGCTTCAGAAAAAGGATTTAGTAGCGGATTAGTGTGTTGTGACATAGTATCTTAAGTAATGCTATTATATTAAATTGTGTATTTTGTCGAAAATAATGGTACATAAACGATAAATGACAGATTTTTCTTATATTTGTTTTTCTGTCAAAAAACGTAACGATCCCCCATTCAATGCAGCAATATAAAGTTTTGATTACTATTTAGAATGGTTAATAAATACAGCATCATTATCTTAAAACTGCATTGATTCGAGACCGCCTTTTAAGGCGGTCTTTTTTATTTAAGGCTTTTTGCTCCTTCTATAACTTTTTGTTTGAGATCTTCTTTATAGCTTATAATTTTTTCTTGTAAAACAGAATTAGTAGCTCCTAAGATTTGAGCAGCTAGAATTCCCGCATTTTTTGCACCATCAAGAGCTACCGTTGCGACTGGTACCCCACCAGGCATTTGTAAGATAGAGAGTACAGAGTCCCAACCGTCAATAGAGTTTCGAGATTTTACAGGAACCCCTATTACAGGCAGTGGTGACAAAGAAGCCACCATCCCAGGTAAATGTGCAGCACCTCCTGCACCAGCAATAATCACATTGATTCCTCGTGTATGTGCATTCTTACTAAAATCGAATAATTTTTCTGGAGTGCGATGTGCACTTACAATATCAACCTCGATGTCAATATCTAGATCTTTTAAGAAGTCTATGGCTTCTTGCATTACTGGTAAGTCACTAGTACTCCCCATGATGATAGCTACTTTCATAAAAATTTTTTAATTACGCTTTCGCGAAAATGTGATGATTATCAACAAATTCAAATCTATGTGGTTATGACTTCAATACAATTTTTTACTTGAGATGCAATTTCTCTTGCCTTGTAGAGGTCATGGTTTATAATAGTTACGTGTCCCATCTTTCTAAAGGGTCTCGTTTCTTTTTTTCCATATATATGTGGAGTCACACCATCCATTGCCATGATAGTTTCTATATTTTTATATGTGACACTACCCGTATGACCTTCTGATCCTACAAGATTGACCATAACGGAGGCTGTTTTATTTTCAGTGTTTCCTAGAGGTAGGTCTAATATAGCTCTCAAATGTTGTTCAAACTGACTAGTAAAGCTAGCTTCTATGGTATTGTGTCCACTATTATGTGGTCTAGGAGCAACCTCGTTGACTAAAATTTTATCGTCTTCGGTTTGAAATAACTCCACAGCAAGAAGCCCCACATGACTAAATGCATTTGAAACTTTGCTGGCAACCGCTCTTGCTTTTTGAGCAACTTCATCACTTATTCTTGCAGGACAGATCACATATTCAACTTGATTTGCCTCTGGATGAAATTCCATCTCTACAACTGGGTATGTCTCTACCTCACCAGAGGGATTACGAGCTACGATAACAGAAAGTTCATTTTTAAAAGGAATCATTTGCTCTGCAATACAGGGTACATGTGGTAGTGTATCTAGGTCTTCTATGTTTCTAATTACAGTTACTCCTTTTCCATCGTAACCCCCTTTACATGATTTCCAAATAAAAGGAAAGTCAAATGTAGATTTTCCCTCAGTAATAGCATTCTTTAAAATTTTCGCAGAAGCGTATTTTTCATAGCTAGCCGTAGGGATTTGATGTTTTTTATAAAAATCTTTTTGAACCCCTTTATCTTGAATGTTGCGCAACACAGCGGGTTGAGGAAAAACTTTAATGCCTTCTTTTTCTAAAGTTTCTAGCGCGTCTACATTAACACTTTCAATCTCAAAAGTAAGTATGTCAACCTTACGTCCGAAAGCTAATACGGCCTCATAATCTAGTAAATCTCCCTGCTCAAAGTGATTACATGCAATTTTACATGGTGCTTCTTCACTAGGGTCTAATACATAGGTCTGGATGTCGTATTTACGGGTGTCGTAGAGCATCATCTTGCCTAGCTGGCCTCCACCTAGAATGCCTAATTTAAAAGAAGAAGAGAAGTAATTTGTCATTGTGTATGTTGCTTTTAGACTCGCATATAAATCACTTCAAAAATACAAAATAGACTGAGAGTATTTCATAATTATACATTCATATCCGTATAACTATCGGGACTTAGTTTCAAGTAGTATCTTTGCCCTTTGTTACTTATGAAAAATACAATTACACTACACGATCTTACCTTTGAAAAATTTATTTCAAAAACAGAGGTACAGCAGGCTGTAAATGGTGTCGCTGTTAGGTTAAATGATGATTATCAAGGTAAGAGGCCAGTATTTCTTACAGTTCTCAACGGTGCTTTTTTGTTTAGTGCAGAGCTTATAAAAAAGTTTGACCATGAGTGTGAGATGAGCTTTATAAAGGTAGCTAGCTACGATGGGCTCAACCAAAGCGATGAGATTTCTACAGTTATGGGAGCAGAGCCTTCTCTTAAGGGTAGGGATGTAATTGTGGTAGAAGATATTGTTGACTCTGGAAACACGATAGAAACTATCATCCGTATTTTAGAGCAAGAAGAAGTAGCATCTTTTAGGATAGCTTCGCTATTTTACAAACCAGCAGCATATAATAAACCTTATACGATTGACTACGTAGGACTGGAGATTCCTAATGATTTTGTCGTAGGGTTTGGTTTAGACTACGATGGTCTAGGTCGTAATTTTACATCTATATATAAACTTAAAGAAACTCAAATGACTAATCTTGTTTTATTTGGCCCTCCAGGTGCTGGTAAAGGAACTCAAGCAGAAGTATTAAAAGAAAAGTATAATCTAGTACATATTTCTACAGGAGATGTTTTTAGATATAATATTAAAAACCAAACTGAGCTAGGGACTCTTGCTAAATCATTTATAGATAAAGGTCAATTAGTTCCAGATACGGTTACTATAGATATGCTAGCCGCTGAGGTTGAGAAGAACAATGAAGCGCAAGGTTTTATATTTGATGGTTTTCCACGTACAGAAGCACAAGCAGAAGCGTTAGATGCACTGTTGTCAAAAAAAGGAACAGAAGTAGCCGCTATGGTGGCTCTCGAGGTTGATGATGAAGTTCTTGTAGAGCGTTTACTAGCGCGTGGTAAAACGAGTGGTCGTGCAGATGATGCAGATGAAAATGTCATACGTAATCGTATAAAAGTCTATTATGCTGAGACGGCAATTTTAAAAAATCATTACGAGAAACAACATAAATACCACGGCGTGGACGGTGTAGGTTCCGTAGAAGACATTACAGAGCGTTTGAGTAATGCGATTGATAAGATTAAAAAATAATTACAGTAGTTTTAGTAGTACCTCAAATACGCTTTTGCGAAAGCATCTAATTACAATAGACAATTAAAGCCATTTTCTAATGACGGAAGGAAATTTTGTAGATTATGTAAAGATTCACACGACTTCAGGTAATGGAGGCAGTGGCTCTGCGCATTTACATAGAGAGAAATTTATAGAAAAAGGAGGTCCAGATGGTGGAGATGGAGGTCGTGGAGGGCATGTAATCGTGAGAGCAAATCCTAACTTATGGACACTATTGCACCTTAAATTTAAACGTCACATTCGTGCAGGCCATGGTGGTAACGGCGCAAAATCTAGGTCTACAGGTTATGATGGGGAAGATATGTATATCGACGTTCCTCTAGGGACTACCATTAAAGATACAGAGACAGACAAGGTTCTATTTGAAATTACTGAAGAAGGTCAAGAATATATTGCCACTGAAGGTGGAATGGGAGGCCGTGGTAACTGGCATTTTAAAAGTAGTACTAACCAAACCCCTAGATATTCACAACCAGGAATCGACGGCAAAGAAGTACAACTTACATTGGAACTCAAAGTGCTTGCAGATGTAGGACTAGTAGGGTTTCCAAACGTAGGTAAATCTACACTTCTTGCAGCTATTACTGCTGCAAAACCCAAAATAGCCAATTACGAGTTTACAACACTCAAACCTAATCTAGGAATTGTGCAATATCGCGACCATCGTTCATTTGTAATGGCAGATATTCCTGGTATCATAGAAGGCGCAGCAGAGGGTAAAGGTATCGGTCATCGTTTTTTGAGACATATAGAGCGTAACTCTACATTGCTCTTTATGATTCCAGCAGACGCAGATAGTATCTCTGAGCAATATAGAATTCTTTTGCATGAACTACAGAAATACAATCCAGAATTACTGGATAAAAGTAAATTTGTGGCTATTACAAAAAGTGATATGCTTGACGAAGAGCTTAAGGCAGAACTTACTGAAGAGTTAGATAATGAGCTCCCAACACCCTATCTATTTATCTCAGCAGTAGCACAGCAGGGTCTTGTTGAGTTGAAAGATGAACTTTGGAAAATGATGAATAGTTAATAAAAATTTAAACACAACAATCCGGATTTTTCTATGTTTACCTTTATGTAAAATTAGAATGATGCGGATTTTTTTATGCCTTATAACGATTGCTACTTTGAATAGTTGTGGCAGTACTTTTGTAGAGTACGATTATGACAAAAATGTAGATTTTTCTAAGTATCAAACTTTTGCTTATGATTATGAGAATATTAGTGGTTTTTCAGACTTTGATGAAAAACGATTTACAAAAGCAGTAGACACTGTATTAGAAGCTCGTGGCTGGGCTTTTTCTGAAACTGCAGAAATGCTCATAGGTGCACAATCAACAACATACGAAACTACATCCCGTAATGCACTAGGAGTGGGTATAGGTGGGAGTGGTGGAAGTGTGGGTGTAGGTGTAAGTGGAGGTATACCTATGGGAGGTAGAGAATTGCACCGAGTTTTAACACTCACTATGTATGATGAAAATAGTAAAGCAACAATTTGGGAGGCCATAAGTGAAAGTGATTTAAAAGTAAATGCTACTCCAGAACAGCGGGAGGAATATTTTTATAATCTCATTTCTAAAATTCTAAAGAAATTCCCGCCTGAGAGAAATTAATTTCTTTGGCATCATATTAGTATATATTTGCTCAAAATGAACACTATGATAAAATGGATTCTTTTATTTCTTATTCCATTCTTGAGTTTTGGTCAAGAGTATAACGCTTTCGCGAAAGCGGAATCCCTTTATAAAGCTGGAAAATATCAAAAAGCCAAACCTATATTTGAATCCTACTTAAAGTCACATCCTAATAATCTTCGAGTAATAGAGTACTTAGGTGATATTGAGGGGTACGCAAAAAGATGGGATGCAGCCATTCCCTATTACAAAACTTTAATTGAAAAGGATGTTAGAAATCCAGATTATCACTACAAATACGGTGGTGTACTAGGAATGAAAGCGCTGGAAGTAAATAAGTTTACGGCTCTTACGATGATAGGAGATATAAAAGAAGCCTTTGAAATGGCTGCTACCCTTGATCCTAAGCATATTGAAGTTAGGTGGGCATTAGTTGAATTTTACATACAATTGCCATCTATTGTTGGGGGTAGTATAAAGAAAGCTCAAAATTATGCAGACGAGTTACTTCGTATTTCTGAAGTAGATGGATATCTAGCTCATGGTCATATTGCAGATTACAATGATAACCCTAAGGATGCTGAAAGATTTTTTAAAAAAGCACTTTCTGTAGGTGGCTCTGTTACTTGTTATGAAAAGCTATCAGATCATTATGAGAAAAACGGAGTGCCAGAAAAATCTCAAAGCACTTTAAAAAAAGCCCAAGAAGTACATAAAACTTCAAATAGGTTGCACTATCAATTTGGCAAAATTGCGGGTCAATACGGGATCGGTTTAGATCAAGGTATTGCTTGTTTAAATCAATACATTAAAAATTATACAGTAAAAGATAGTGTACCCAAGGATTGGGCTTATTTTAGGTTAGCTCAGATCTATAAACATAAAGGGGACAAAGAAGCTGCACTTTCTTGGATAAACAAAGCTTTAAGTGATCGTAATAATTTTAAAGAAGCGATCGCAGAAAAGAAAAAAATACTTTCAATCTAACTCAATAGATCTGGGTTGATATCAAGGACATTGTCTTTTAGATAGCGATCTACAAATGTTGTTGTGAAGTTATCACTCCCCATGAGTCTATTAGATTGTAATATCTTGAGAATATCTAGTTTTTTATATTCATGTAAGTACTCTAGTGAAAGAGGTTTATAGCTGTAATGCCATGGCTCATACTTAAACCCCTTGCGATGATATGTATCTGTATACACAAGGTAGAAGCCATAAGCATTTGCATTCTCATTCATCCATAGCTTAAATTTACAAAAGGGTCCGTCTCCATGAAATTTTGAGGGCACTAATAAGTCTCCATTTGCGTTTTTGCTTCCATCAACAATATCTAAGTCTGTTCCCCAGTGATGTCTCGAGGTGCCTGGAATTGTAGAGTATTCAATTATTTTTTCAATGGCTTTTATTGGAGTGAGACCACTCTTAATAAATTTTCTATACTTACGTTCCCATATCCTGTTTTGATGGTTGTAATCTCTATAGCTAGACACTACTTTAAAATCAATACCATCCTTTGCCGCAGCAGAGCGCATATTCTCATAGGCTTTTGCGGCTTCTGGGCGTAGCTTATAAGAAACGGTTTCTATTAAGGCAGGAGAGCCTTTACCTAACAATTCATTTTTAGATAATATATTAAAAAAGGTGTTTGTAGCATTAACTGGTGCTGATGCAGCAATAATCCCTAGTGCGGATAGTTTTGAAAATGTGCGTCTATTCATAATTCTTTTTTCATTGTATAATGAGGGCCAACTTGTGAGATGTGAAACTCTTCACTTGTCATTTTATAGCCTAGGTTCTTATAAAAACTTAAAGCATTTGCTCTTGCGTTAAACCACAGTAGCGATCTGTTTCTGTTTTTAAGTATTTTTTCACCATGTTCTAATAACCATCGAGCAATCCCTTTCTTTCTGTACTCATCTAATACAGCCATTCCTCTCAACCTCGATTGAAATCCAGAAAAATCAGGGTGTGTGTCTTCCATAAAGCTAGCGACTCCCACAATTTTTGAGTTATGAAAAACGCCCAAATGAAATGTGCTTTCTTTTTCGTCTGACTCCATATACACGTCTTCCAGGGGTCTGTTTTTTCTAAGTACGGGGTGTCTTACAGGCCATGTCTCGGCTGCTGTGATCTCTCTAAGTTCAAATTCGGTATTTTTAAGATAATATAATAAGGTAGGTTGATTGTCGTAGATTATTTGCTCTTTTTCTGTAAAGCCGCATTTTATTAAAACAACTTGTGAGGCTTTATTATTGATATGTGCATGTGCAATTAATTGAATTAATTTAAGTTCTCTAAACGCATATTCAATCACTTTTCTTGCACTTTCTGTGGCAAAACCTCGGTTCCAAAAGTATTGATGAAAACGGAAACCCAGATCTACCGCATTGATTGTCGAATTAAATTTAAGACCGCACCATCCTAAAAAAACGTGGTCAGTTTTTCTCATTACCGCTAGACGCCCAAGGTGTGTAGGCGCTCCATTTGTAGGATTGTAATACACGTTTTTAAAGTAGTGATCTATAAATGCCTGTGTTTCTTGAGAGGATGTAAATGGAACATCTCCAGTAAACCTCAAAACTTCAGGATTATTGTTGAGCTGAAATAAATCCAACGTATCCCCTTTTATAAACTGTCTAAGATAGAGGCGATCTGTCTCTAGTATCTTCTTCATCAAGCAAGCACTTCCTTATATGCTGGGTTACGATCAAACTGCACTTCTGCAAACGGACAGAGAGGGTTTATTTTTAAATTGTGCTCCTTTGCATACTGTACTGCATGTGCAACCAGTTTTGATGCTAGGCCTTGACCTTCTTGAGCAACCTTAGTTTCCGTATGGTCTATTACCAATATATTAGAATTGTTGCGGGAATATGTGAGTTCTGACAAGACGCCATTCTCATCTTTTATATAGAAGATGCCTCTATCTTCTCTTTCTTTGTGTTGGATAGTCATTTTTCTTGAAAAATACGTATTAATATGATGCAACGCAATCCTTGATGTATTCTGTGCGTGTATAAATAGTGTAAATCTTAAGTGATATGTGTATTATTAGTTTAAATATTTGGTTAGTAGTTTATTAAGTCTATTTGACTTTACTCAAATCTTTTAAATGGCAGAAAAAAAATAAAAATCTATATTTTTATTTTTGTAAGACTAGTACAATTCAAAAATTATATTATTTTTGCTTCGCTTTAGAAACTAAGGTTTGCCAACAAACTTTGTAGTCGTTTCTATTTGTAATTGCGGGAGTAGCTCAGTTGGTAGAGCGTCAGCCTTCCAAGCTGAATGTCGCCAGTTCGAACCTGGTCTCCCGCTCAATAACCTCACAGTATGTGGGGTTTTTTTATGCTTTCGCGAAAGCGTACTTATCTAAGTAGTATTTCAGTTCCTGTGCTTACCTCATATGGCGTTACGCCTATTTTAAACACACGGGCACTCTTAGAACCTTGCAACACTATTTCATCACCTTTTACTTTGAGCCAGCTACCTTCTCTCAATCCCAATACAGGTACAGTATTATACGTGTGATACTCTTTGATACGAGTTTCTCTAGTTTCCCCCATATGTGTCGAGCCTTCTGTAGGATCAAGATAGTGGGCGTTTATGTTAAAAGGGATCACTCCTGTGGTCTTAAAACTAGGCGGATACACGATAGGCATGTCGTTTGTGTTTTGCATGGTCAACCCACAAATGTTACTACCAGCACTTGTGCCTAAATAAGGTGTTCCATTGAGAATTTTTGTACGTAATACTTGCATTATATCTTCTTGATATAACGTATTTACTAATACAAATGTATTGCCGCCGCCAGTAAAGATTCCTTTTGCTTGCGCTAAGGCTTCCTTTGCATTATCAAAAGTATGTATGCTTATTACCTTTTTATTAATTATTTGAAAGGCTTTACGTGCAACGGCTGTATACTCGTCATGTGAAATTCCTCCAGGCCGTGCATAGGGGATAAAAAGAATTTCTTCTATATCTTTAAAGAGCGTTTCTAACTCAGGTAGCAAATAGCTCAAATAATCACTACCGAAAATAGTAGAAGTGCTAGCTACAATAATATTTTTTGACATTTTTTATTTCAAAAATACTAAAAGCACTACCTAATTAAAGCACAAAGTAGCAATGAAGCATTAAACTATTAAATAGATTATGAATCTACTTATATGTGAGTAATTTATATCAATAATCATTTGTAATAATTTTGATCTCTCAGAGCTTACAAAATCGAAAGAGTCTTTTATTAAAAAACTATAATTCTTGAGGTTTTATAGTATAATTAATTAGCCCATGAAGCACAGCTATCTTTTACTTCTAATGCTTTTACTAAGTAGTTTATTTTTACAAGCTCAAGATACAATTGTCTTAGAAGGTCAAGTACTTAATGATACGATAGATAAATCTAACCTCACCATCGTTAACCGTACTTTAAAACGTGGGACGACCACTGCAAATAATGGTTCTTTTCGTATCGAGGTACAACTCAATGACACCATTAATATAAGTGCTGTACAATATGAATCTCGACAATTTGTAGTAAATGAAACTATTTTTATTAGGGGGCGCATTACACTATACCTCATCCCTAGAGTAACTGAACTTGACCAAGTCACTTTAAGCAATGTAGACCTTACAGGAGACATGAAAAAAGACGTACAAAATACGCCATACAAACCTACAATAACCGCAAGAGAACTAGGTATTCCAGAAAACACAGCTCCAGAGCGTACTGTGGAGGAAAGGCGCTATTATACGGCCATAAGTAGTGGAGGTGGTGTTCCGTTAGATGGTCTTATAAATTCAATTACAGGACGATTAAAAATGCTAAAAAAGCATATAGAAGTGTCTCGCTTTCAAAAATTAGTTGAGGAAAGCCGTTATACCTTTTCAGATAGTATTTATATGAAAGAGCTTGCTATTTCAAAAGAGTACATAGCAGACTTTGTATATTATGTTTTTGAAGACCCCAAAGCAAAATCTTTGGTAGATAATGATGATGTGTTGGGTCTTTTAGAATTTATGAAAGAAAAGGCGATTACCTATAAAGCAATCAATAAGAGAGAGTAATGGTATGTTTTTTGAATTGTGTGGAAGTAGTACATTTACGCTTTCGCGAAAGCGTGTAAGGCCTAATAATTATCCATTTATTAAGTTGATATATGAAAAGACTATTTATTTTAGTATTAATCACTCCTCTTTTAGTAGCTGCATCCATACATAAATACTATTTAAGTGTGACAGATGTCGTATATAATGAAGAGTCACAATCAGTACAAATGATTACAAGACTTTTTTATGATGATTTAGAAGATGTGCTACAGGAAAGATATGATAAGACACTAATTGTAGATGCTACTTATGATCAAGATAATCTTGATCGTTATCTCAAAAAATATTTATCTCAAAAAATCGTAATTACAATCAATGGGGAGAAAGAAGAAGCTGTGTATATAGGTAAAAAGTATGAAGATGATTATGTAGTATGTTACTTAGAAGTACCTAATATAAAGTCTGTAAGTGGTTTGCAAATTTACAATACACTTCTCACAGATTTATTTCCTGACCAAAAAAACATGGTTCACACAGAAGTTTACGGGAAGAAAAAAAGTTTTCTTTTTACTCGCGAAAAGCCTAAGGGCTTGTTAAAATTTTAATAATTAAGCCTTAAAGAGAAGGGCTTTTGGCTACTTTTAGAAGCTAAAATAAACTCAACATACACTTATGATTCGTTACACGTACACGCTACTTGCAGCTTTCTTACTTATAGGGGCGCCTACATTTGCTCAAGAAGAGCAGCAAGCAGAGGAAAAACGTCCTATGGGACATGAAAATACTAACAGGTTTAGACAACTTTATAACGAGATGTCTACACCTAATGAATACCGTACAGCTTCTGGTGCTCCTGGTCATGCTTATTATCAAAACCATGCCGATTACAAAATGAGCATCGAGCTTAATGATAATACACAAGTTCTTCAAGGATACGAGACAATAACTTATAAAAATAATTCTCCAGACGATCTAGAATACCTTTGGGTGCAACTCGATCAAAATGTACGTGAGAAAAATTCACCTGCTGCCGAAAAAAATGGAGGAGGAGTAGGAGCGGTATCTCAACCCGGTTCTTTTGTGGGAAGTTATATGAAAGGGGAGCCTTTTGACGGTGGTTTTAAAATCCAAGCGGTTACTGCAAATGGTAAACCACTCAAGCACACAATTAACTGGACAATGATGCGTATAGATATGCCAGCACCTTTGAAGGCTGGGGCATCTTACACCTTTTCAATAAAATGGAATTATAATATCCCAGAGCATACTGTAGATCGTGCTCGTTCTGGTTTTGAAACATACAAAGACGGAAATAAAGGATATATTATTGCACAATTCTTTCCAAGAATGGCTGTGTATAATGATGTAGAAGGATGGCAAAATTATCAGTTTTGGGGTAATGGAGAATTTGCACTTCCTTTCGGGAATTATGAAGTAGATATAACTGTTCCAGCAGACCACCTTCTAGACGGAACGGGAGAGATTACTAACCTAAAAGATGTCTACAGTAAGACAGAAATGAAGCGTTGGGAACAGGCAAAAAATTCTTACGAAAAACCAGTTATTATACGTACGCAAAAAGAAGCTGAAAAAATAGCTTCTGGCCGAGTGAAATCTACAAAAACTTGGAAACTCAAAGCAGAAAATGTACGTGACTTCGCCTGGACAAGTTCAAGAAGGTATATTATGGATGCACAAGCAGTAAAATTTCCAGAACGTGATGTGATGGCAATTTCTATTTATCCTCCAGAGGGTAATCCTCTTTGGGAAGAGTACTCTACTAAGGCAATTGTTCAAACACTTGATACGTATTCTAAATATACATTTAACTATCCTTATCCTAAAGCCATTTCTGTCCATGCAAAAGGTCAAGGAATGGAATACCCAATGATTTGCTGGAACTACGGACGTCCTAACGAAGATGGTACTTATAGTGACCGTACTAAGTACGGAATGATCTCAGTAATTATTCATGAAGTAGGGCATAACTATTTCCCTATGATTGTAAATAGTGATGAACGCCAATGGGGATGGATGGATGAAGGATTAGATACGTTTATGCAATACCTTACCGAGCAAGAATTTGGTCAAAATTTTCCAGAAGCAATAGGAGATAATGATACCTATCCTTCAAGACGTGGAGCTCCATCTAAAATTGTAAATTACATGAAAGGAGATCAAAATTTTATTGCCCCTATTATGTCTAATCCAGAAAATGCATATCAACTAGGGAACAATGCGTACGGAAAACCAGCCACTGCTCTAAATATTTTAAGAGAGACGGTTATGGGGCATGAGCTATTTGACCATGCTTTTAAAACCTATGCACAAAGATGGATGTTTAAGCATCCTACCCCAGATGATTTTTTCCGCACTATGGAGGATGCTTCTGCTGTAGATTTAGATTGGTATTGGAGAGGATGGTTTTATAGTACTGATTATGTAGACATAGGGGTTAAAGAAGTGAAATCATATTATGTAACAGATACAGCCACAGAAGCTGGAAAAGAAATGTTATTGCGATATGGGATTACTGATCCTAGTTCTATTGATGCCGTTTATGTCATTGATGAAGATAGTCCTGAGTTTAAAGAAGAGATGAAAAGTCAAGATATGCTGGCTGCCTCAAAAACGCTTCAAGAATATTTAATGGATAATTTTACACCTGCAGAACGTGCAAAAATCAAGTCTCCTAAACATTTGTATAAAATTGTATTTGAAAAACCAGGTGGGATTCCAATGCCTATTATTGTAGAATATGAGTACGCAGATGGTACTAAAGAAAAAATCACATATCCTGCACAAGTATGGAGAAAAAATGATACTGAGGTAAGTAAAGCAATTGCTACAGATAAAGAGATTGTTAAAGTAACAGTTGATCCAGATCTCGAAACAGCAGATATTGATACCGATAACAATAGCTGGCCTAAGGCAAAAAAGCTTGGGGAATTCAATAAGTTTAAGAACGAAGTAAAAGAATAATAAATTTATTTTACAATATTCTTTTTGAAATACTAAAGGCCGTTTAAGTTTTCTTAAACGGCTTTTGTATTTTATAAAAATATAATTCACTAACTACGTTTAAGTTCGATCAAAACTATATTCACATCTAAGAGTGTCTTTATATATACGCTTTTAAACTGCTCAAAATATCTTTGAGCTATTGCTAAAGTACTTTGTGAGATAACATTTTTTTCTATGTGTTGCAGTAAATGACCTTGTTGGGTCATACCTAAGTTCATAAAGCTAGACTTCATTTTATGAGCGATTAGGCTTGCCCTAGGATAGAATTCTCTATCCATACAAGCGCATAAGCTTTTATAATCCTCTGGTGTGTCTTCTATAAAAACTTCTAAAAGTGACATTATAAAAGCATCATCATTGTCAAAAGTTTCCCTAAGTTGATCGATCGCAATATAATTTCTGTCTGATTGGTTTTTTTGAGAGGCTACTATTTCTAAATTAGGATCTTCATCAGAAACAAGCCAAAACAATACCTCTTTTATCGCCTCTTCATCAACAGGCTTGGTTAAATAAAAATCAATGCCCGCTTTGATAGCTTCTTTTCTAGATTCAGGAAACACATCTGCAGAGCATATGACGATAGGAACTTTTTTGAGAGAATATTTTCTAGAATCTCTGATTTCCTTTATAGCATCTACACCTCCCATTATCGGCATATGCATATCCATTAAAATGAGATTATAATAATCGCCATCTTTAGATGTGTATATATCAATAGCTTCTTTTCCGTTTGTAGCAATATCAACCTCAATATCTAAGTTATTAAGCAACTGTTTGATGTAAAATTGATTCATTGTATTGTCTTCGGCTACAAGTACCTTAAGGCCTTTTAATTGATTTTCATTTTGATTATTACGACCATTAAAAGCTTGTATGTTTTCTAGTTTACTTTTGATAAGTGGTAGCGTGAAGTAGAAACTAGAACCTTTTCCTACTTTGCTAGTAGCCATTAATTCTCCTTCTTGTAGGGCAATAAGTTCTTTAGTTATAGCCAAACCTAGACCTGTACCTTTTACCTTAGAATTAGTTTCTTCTTGTACTTGATAAAAGCTTTCAAATATATTCTGTAGTTGATCTTGTGGGATGCCAATTCCAGAATCTTTTATTTCAAAAGAGACTTCTACCTTATCATCGGTAGCATCCTGTTGAGTTACTATAATTTCTACTTGACCAGTATTTGTGAATTTTATTGCATTTCCTACGAGATTTGTAAGTATCTGATTGAGTCTATATTGATCACCAGTAACAATATTAGGTATGTCTTCTGCTATATTTGTATTTAATTCTAGCCCTTTTTCATTTGCCTTAGTCAGAAACCCATCAGCAAGTGATGTGATTACTTTTCTGATGTTATAATCGTAAGATTGAATAGATAACTTGCCAGCTTCAATTTTAGAGAAGTCAAGGATATCATTTACGATAGAGAGCAAATTTTTTGCAGAAAAATCGATGCCATCTATGTTTTTTTTGAGTAGAGCAGCATCTTTAGTTTCATTCCTTTTAATAATCTCTGACAATCCTAAAATCACATTAAGAGGCGTTCTGATCTCGTGACTCATATTTGATAAGAATGTAGACTTTGCTTTCGCAGCTCTTTGGGCAGTTTCCATTTCCTTATTAATGGTAGCAATTGTATTTTTTTTCTTTGAAACATTCTTAAGTAACATACAATAAGTATCTACTTCTGTATAATTATTTGAAGTACTTATGTCAAAAAAAGTGGTGCTACCATCTGCGAGTTGTATAGGAGATTCTAAGCGTTTTCCAAGAAGATTTTTCTCTATCATATAGCTATTGGGAGCTATATCCTCTTTAAGTTTTTTTACAAGACCTTCGGATAACAGATCAAAAATATTAGATGCATTTTCTTTGCTGTTTTCTATTTTAAAGACAGATCTAGCACTTTCGTTGCTATATAAAATGGTTCCATTTCTATCAAAAACAATTGCTTTGTCAACAAGGTTTTCAAGAACTGCATGGTGGTCGTTATAATCATTTGTTTCTACTTTATAAGTAGGCGTAGTGTCTAAGAGTATATTTTTATAAGCAACAATTTCATTACTATCATTAGTATGTGTTGTAGGGTTAACGAAATCTTTGTCAGGATTTATATAATATTTTTCATCTAAAGGGTCATAAATCGTTGTAAATCTTTCAATCCAGTTTTTTATTAATAGTTGATCATATTCTTGGTTGACTACATTTAATATTTGAGTTTCTAACTCAACGAAGTATGCTTTAATAATTTTTTGAACATGAGCATAGTGCGAAAAGTCGGTTTCTAAGATTTCAAAATTAATTTGGCTTCTTAATCTTGAGTCAGGAGCTAATAGATGTATATTAGCAAAGTACATGGTTGCATTTGTGTAAAGAAAATATACTAATAATAGATTTAACTCAACTTCAAGACTCTTGTTTTGCTTAAATAAAACACTAAAGGGAAGCGTATTTGCAATTTCTGGATAATTGGTTTTGAGATCTTTTCTTAAGTCTTTTTGAGTACTTAAATTACCTTCATTATTCACTAAGTGATTTTCAATCTTAAGATAGTTTTTTGCGAGTTCAAAAAGTGAATGAATTTCATTTCTTTGGAAGTGGTCAGTGTTATCTTTAAAAGATTTGAAAAGATCTTTGAGTACTTCAGGCGCGCTTTTTTGAAAATACCGATTTTCTAGTTCGCTTGTATATGTATCAGAATTTCCAAAACTTGATTTTTGGTTTTCTTTTTCAGACTTAGGGAAGAATTTATTAAGTAAATAATTCATTAGCAGTCAATAATATAAGAAAGCACAATATATGTATTTATTAAAAATAGGCCTAATAAAATATAGATGTATGGTATAATTTAGAACCTTCTAGTTGCTTTGAGTTATATCTGTGTCCCCTCTAAATCTACACACTTTGAATTCTTAAAATAAAGTTAATTCTTTTTAGGTGGGTGTTTTTTAAAAACATATTTTTGGCTCTTTAATTTTTATTTCACAAATTATAACTAAGAAATTTTATTAATTATGAGATTATTATTACCTGTTTTTATACTAATAGCTTCTGTTGCTTTTGGTCAAAGCGCAAACATTGATAAAGAGACTATTAATGTTTCATATATTAAGCTACCAAGCTCACCTGTTTTAGAATTTGATAAAAGAACATTTAAAACAACTATTCCAGGTTTACGAATTAATGGATTTACTAAGACAGATTCCAATCCTACACTTGATATAGAATATACAGTAGATGGAACTATGGTTGATAATGTAGATGTCGAAAAGAAAAAATATGAAAAGAAGGACAAAGATGGGAATGTAATTTCTACATACTATAGATATAAAGCCAAAGCGACATATACAACAAATAGCACCTTGTATGTCACAAACAATAATGGAGGAGTCAATTACGATCGTAACTTCTCAGAGTCATTCGATTTTGAAAGTAGCGAGTACAATTCAAGTAGAGAAGCTTCTTCATTTTATAATACTAATAAAGGTAGTTTACTTAGTAAATATCGTAATAGCCAACGTAAATCTTTAGAAGGATCAGTAAAATCTGTTTTAGCATCAAAATATGCATACAGACCTCAAGATAAAAATTATTCTTACTTATGGATTTTACGCTCTAAAAAACATCCAGAACGTGATGCACATCACAAAGCTTACGAGGAGGCTAAAGCAGCATTTGATCTTATGACTCCAGAAGGATCTACAGAAGAGGTTGCTGCAGCACTTAAGCCAATCATGGATTATTTTGAGGCAGTAATCCCACGTTTTGAGGGTAAGAAAAAGAAAATGCGTAAAGTACGTTTTGCAAGTTTATATAATATTGCTACTATGTATTACTACTTAGATAATGTCGAAAAAACAGCCGAATACGGACAAAAAATAATTGATAATGATTACAGTAAGTCTGATGGTCGTCAGTTTATCAAGATGGCAGAAAATCTTAAGAAATCTTTAGAAACGAACCAAGTTGACTCACGTCATTTTGTAATCGAATCTCCAGAGGTAGAATAATTTCAAATCACACATCAAAAGATCCTCATCAATATGTTGATGAGGATTTTTTTGCTTTCGCGAAAGTGTAAAATGCAGAGAAGTATAGAAGAGGTTTACAATATTCCTTACCAGTCTCATCATTTTACAAAAAATTCAGGTGTATCAAAGAAGTTGTATGAAGCGTTAATAGATAATTTGTACCCAAGCTTTTATAGGTGATTTTAATTATTTTTTTTTCTCTTAAATTTCCGCCCGTACCATAATAATAAACCTGTAACAGGTAGGCTAGCTATTAGAAGACTCACCAGAAAAGCTATACATTTTCCTAAAACTCCACCAATAGCTCCTATATGAATATCATAATTCATGCGTAAAATTTTGTCAGCTATTTTTGCTTCTCTGTATTTGCCATAAATAGTTTCTGATACAATAGGTGTTAACGTGTATTGATCAAAAAATAAGAAATCTGAATCATAATATAATCCTTCACTATTATTGACCTCGACATAAATCGCATCTGAATCACTATAGGGATAGTGTATTTCAAAACTCTCTGCATTTGGATTTTCGTTTTTAAGCTTTGCCAGGAGGTTGTCAATTGGTAAAATAACCCTTGAAAATACAGCATCTTCACTCTTAGTTTCACTTTTAGGAATGAGAAATGTGGGGTTTTTATCACCACCTAGTATATTATAAATTGATTTTTGAAACCAATCATAAGACATCACAGTACCTGTAAATGCTAAAATGAGAGCTAGTGAGCACACATAAAAGCCTACAATTGAGTGTAGATCAAAATTTTTACGTTTCCAGCGTGTGGTTTTCTTCCAGTCAAAGAACATCCGTTTCTTGAGATTTTTACGTCTTTTGGGGAGCCAAAGAATGAATCCAGAAATAATAATTAAAATGAATAACAAAACAGAGATCCCTACCACTTGCTCTCCAATTTCTTTAGGCAACCAAAGCCTTGTATGTCCCTTCAAAACGAATGCAAAAAATCCAGAGAGATGATCTTCTATATGTATAATCTCTCCAGTATACGGATTGAGAAATATGCTTCTGTAAAACTCAGGATCTGCATCGTAGAAAATAACCTCAATGGCATCCTCTTTTTTTTTGAAGACTGTGCCGTGCACTAAGTTCTTTGAATAGACTTTTTCTGCAATAGCTCTAGCTTGCGAGGTACTAATAATAGGACTCTCTAGAGGCTTAACTTTTTTATGTCCATCATAAAGGCTTTCAATGTCTTCTTTGAATACCCAGCAGCAGCCAGTAATTGCAACAATAAATACTACAATGCCAGTAATTAAACCAAGAATTTTATGGAGTTGAAGAATGATTTTTTTTGATCTCATAGGAAAATTATAATAAAGGGAGTCTCAAAAAAAGACTCCCCATTTACAACAGCTAATTAAAATTTATAAGAAACATTTGCTAGCACGGCACGTGGCATTTGTGGATTTATAGTTGACCATCCTTTATAGTATTCTTTATTAAATACATTGTTTAATTTTAAACTAATCCGATAAGCAGCTGCTTCATAAAATAATGCTGCATTTGCAACAGTATAACTAGGAAGTGTAAAATTACCTGTAGTTGTGTAATTTTTTACAAAACGCTTGCTTGCGCCATTCATTCCAATACCTGCACCAAATCCAGCTAATGTTCCTGTTTGAAATGCATAATTTGCCCAAAGATTGTAAAGTGTCTTTGGTCCTGCTTCTAATGGACGCTTATTTAGAATTAAGGGATCGTCTGTCTTGGTAGTTTTACTTTCATTATAACTATAACCTGCTCTTATGTTCAATCCATTAATAGGATTTGCATTGAGTTCAAACTCTAAGCCTTGACTCTCAATTTCTCCACCTTGAATTCTATTAAATGGAGAACTAGGGTCTACGATAACTCTATCTTTGACCTTAATGTCATAATAGCTTAATGTTGTATTTATACGGTTAGTGAGTAGATTTGTTTTTATACCAATTTCTAATTGGTTTGCTTGCTCTGGTTTAAATGTTTCTAAGCGCTGAGGACCTTCGTCTGGATTTCCAACTAATTGTGGGGCTACATTGTTAAAGCCATTTTGGTAATTTATAAATAAGGAAAGCTCATCTTCTATTGGCTGGTATAAGAGTCCCAACTTAGGTGAAAAAGCTGTTTGCTCAAAATTATCCTCGCTAGATTTTACATCACCTTCATTATCAAAATGATCAATGCGTAATCCAAACATTGCAGAAAATTTGTTTGTGATATTTAATACATTAGAAGCATAGAGACTGTAAATACCATAAGATGATTTAATGTTTCCAACAGCTTGAGAGGCCAAAACATTATCTACACCTGCTGTAGATAACGGATACAAATCTGCTTCCACAATATCTGGTGTAAAGGGATTGTCACCATTAGATCCGCCTTCTGGAGTAACATTTCCATAAAATGCGTAGCCACTATTTTGACTAGTTTCTGTGGCAGAAAAATAATCTAACCCAACGACAATTCTGTTTCTTAGTGTAGCTACCTCAAAGTCACCTATAAAATTTTGTTGTATGTCGGCTGTTTGGGTGTTTGCATTTTGTTTGCTTATAAAACGGGAGAAAGTATCATTTCCAAGTATTCCATATTCAAAGAGGTATGAGTAATAACCTTTTGTAGAAGAATTACTGGTGGATACTAAAGTCTGTGACTTCCATGAGTCTGATAATTTATAGTCCATTTCTAGTCTATAATTCTGTGTAGGATTCTCTAATGTTAACTCATTGCTAGTAAAAGATAACTTATTATTATAGTTGAGCTGCGCTAGATTAGCAGACTCGGTGGGAGCGCTTCTATTTAAGAATAAAAATGTTGGATTTGTTTGTTCAGCCTGGGTGATTTCTCCATAAAAAGAAAAAGAAAGTCTATTATTTACTTTATAAGATATGGAGGGCGCAATAAAGAAGGACTTCCTAAAACCTGCATCTTGGAAACTTTGCTGTGTCGTGTAAGCGGTATTTACTCTAAAGAAAAGAGATTTTGATGCATCTAATGAGGTGTTGTAATCAGCTAAAAGTTGGTTCAGACCATAGCTCCCGGCGGTGTAGGAGAATTGACCTCCTGTACCTACATACGGTTTTTTTGTTACGACATTTATAAGCCCTCCGTAAGAGCTTACTGCATTTCCAAATAGAGTAGCAGAAGGACCTTTAATCACCTCAATACGCTCTACATTTGCAGCGTTAATGGTACCATTAGTTAGTCCTGGCAACCCATTTACTAGTTGAGGTTGTACAGAAAAGCCACGCAATGAATAATACCCTGCACCATCACCACTACGCCCAGTAGAGGACCATAATTGTTCCACGCCCGTTGCATTTTTAAGGGCATCATCAAAATTAGTAACAAGCTGACTTTCTATAAGTTCTGTAGTAATGGTACTGTAAACCTGAGTGTTCTCAATATCTTTGAGGGGCAACTTAGCAACATATGCTGTTTGCTTTCTAGAAAATTTATTTCTCCGTTTTCCACTGACAACGACCTCGTTTAAGATTTCATTTCCTTCATATAACGTTATTGGATCTAGAACTAATGATTGATCAGTTTTTAAAGTGACTGCTATATTTTTTGATTTATACCCAAGATGGGAAATGGAAACTATATAATTTCCAGCTTCTAGATTAAAAAAGGTAAAGGTCCCGTTCTGATCTGTAAGAGCCCCTTCAAGGCTGTTTTTTAAAATTACTGTGACAGCTTCAAGTTTGCGGTGAGAATTGTTGTAAATACTACCTCTTATCGAGGCATTTTGAGCAATACAAATAAGGGGACTTAGTAATATAAAAAAGAATATAATTTTTTTCATTTATTTTTATTTAGACTAATTACAAATAATAATTCAAGTCAAAAGTATCTTCTTTTGATTAAATACACAAATTATTTATAATAATTCTAAATAATATTCGAGTCTGCTTTCGCGAAAGCAGATTAAAAAAGATTAGAGGGAGTGATATAAGTTATATGAATGATTCAAAAAGGGAAATAGTGCACTTATTCTTAATCAAAAACTTGGTTAAAAAAATCGAATCGAAATAATAACATAGAATTAATTTAAAAGGTCTATACATTGGTTATTATTCACAATAGCCTAACAGAAATTTGAAGCCATAACTGTATGATTTATAGATATTTTGTAATGTTATTTCAGAGGAATGAAACAAAAGAAATACACTTTGCATTAGTTCAATTAGTCTCGATGCTACATGATTTATAAACGATATAAAATGTAAATAGAAGGTAGTCAAAGTGCTTTTTGCTGGAGAAACTGTTTATGAGCTTTTTAATTTTAAAATTAGATTTTCTATTTATGAATTATTTATATAGTAGAGCGAAACATTGTTTGAAATTTATAAAATTATACTCATCATTCATAAATTATTAAAAATTTGATACATTCGCTCCGCATTTAACAAATCATATATTAAAAACTTAAACACTTCGTATGAAAAAAACAATTACTCTGATTTTATTTAATTTTCTATTTGCTTGTAGCCTCTTTGCGCAACAGGATAGAGAATGTGCTACAATGGAAAATTTAGCACTTAGACAATCACAAGATTCAGACCTATTAAATAGGATGGCAGAAATCGAATCTTTTACTGAAAAAAAGATTTTAGAAATGAAATCTTCTCAGAACAGAAATGCAGCAACAGTGATTAGTATTCCTGTGGTTGTGCATGTTATTTACAGTAATTCTAATGAGAATATTAGTGATGCTCAAATCTTGTCTCAAATTCAAGTCTTAAACGATGATTTTAGAAGACAAAACTCAGATGCAGATAATACATGGTCTCAAGCTGCCGATACTCAAATTGAATTTTGTCTAGCGACGGTAGATCCAAATGGTAATGCAACTAACGGTATCACAAGAAAATCTTCTTCCAGAACCTCTTGGGGAACTAATGATGATATGAAAAGAGCATCGCAAGGAGGTGTCAACCCTTGGAATACTTCAGAGTATCTCAATATGTGGGTCTGTAACATTGGTGGCGGCACATTAGGATATGCACAATTTCCAGGTGGTAGTAGTGCAACTGACGGTGTAGTTATGGGACCTCAATATTTTGGAACATCAGATGCTGGTTCAGGTTTTTATCTATCTGCTCCATTTGATAAAGGAAGAACTACAACTCACGAAGTTGGTCATTTTTTTAACCTTAGACACATATGGGGAGATAGTAATTGTGGTAATGACTTTGTAAGTGATACTCCTACACATCAGTCTTCTAACGGTGGCTGTCCAGTAGGTCAAGTCTCATGTAGCTCAACAGATATGGTTCAGAATTATATGGATTATACAAACGATACATGTATGAACTTGTTTACGCTTGGTCAAAAAAACAGAATGAGAGCAGTACTTGAAGCTGGTGGAGTGAGAAGTTCACTTGCATCTTCTAATAAGTGTGGTGCTGTAGCACAACCTACATGTACTGATGGTGTACAAAATGGCGATGAGACGGGAATAGATTGTGGAGGTTCTTCGTGTACTCCTTGTCAGACTGCTGGACAATACTGTGCCTCTCAAGGAAATAGTGTTAATGATGAATATATCTCAAGAGTTCAAGTGGGAAGCATTAATAATGCTTCTGGAACTCAATTATATTCAGACTTTACAAGCACATCTACAGATTTAAATAAAGGTTCTAACTATACAATAACAGTTACTCCTACATGGACAGGTACTGCATATAGTGAAGGCTACGCTGCTTGGATAGATTATAATGAAGATGGTGACTTTTTAGATTCTGGCGAATTAATATTCTCTAAGGCTGCATCTACTACTTCTCCTGCTACAGGAACCTTTACAGTCCCATCTGGAGCAACTAATGGTGACAAAAGGTTACGTATTTCTATGAAGTATAATGGTATTCCTACATCTTGTGAAACATTTGATTATGGTGAGGTAGAAGACTATACCGTAACTATAAAAACTGGAGTAACAAATCCGCCAGCGCAGTGCTCTGGAGCAATTTCATCTTTCCCTTATAATGAAAGTTTTGAATCTGGGTTTGGGGCATGGACTCAAGCTTCTGGTGATGACTTTAACTGGACGAGAACTTCAGGTTCTACCCCTTCAGGTAGTACCGGTCCATCTAGTGCTAGTGATGGATCTCAATATGTGTTTATGGAATCATCTACGCCTAACTATGCTACAAAGAGAGCTATTTTGACATCTCCTTGTTTTGATTTGACAAGCCAGAGTGATGCAACTCTAAGTTTTGATTATCATATGTATGGAGCAGCGTCAATGGGTAACTTAAAATTAGCATTGAGTACAGATAGTGGTACAACTTGGTCTACAGTATGGACAAAGTCTGGAAATCAAGGAAACTCTTGGCAAACGGCAACAATTAATCTTTCTTCTTATGCAGGAAGTTCTATTAAATTAAGATTTGATGGAACTACAGGAACTACATGGCAGGGCGACATGGCTGTAGATGCTATAAGTATTGCTGATGTTTCAACACCAGCAGATAAATGTGCAGGCGTAGCACCTTATAACAGTACTCAATCTTATTTTGTAGGAGATCAAGTAACTTATCAAGGAAATTTATATGAGCGTACTTCTACAGGATGGACTAACCTAGGTGCTTGTGGAACAGCAAGAATAGCTAGTGAAGGTTCTGTTCAATATTTAGATGTACAAGTATCTGTATATCCAAACCCTGTAAGTGGTAACACGTTATTTATTGAGAGTAATGTAGAAAATTTATCTTTTACAGTAGTGAATCTTCTAGGTCAGAAAGTTTCTGAAGGTTCATCTAATACGGGTATAGATGTTGGTCGCCTTGAAGCAGGATTATATCTTATCCAATTTAATGTAAACGGTAAGACGCAAACTAGAAAATTTATCAAGAAATAACGATAAATACCTAGCATAGCCTATATTCAAAAGCCTCGGAATTTTCCGAGGCTTTTTTGTTTTATAATTTAATTTTCAATGCTATATTTTCATCGTATATAAACTAACTATTAGGAATTTGTGCATACGCTTTCGCGAAAGCGGAGAAGTATAGAAATAAAATATAATTCTCTTGTACATTTTAGATTAGGCAATCAAGGTCAAGTTATTGCGAAATATATATATTCATACTTCCAAGTCTCTCTATAGAAGTTAGCAACACATTTAAATATCAACGTCACAAACAGATTAAAATGAAAACAATATCGTTTGCCTTTTACAAAGAAACTACATTAAAGACTCAAGGTAATGTTTTATAAAACGCTAAGAGGTATGAAAATTCTGTAGAGTCGTATAAACTAAAATTTACTGCACAGCAATTGATTTGATAAATATCTCAAAGTTCTCTTCCTTTTTATTGCCTATTAATAATTGCATTTCAAGAATGTTTTCTCCTTTGTAATTAGGAACTTCAACAGGCTCACCACGAAATTTGGCTTTCATTTTATCAAAGGGTATGGTAATTGATTCCCAGTTACCAGTTGTATTTGTTTTAAAGGTAAAGCCATATGAATGGCGTCCATTAGGAGTTCGTACTCTAAAAGTGTAGTCTTTCCCATCTCCCATAACGACCAATTTGAAAGCACTTAAAGTTTCAGAAAGTACATAAGGCTCATTTTCTGTTGTCATGTGAATGGAACAGAATCCACCGTTATTTTTTAGAGAGACATGACCAGAGAAATGTGCAACTTTATTATCAGTTAATTTCAAGTTACTATCTGAGCGCCCACCCATAACTACATCATCTTGTACGCGCCATTTTCCTTGTCCCTGTTCTGGGAAGCTATAAAGTGTTTTTTCAGAACTATTATTTTTTTGAACTTCTGTATTATTTTTTGACATATCGCAGGTAGTTAGTAAGGTAAAAAGTATGGTAATTAATAATCGCATCAGATGATAGTTTTGCTGATTTTATTTTTAGAATATAAAAGTTACTCTTTTTCCATTTAATTTGTTCTCGTTTAACTTTATTATAGGGATTAAAATAATTTAAGATCTCTCTAATAGAACTAAAAAAGCTTTAAAGTAGCTCTTTGATAAAGAACAATTGATATGCCTTAAGATCCCCATTTGGGTTAGCTCTAAATTTAGGCCATTCCAAAATAAATACAGATTAGCGCAATAGTATCAAAAAAGCCATGTACTGCTATAATAAACCACAGATCATACTTACGTAAGTAAAATATAACAGCTAGAAGTCCTCCTACGATCCCTGTTACAAGTTGCCCTGTGATTCCTTGATAGCTATGCATAAAACCGAAAAAGCATGCAAATAAGAAAATATTAAATGAAATGCTGACTTTAGTTCCGCCAAAAAACTTCACAAATTGTCTCATAAAATAACCGCGAAAGATAATTTCTTCTCCAAACCCAGCAGATACCCATACCACTACTAACCCAACGACACATGCTGAAAGATTTCCTTCTAATTGCTTAAAACTTGCATAATCTATTGGGTCTCCTGTAAGTCTCGTAATTCCAGGTACAAGTACAAAAACCTTCGATTATTATATACTTTTTCAAGCATGCGAGCCCTCTAGCCAATCAGACTGCCACGTTGTTATATATGGTTTGTTGCGTGTTTCAAGCAACTAATTTAGTAAATAATTACCGACCAAGAAAGTCCGCGAGGACTTTCGAAAGTAAGCTAAAACTAGCAATAAATTATATACGGTGTTGCAAGCAGTACTTTTTTTAGTTCGTTATAATAAAGTTTTTTTTTCTTCGTTTCTCAAATAGCTAAAGAATATAATACACAATTACATATACTATTAACTAATTAAATCAAATATTATGAAACGTTTATTGTTGTGTTTTTCCATTATTGCATTTACTTTTTCTTGTACTGAATCAGATAATTCTGAAAATCAAATTAATCAACCTGATGTTAATTTTTTCGCTTTAACAATTGGTAATTCTTGGGTTTACAAAAATTACAAATACAATGCTGGCACAGAAATGTATGATGATACTGGTGTAATAGACTCGATAAGTATTGTTGGTATTCAAGATTTTTCAGGTGAATCCTACTATAAATTTAGAAGATTAACAACAGGAAATGAAGAAGGAATCACTTTTTGTAATCCTAATGGTGAACATTTCGAGTTTTTGAGAGAATTTGAGGGAAGCTTAATAAACGAAGAAGGTTCTATAATATTCACAAATAGTAATAATGAAGAACGTTTATTACAAGAAAATGAATGGGGAAATATTTATGAGATTCTTGTAGAAGGTAATACCGTAATTAGTGTTGAAGCGGGCGAGTTCGACTGCATAAATTCAGAACGATATGCTAAAAATTCAGATGGTGAGCAACTGCCAGGTTTAGACCGTTTTTATTACGCAAGTGGTATAGGACTTATTTATGATTCTTCATCATTTGTTTCTAATTCTACACCAAGTATTATAAGACGTTTAGATTCTTATGAAGTTCAATAATCAAAAGTAAATAAAATACAAAAAGAAACGTAATCTTAATTGAACGTTTTTTTTTGTCCGTATTGCTTGCAACAGGCCACTGCATAAAGCGAGTGCGGCATTTTGCTGATTTGCTTTAGTTGTGGGTCTGTCTTTGTTTTGTCTAAATATACACTTATTTGTGAATCTGTGGGCCGCACATTAAGCTTTCAAAAATGCCTCATTCGCTTTATGCTTGAGTTCTTGGATCCGACGCAGGAGCACAGCGACTAAGAGGAATGCACAAGTTGCAACTACGTTTCGATTTGGCTATAATTTTGCTGTATACTTTTAGGCATTTTTGAGCAGTGGCCTCTAGCCTCCGACGAATGAGGCATGAATGAGAGGAAGGCTTACTGATTAATTCCCATCACCAACGAAAGAGGTACGAATTAGAGGATGATGCTAGAAGCTGTAAAATTTACTTTTGATGTATTCCTAATTTTAACAAAGCCAGAAACATTGCCGTTTATGTATTACTTAAGATAATTATGAATTTTTCAGCGGAGCCATACGACCAAGCGGTTATTAGCATATGTGCAAGAACCTTAGATAATTATATACTTTTATAAGTATGCGAGTCCTCTAGCCAATCAGACTGCCACGGTTTCGTATAACCGTCAGTTACGGCTTAAAATTAACCAATATTTCGGCAGTGACCGACGGTAGCAATTCCGAGTGGATTCGGATGTAGTCGAATCCGCCGTAATTGCGGTTATACATTGTTGTGCTTCGTTTTCTTCAGAAATCTAAATTAGATTTATATTCTGATTCTTTTTTAATTATTTTTATAAATATTTGATTATTAAATTTACACCTTTTTTATGCCACTAATTAGAATAGATCTTCAAGAGGGAAGATCAGAAGAAGAAATTAAGAATATAATGGACACAGTTCAAGATTGTTCTGTGGAAGCTTTTAACGTTCCAGTAAAGGATCGCTACCAGATTGTTACGGAACACAAACCAGGTAGAATGATTTTGCTAGATACGGGCTTAGGTTTTGAACGTACCGAAGAAGCTATCGTTATTCAAGTTTTTACAAGCCCCAGAGCAACGATTAACAAAAATAAATTTTACTCATTATTGTCTGAAAAATTACAAGCGAATTGTAATCTAGCTCCTAAAAATTTGCTAGTTTCTGTTATGACTAATACTGATGTGGACTGGAGCTTTGGGTTTGGAGAGACTCAATATTTGTCTGGAGAGCTGCCTAAGGATAAGGATTCTTAAGAATTTGGATGGTTGATTTTAAATAAGAGCTTTATATTTTTATAAAGCTCTTGCATTTTTAGAGTAAGAGATTAAAGTATTTTGTAATATAAGTTTCTTGCAAGTTATTCTTTCCTTTTTTGCCAAGGAAACTTTCCTTCCAGTTCTACTTGTAATGATAAGCTTAGAAATGTTCTAATAAGTACAATTAAGCCTAAGATAGAAACAGATTTTAGTGTAGGTTCTGTAACAACAGTTGCCATAATATCTGCAGCTATCAGAATTTCCAGACCTAAAAGTATTGCTTTTCCAACAGAATGTCTCAGATTAACATATGTATTGTGGACATCTTTTTTTTGATGTATAATAAACCTAATTAGAGCAATTACGGTTCCTACAAATATGATTAGAACACCAATACCTTCTACAATAGCAGCTATATAATCAATGTATAATTTAATGTTTTCCATTATCTATTTTATTTATATCAAGTCTTCTTAGTTATTTAAACAATACACATAGAATATTTCTGGCTTATTTATAATTGAATTTTCCGTAACGTATAGAATTTGTTTTATCGCTACAGTTATTTAGATTCTTTTTCGGATATTAATTTCTTATTGATTAATTCTAACATAAAACAAAAGAAAATAATTCCTACAGAAATTAACACACCTACTTTATTACTGCCAAATTGCTGAATGAGAAGTGTAAAAAAGGCTAATAGGCATAATAAACTCGCTAGAATGTGTATCCATTTTTTTGAAGTTAATTCTTTATGCTTTTTATATCCAATGTAATTGACTATAGCAAAAATCAATAAAAAACCTGCGCTTCCAGCTGTGGATATACTTTGTAAATTGAAAACGTTAACCAGCGTTACAGATAATATCGTTGTTATGAGGAAACCAATTGGCTTGTTCCAAAACTTGTGTGTAAAATATTTAGGTAATTCATCATCCTCGGCGATGTCGTAATTCACACGACCACTTCCTAAGACAGTAGCATTAATAGCAGAAAATGTAGATATCAAAGCTGTAATAGTAATAATTGTAAAGCCTATTTGGCCTAAAGTAGGTTCTGCAGCCTTCGCTAAAACATAATCTTGAGCGCTCGCAATTTTTTCAAAAGGTAAAGCTCCCACAGTAACAATTGCTATTAAAATATAAAGAATAATTACAAAGCCAACGGCACCAAAATATGCCTTCTCTGTATTTTTTTCTCTGTCTTTTAGGTCTGAAATAGAATTAGCAATTAACTCAAATCCCTCATACGCCACAAAAATCACCATTCCACCAGAGAGTAGAAGTAGAGGATTCTCCCAATTTTCGGGTGATAATTGGCTTAAATTTTCAGGGTTAGTAGAAAGTCCATAAAAGCCCACGCCAATAAATCCTACTAAGATTAAGAGTTTAATAATTACTGCAACAGATTCTATTCCACTTACCAGCTTTACGCTTAAGTAATTTATAAGTAAAGCAATAATGAGAATGCTAGACTGATAAATGTGGACATCCAGAGTTTTAGAACCAGTGAGAGAAATCAACTCAGAACCATATGAACCAAAAGCTGAGGCATAGAGAGCGAGCATAACAATATAGCTTACCCAAAGTAAGTTATTGATACTACCTGAAAATATACCGTTACCAAATTGAACATTAACAAATTTTACAGTTCCACCATCCTGTGGATATTTTTTGGAAAGTTTAGCGTAAGAATATGCTGTTAACAAAGCAATTATGCCTGCGAATAAAAAGGCTATAGGTGTTCCGCCTTTAGCCAATGAAACTGCTAATCCTAAAACCGCAAATATTCCTCCACCAACCATTCCACCAATTCCTATAGAAATAGCATCTTTTAATCCAATTTTTTTATTCATAAGTATTACTTTAATGAAGCACAACAGGCCACTGCATAAAGCGAGTGCGGCATTTTGCTGATTTGCTTTACTTGTGGGTCTGTTTTTGTTTTGCCTAAATATATAGTTATTTGTGGTTCTGTGAGCCGCACATAGAGCTTTCAAAAATGCCTCATTCGCTTTATGCTTGAGTTCTTGCATCCGACGCAGGAGCGTATCGACTAAGAGGAATGCACAAGTTGCAACTACGTTTTGATTTTTATATAATCTAGCTGTATCCTTTTAGGCATTTTTGAGCAGTGGCCTCTAGCCTCCGACGAATGAGGCACGAATGAGAGGAAGGCTTATTGATTAAGTAGGGCGGGAGCTGTAAAATTTACTTTTGATATATTCCTAATTTTGATAAAGCCAGAGACTTTACCGTTTATGTATATCTTAAAATGGTTATGAATTTTTCAGCGAAGCCATACGACAAAGCGGTAATGAGCTGATGTGCAAATGCCTTCGATATTTATATACTTTTACAAGTATGCGAGTCCTCTTGCCAATCAGACTGCCACGGTTTTGTGTATGATTTCGTTGCGTGTTTAAACACTAAAGTTAGCGAATAAATCACATATATAAAGTCCACGAGGACTTTCGTAAGTAGGCTATAACTAGCAATGAATTATAAACGGTGTTGTGCGTTCGTTTTTATTTCAGTTCGTATTCAGTTAATTCCTCTTTTAGCTCTTCTGACGTCAAAAGCAGTTTCCTTTCCAGATGAGCAAAGCCATATCCATTTCCTTGAACAAAAGCAGGTAAATATTTTTTTCCAATTTCTAAAATTATTCCAACGTCAATTAAGTTTGAAAATTCTCCGTTTACTTTTTTAGCTTCATCTGAATTCGGTTTGCATATAATTTCGTCGTGATAACTACTTGTAGTTCCATCGAGTAATTTTTCGATTTCACTTTTTCTTATTCCGGCTATTTTACTTAACATTCTGTTCCATTTCGAGTCGACTTTTTCAGGTTCAGTTATCGTATCGGTAAAGTATAATAAAGTCCGAACAGATTTGATGTCCGTTATTGGTTTATTTTCTACAATTACTTTTGCATTTTTATAAGGCAAGTAACTTTTTTTAAATTCCCGAACTTTTAAAGTCATAGCTTCGTCCGCTTTATTTTGAGAACTTGCAATTTCTGGAACACATTCCAATTCAACATAATATTCATCAAACTCAAATATGACTTTAATAAATTCAGTCCATATTCGTTTTGGTTCAGAGTTTTTAAGCCTCTGAATAATGTCTTTTTCTATTTCGTTAAATGTGTAGTTCAATTTTTTCTTAAATGACGCACAACAGGCCACTGCATAAAGCGAGTGCGGCATTTTGCTGATTTGCTTTACTTGTGGGTCTGTAATTGTTTTGCCTAAATATACAGTTATTTGTGGTTCTGTAAGCCGCACATAGAGCTTTCAAAAATGCCTCATTCGCTTTATGCTTGAGTTCTTGCATCCGACGCAGGAGCACAGCGACTAAGAGGAATGCACAAGTTGCAACTACATTTCGATTTTTCTATAATTAAGCTGTATGCTTTTAGGCATTTTTGAGCAGTGGCCTCTAGCCTCCGACGAATGAGGCACGAATGAGAGGAAGGCTTATTGATTAAGTAGGGCGGGAGCTGTAAAATTTACTTTTGATGTATACCTCAAGTTTTGACAAAGCCAGAGACTTTACCGTTTATGAATTGATTAAGATGGTTATGAATTTTACAGCGGAGCCATACGACAAAGCGGTAATTAGCTGATGTGCAAATACCTTCGATAGCTATATACTTTTACAAGTATGCGAGCCCTCTAGCCAATCAGACTGCCACGGTTCGTATAACCGTCAGTTACGGGTTTGTATGCGTTAATTTTCGGTTAAGCACTGACGCTCGCAATTCCGAGTGGATTCGGACGTAGTCGAATCCGCCGTAATTGCAGTTATACATTGTTGTATGTAGTGCTTTCACATTTTTCTTTTAATTCATGGTTCGAGTATGTTATTTCATAAATCCATTTTCTTCCCTCATTTTCACGTTCTCGAATAAATTCCTCGGTTTTTTCGACACAAATGAATCCAGTACTTTTTGGATTAAATAAATAAATTTCGTCTTGGTCAATTTCGATTAAGTCAATCCAATTGTCACTTAATTTTTCCTTCGTTATTTTAATCAGTCCGAAGTTATAGTTCATAAGGAAAATATAAAGTTCAGAGTCTGTTATTAGGTCAAGAAAACTCTTTATGATATTTTGAATTATCAGAGTGTTTTCAATTTCGGTTTGAAAGTATAAGTTTTCTTTCCATTTGTCATTTGGCCAATCGTCCGTTTCAGATTGAAAAGAGTCAGATTCCTCAAAACTTAAAAAATCAAATGTGTTTTTTGGTAATATTGAATTAAGTTTCGGTTCGAGTTTTGCCCGTTTTTCTTTCCGTTCAATTTCCCACCTCAATTCTGCAATTCTATTTTTTTCTTTATCTATCATTTGAATTTCTCCGTTTTTACGGCATTACACACAACAGGCCACTGCATAAAGCGAGTGCGGCATTTTGCTGGAAGGCCTGTATTTGTTTGTATGTTAAATACTTGTATAAATATACACTTAATTTTGGGTCTGTCAGCCGCACTTAGAGCTTTCAAACCTGCCTCCGACGAGCAAAGCGAGAGGAAGGCATAACATTCGCTTTATGCTTGAGTTCTTGCATCCGACGCAGGAGCGTAGCGACTAAGAGGAATGCACAAGTTGCAATTACATTTCGATTGGTCTATAATTAAGCTGTATTCTATTGAGCATTTTTGAGCAGTGGCCTCTATCCTCCGACGAATGAGGCACGAATGAGAGGAAGGATCACTGATTGAGTCCCATCACCAACGAATGAGGTACGAATGAGAGGATGATGCAAGGAGCTGTAAAATTTACTTTTGATGTATACCTAATTTTAACAAAGCCAGAGACTTTACCGTTTATGTATTCATTAAGATGATTATGAATTTTACAGCGGAGCCATACGACCAAGCGGTAATGAGCTGATGTGCAAAAACCTTCGATAATTATAAACTTTTATAAGTATGCGAGCCCTCTAGCCAATCAGACTGCCACGGTTCGTGTAAGGATGGTTGCGTGATTGAGCAACTAACTTAGTAAAAATGGAACGAACCAAAGGAAAATCCGCAGGATTTTCCGAGTAGTCTAGAACCAAGCAATTATTTTTACACTTTGTTATATGCAGGTTTTATTTCAGTTTTTCCTTTAAACGCTTTTCAATCCGAAAAATAAGATGGAAAACAAAATCGAAATAAAGTTTAGCATTTTCTTTCGCAAAATTCTCCATTTGTAAAGCTTGAAAAGTCGGTATGATTTTTTGATTTATACTAACTTCTTTTAAATCAGCATTTGGATTTGTAAAACTTCCTTGAAACATAGGTGAATTATCAGGTAAGTCAGCTAAAATTTTACTTGGGTCAGCGTGTGAAAATCCATTTCTTATTAACTCACGAATTATATCGAATAGAAAGTTTTTTTCTTTGTCCGAAATTAGTTTAAGTTTTTTACATTTTTCAATTGAATTCCCTAATGGAATTGAACCATATTTTTCATTCGGTTCTTTAAACACGTCATTCCATTTTTCAATTGGTATTGGTCCAATTCCTGTGTCGTCTTTAATCAAAGCAAGTTTTAAAAGACGTTCCAGTAAGTTGTTAGTTAGTGTTATTGTAGCTCTATCAAATTCGAGAATTAGGCACTTGTTTATCTCAAAAATTAAAGTGTTAAATTCACAGAAAACTTCTAGATTAAAATCAAAATATTTAGATAACTCCGGAAAATTTTTGTCCAGTTTTTCAATAAAGCTTTTTTCGAAAACTACTTTTTCCATTTGAGTGATTTTTCAACTTGCATATAACAGGCCACTGCATAAAGCGAGTGCGGCATTTTGCTGGAAGGCCTGTATTTGTTTGTTTTTTAAATACTTGTATAAATATACATTTATTTATGAACCTATGAGTCGCGCATAGCATACTTCGACAAGCTTAAGTTACTCTTTTCGATCTTACTTCTATTATGATGATCGAATAAGCATAGCGACTAAGACAAATACACAGGTTTTCTCTACAATTTAAAAACGCTAGAACTTAACAAAATATATGATTTCTAAGTAATCAGACTGATTCTCTAGAAAGCTTTTAACTTTTCGTGAAAGCGTAAAAAAAAATCGGCTACCCTTTGTAGGATAACCGATTTTCTATAAAATATAAGCTGTAAATAGATATCTAGTACTAAAGACTAGTCTCTCTTACGATCATCACGTCTGTTGTCACGACCTCCACGATTACGATCACGGTCATTATTCTCTCTTGGTGGACGTGCTACATATCCTTCTGGCTTCTCCATAAGTGCCTTACGAGATACTTTTTCTTTACGCGTACGTTTGTCTAAGCCAAAGTATTTTACATCAAGCTCTTCACCCATAGAAAGTACATCAGAAGCATTTTCTGTGCGTTCCCATGCGATTTCAGATACGTGAAGTAATACTTCATTACCTGGAGCGTCAAGATATTCTACCACCGCACCAAAGTCTAGCATCTTAATAACCTTTACCTTGTAGGTATTTCCTACCACAGGCTTAAAAGTAATAGAGTCTATCTTAGCCAGTACAGCATCAATTCCTGCTTGTCCAGTTCCTAATATTTCAACAACACCTTCTTCAGTCACTGGATCTTCGTTTATTACGATTGTAGTTCCTGTCTCTTTTTGAAGTTCTTGTATTACTTTACCACCAGGTCCTATTAAGGCACCTATGTACTCATTAGGGATACGTACGCCTACCATTTTAGGAGCATATTCTTTTACGTCCTCACGTGGTGCTGCAATCGTATCAGTTATTTTCTCAAGAATGTGTAAACGACCTGCACGTGCTTGTTGTAAAGCATTTACAAGAATCTCGTAAGAAAGTCCTTTTACTTTAATATCCATTTGACATGCAGTAATACCATCTGCCGTACCAGTTACTTTAAAGTCCATATCTCCTAAGTGATCTTCATCACCAAGGATATCAGAAAGTACTGCATACTTTCCAGAGTCTGCATCTGAGATTAATCCCATCGCAATACCAGAAACTGGTTTTACCATCTGTATTCCTGCGTCCATCATCGCCATAGTTCCTGCACAAACAGTCGCCATAGAAGATGATCCGTTAGATTCTAATACCTCAGAAACCACACGTACCGTGTACGGGCAATCTTCTGGTACCATACCTTTTAACCCACGTTGTGCAAGGTTACCGTGACCTACCTCACGACGTGAAGTCCCACGTATAGGTCTCGCTTCACCAGTACAAAAAGGAGGGAAGTTATAGTGTAAGTAAAAACGCTCTTCACCTTCATAAGACGGCATATCAATTTGATTTGCATCTCTAGAAGTTCCTAGTGTTACCGTTGCAAGTGCTTGTGTCTCTCCACGAGTAAATACAGCAGATCCATGTACAGATGGAAGGTAATCTACCTCACACCAGATGTCTCTTACCTCTGTAGTTTTACGACCGTCTAGACGTAAACCTTCATTTAAAGTAAGGTCACGTATGGCAGCCTTTTCGGCAGCACGGTAATATTTAGATACCAGTCCGCCATAATCTTCTAGTTCTTCTTCAGAAAAAGTAGCTTTAATTTCTTCCTTTATTTCAGAGAACGCCATACCGCGTTCTTTTTTTGAAGATCCTGCTTGAGCGATAGCATATACTTTATCGTATGCCATGTCATGTACTTTTTTCTTAAGATCTGCATCTTCACGCTCTGCTGGGTACTCACGTACTTCTTTACGGCCTACAGCATCTGCAAGACGTAATTGCGCCTCACACTGTACTTTAATGTGATCGTGAGCAAATTTGATAGCGTCTGCCATTTCTTCTTCAGAAATTTCGTCCATCTCACCTTCTACCATCATCACAGAGTCTATAGAAGCTCCTATCATCATATCAATGTCAGACTCTTCTAGCTGTGCTCTGGTAGGGTTAATGATAAACTCACCGTTTACACGACCTACACGTGCCTCAGAAATCGCACACTCAAATGGGAAGTCAGATAACTGGATTGCTGCAGAAGCGGCAAGACCTGCCATTGCATCTGGCATTACATCATCATCATGAGACATTAGTTGGATCATTACCTGCGTTTCTGCATGGTAATCCTTTGGAAAAAGTGGGCGTAATACACGATCTACTAGACGCATGGTCAATACTTCCCCGTCAGATGGGCGAGCTTCTCTCTTAAAGAAACCTCCTGGGTAACGACCTGCAGCTGCAAACTTCTCACGGTAATCTACCGTAAGTGGTAAGAAGTCAAGATCTTTTGCTTCATAGTTAGACACTACAGTACAAAGCATCATACACTTACCAGACTGTACTACTACAGATCCGTGTGCTTGCTTTGCAAGTTTTCCTGTTTCGATAGAAATTTCTCTTCCATCACCAAGGTCAATGACCTCTTTGTAAACCTTTGGAATCATAAAATAAATTGTTTTTCATCCTCCCTAGAGAGAATTGTTTTTTGCAAGTGAGACGGGTAACGATACCTATCTCGCTTTCGCAAAAATGTTAGTTTCTGGAACACTCTTCGTGAGTATTCACCTGTGTCGTTGTGTTGTAGTTGTAGTTGTAAGGTGATAAAGAGGTAGTTACTTCTCCTTATCGAGACACCAATGAAAAACTAGCTGTTTCAGCTTTCTCGGCCATTTGTAAAACTAAAATGGTCTTAAGTATGTATTGCCTTTCGGCGAAAATGTGCTTCAATTATATAATCGCTACACATTTTTGATCCGTTTCTTAGGGTGCTACGCTTTCGCGAAAGCGGTAAAAGAAACATCAGAATTTTTAAATCTTCTTAGGACAAGTGTATCAAAACCTCCTGCCTAAATTTATTAAAATAAAAATGGGAGCTCTTTACAAGCTCCCATTTTTAATATATTATTTACGGATACCTAGTTCCTTAATAATAGCACGGTAACGTAAAATGTCTTTTTTGATTAAGTAATCAAGTAAAGAACGACGCTTACCTACGAGCATTACTAGTGCACGCTCTGTGTTATAATCTTTACGGTTCTTTTTTAAGTGCTCCGTAAGGTGACTAATGCGTTGTGTAAAAATTGCAATTTGTCCTTCTGCAGATCCAGTATCGTTTTTACCTTTTCCGTGTTTTGCAAAAAGATCTTCTTTTTGTTCTTTTGTTAAATACATTCCAATATTGTTTTAAATGAAATTCATGTATGTGATAGCGTATCTATCAGCGCGCAAAGATAGTATTTATTTTTAGGATGCTTTCGTTTGAGCGTAACAAATTTAGCCTAAAACCCAAAAATATTAGAGAACGTGAGAAAGATACCGTAGTTGTAGTCTAGTTGGCCTTTTTCATTCCCCAAAAATTCATAATTTTCTAAGAGCGCGTCGTTCATCTGATAATATATGGCCGCTTGTATGCCTAAGAAGATCTCAGGAGCCAGTTCTTTTTTATATTGAAATCTGGCAAAAGCAAGCTCACGGTATTTTTCAGTATGAGAAGCATATCTTTCATCTGGAATACCATTAAAACTGTTATTGTCCGTTTTAGTACTGTAAGTGTTTAATATAGTATTGCTTTTTGCACTTGTGAATCCGTTTGCTTTGTAATAGCCTGTAAAGAATTTCCAATCATCATATTGATAGCCTACAAAACCATAGATAGCGTTACCACTCATAAATGAGTAGGTGTCGTTACTTTCATTACTAGCACTATATAAACCATACATGGAGCCAAAAAGTACATTCTTTTGATTAAGATGATACGCATAAGCAACACCTAGAGCGGTACTGTTTAAATTGACTTTTAAGGATGCATCGTCATCAGAAAATCGATTTTTTTGATTGATTTGCCCACCTTTATGATAATAAATATGTTGTAGAGAGGTAGATAATTTACTTTTTGGAGTGCTTACAAATAGATGCTTGAAGTTGAGACCAAGAGTGAAGATTTCACGTTCTTTATCGAGGGGTTCGATAAAATTTTCCCAGTCTATCCAAGTTTCTAGATGGGTTTTCTCTGCACGATAGGTGTAGGAGAATCCAGTTTCTAACACTCGCTCGTTTAGTACTTTTTCATTACTCATTAATGGTTCTATGAGCCCATGGTTATCCCTTGCATCTAGGTTGCCTATGGTAAAGTGATGTGAGTTTTTAATGTATTGAGCCGTAAATACGGGGATTGCTGTATCCAGACGGTCTTCACCAAAGTTTTTGTATAAGAACACCCCTGCATACAAAGTAATTTCTTTACTAGCTTTGTAATATAATGAGGTCTGTAACTGGGTTCCTAAAATGGTCTCCCCATCTGCAATGTAATTAAAGTACTCTTTATTTTTAATACTATTTAAATTCCGTACTTCAATCCCTAGGCTAGTGTTAGTGCTGTCTACTAAAATTTTTTTCGTAAAAAAAACAGATTCTTGTGCCTGTAGTGATGGTAGATGGCTGCAGCAATAGAAAGCAATGAGGAGAATATAGCGCATATTATTTTTTAATTAACCGTGTACGTAATTCCAATTCCTGACTCAATATCTGGAGCATTATTTACACTTAGATCTTCTTTGAGGTACACATGATAGTTTATTTTTTTTCTCCCATGTGTATATTGTAGTGTCCAACTACTTAAATATTCTAATAAGGTAGTGTACCCATTATGCCATCCCGCATTGATCGATTCCCAATCTCCCTTCAAGTGAAAATAATCTTTTTCCTCTTTTTTTCTAAAAGGTGTTTGTAGTTGGTAGTGAATTTGTAAAGCATTAAAATTGCCTCGATTTGTATAGGTAGTCCATTCTAGTGACATTTCTGTGGCGCCTTGGATTCTATTATTTCCTAATGAAACGTTCTTTTTAAAGTCAATCACATTATTGTATTGCACGTTGATGCCAGTTGCAAAACGTAAAAACTGGTGATCTCTAAATGGCCATTTTTTTTGAATAGCTCCTTGAATCCCTATATCGACACTATGATTAAACCGAGTAGTGTTCCACCCTGCTGTAATCCCAATATTGGTAGCTATATGTTTGTTTGATAACCCGCGATTTGCTGGATAGTAGTTGTAAGTGGCATCAATTCCCCCAAGAAAAAATTCACCTCTTTTCATTGTTAATGTTCTTCCTCGATTGTCCGTGTATCTAAATTTTACTTGATCATAGCCGTAAAATTTTCTCCCAAAAGGGTCCTCACCGCCAGCTATATTACTATGAAACCATTCAATATTAGCATCGTTAGAAAAGATAGACCATGGGTTCTTTCCTGCTACAGCCATAAATCCCCTAGCGCCTATATGTAGATCTTGCTTTTTAGCTAGTGGAATTAGTAGGGTCGCACGGTATACTTTAATAACCGCGTCAAATTCGTATGAATATAGTTGAGCAGGTGTCTCTTCCTGATTCTCATAATCAAACACTCTGTAAAACCAAGGTAGCGAGCTAAACTGCTGACGGATGTTTGGGTCTTCAGGTAAATATGCGGTTACTTGCGGTTGGAAAACATTGCCACTTTGTTGTTGTAAGATGAGTTGCGTCTTTTTAACAGCATGCTCCCTAAAGTTTTGCGAGATCTGTGTGCTGTAGATTCCAAGAGGGTGGGTAGAGGCGAGGTTTAATTTAGTAATCCCATTTTTAGTGACCAGAGAATCGATAGACACAATTTGTCCTAACAAAGGGAAGGCAGCCAAAAAGAGTATAATTTCTAGTACTTTTGGACTCATAAAATAGTTTAGAACGTTCGACACACCTTTCTTTTATAGCATTTATGCCATGAAACTTCTATCACTTATCTTTCAGTAAGCTCTAGAAATAGGCTTTCCAGACTCACATTTTTCTGATTTAATTGTAAAATTTTAAGCTGATTGTCGTGGGCAAAGTCAAAAACCGTACTGCGCATATCCTCTTTTGTTGAGAAGGTAATTTCATAGGTAAAATCATGTGTATTTTTAACTCCAGTGACATTTGCTAGTCTACTAAGTGCAACTTCTTCCACGCGATAGTCAAATGCGACAACAACGATTTGCTGCTGGCCATCGCGTAATTCACTCATTTTTTTGTCTGCGACGATATGTCCTTTATTGATAATAATGACACGATCACAAATAGCTTCTACTTCTTGCATAATATGAGTGCTCATTAATACTGTTTTTGTTTTACCTACATTTTTAATAAGCGATCTTATCTCTAACAATTGGTTGGGGTCTAACCCAGTGGTAGGTTCGTCTAAAATTAACACTTCGGGATTGTGCAATAGTGCATTGGCCAGCCCTACACGTTGTCTGTATCCTTTTGAAAGTTGCCCTATTTTTTTGTGCGCCTCTGTCGTAAGTCCTGTAAGTTCAATAACCTCTTGAATTCGTTCCTTAGCAATACGGTATATCTCTGCATTAAACTTTAAATATTCTCGCACGTACATCTCAAGGTACAAAGGGTTGTGCTCAGGTAAATAGCCTATAGAATTGCGGACTTGCTGTATGTTTGTTGCAGTATCAAAATCATTTACCGTCGCTGTACCTGCACTAGGGGCAAGGTATGTTGTAAGGATTTTCATGAGGGTGCTTTTTCCTGCGCCATTAGGTCCTAAAAAACCTACGATCTCTCCCTTTCTGAGCGAAAAAGAAACACTGTCAAGTGCTTTTTGACTCCCATAACTCTTAGAAATCTCTTTTACTGTAATAGACATAGATGTATGTTTGAGAGTATCAAATGTAATAATTATGTATGGGTACTCGTATTTAAAATTAGGAGGCTTTAAAATTTTAATGGCAGCAGAGTGCATTTATAATGTAACGTCAAGATATTTACAGATTTCACAAAATAAGCGCTACAGCTAAATTTTTTTCACAAAAATTATTTATGGCTATTGTATAGGAGGATTTTTTTTCTACTTTAGCAGCATAACAAGTCATAATGTTAAATACAGTTTATTTCTGGAACAATTTCTTCTATTTCTTCTTTTATAAGAAGAGATCAGGATTGTTGTTGTGATAAGCTACCACTTAAAACTCATAAAAAGTCCTGATAAAATTATTTATCAGGACTTTTTTTTTAATAGCTAGTGATCAAAAGCATGAAAATAGGCATACAAGGCGTACGAGGTTCTTTTCACCATAAAGTGGCAGAGCACTACTTTGGAAAAAATGTAGATATTTTAGAATGTATGTCGTTTCCATCACTTATTGACGCATTACTAGATGATGAAATTACAGATGCCGTTATGGCTATAGAGAACTCTATTGCTGGTGCTATCTTACCCAATTATGCCTTACTTGATGCAAATCAATTACATATAGAAGGAGAATATTACCTAGATATACAGCACAATTTACTAGGTCTAGCGGGTCAAAGGATTACAGATATTAAGGAAGTATGGTCACACCCAATGGCTATTTTACAGTGTAGAGAATTTTTTAGAGATTATCCAGAAATAAAAATGGTAGAGGATAATGACACCGCTGCAGTAGCACAACGTATACAGCAAGAGCAATTATACGGTGTAGGGGCGATCGCGAGTCTAGAGGCAGCTCAGATTTACAAACTCAATACGATTGCCAGTAGTATACAGACCATACAGCAAAATGCTACTCGTTTTTTTATACTTAACAAAAACGCGCGATCCATGGGTGATGCTTTAAACAAAGCATCACTGAGGTTTACTACAGATCATAAAAGAGGAAGTCTAGCTGCTATATTAAATGTATTGAGTGATTGTAATATGAATCTCACCAAAATCCAATCGATGCCCGTAATTCAAACTCCTTGGAAATATGCTTTTTTTGTGGATGTAACTTTTGATTCCTACGAAGAGTTTAAAAAAGCAGAGGAGTTACTACGCATCATGGCGCTTGAATTTAAAGTGCTAGGTGTGTACAAAAACCAAAGAAATTAATGGAACCAGCAAATCGTCTACAAGAAACTAAAGAATACTATTTCTCTCGCAAACTGAAAGAAGTAAGATCTCTTGCTGCAGCAGGTTACCCTATTATTAATATGGGTATTGGCAGTCCAGATTTGCCAGCACCACAACTTGCAATAGATGCCTTAGTGGCCAGTCTCAATGATAAAGTTGCACATCAATATCAGAGTTATATCGGTATTCCGGAGTTGCGAGAAGCAATGGCGTGTTTTTATAAAAGCCAATACAACTTGACATTAGATGCAGAGCGTGAAGTATTGCCGCTTATGGGTTCTAAAGAAGGTATCATGCATATCTCCATGGCCTTTCTTAATCCTGGCGATAAAGTGCTTATACCTAATCCTGGTTACCCAACGTATGCTGCGGTTACTAAGTTAGTGGAGGCTCAAACTGTACCTTACAACCTTAGAGAAGAAAAGGGATGGCTACCTGATCTAGAAGAATTAGAAAAGCAAGATCTTTCGGCGGTAAAGTTAATGTGGGTCAACTATCCTCATATGCCTACGGGGGCAACTGTGCCAGAAGGTTTTTTTGAAAAGTTGATCGCTTTCGCGAAAGCAAATAAAATCCTTATCATTAATGACAATCCGTATAGCTTTATTCTCAATGAGCACCCGCAATCGTTACTAGCGACTAAAGGTGCCAAAGAAGTAGCGCTGGAATTAAATTCCCTCAGTAAAACATTTAATATGGCAGGCTGGCGTGTAGGAATGCTAGCAGGAAGCGCCGAACATTTAGGACATATTTTACGAGTAAAATCAAATATGGATAGCGGTATGTTTTATAGTTTACAAAAGGGAGCGATTGCTGCCTTAAATTTAGATCAAAAGTGGAATACAGAATTAAACACCATTTACAAAAAGCGACAGGCACTGGTGTTCCAGTTGGTTGAAAAATTGGGCTGTACTTATGATAAAAATCAAGTAGGTCTCTTTGTTTGGGCAAAGCTACCATACAACCAAGACGCTGAAATTTTTATTGATTCCGTTTTAAGAGAGAAGTTTATATTTATTACCCCTGGTACTGTTTTTGGGTCGATGGGTAAAGGGTATATAAGATTAAGCCTTTGTGTGACAGCAAAAGAAATTAAAGAAGCGATAACTAGATTTGATGCACAGTAGAGATGGAGCAACGAGAAGACATAAAAAATTACAGAGAAGTTTCACAGATAGTCAAAGTGTTAATCTCAATACTTAAACGATGAAAAAGATATACATCATAGGTTTAGGACTCATTGGCGGTTCATTTGCTAGAGACTTGAGGAGGCACATGCCTAAGACTCGTTTGTTCGGTATTGATACTAGTGAGCAACATCTACAAGAAGCTCTAGCTTTAGTACTTGTTGATGAGGTAGCAACGGTAGGAGATTTATCAGATGCAGATATGGTCGTGCTTGCTGTTCCCGTAGACACTGCAGTTCAAATACTTCCTACTGTTCTTGATAATATTGACGATAATACCATTGTGGTAGATATGGGTTCCACAAAGCAAGCGATTTGCGAAGCCGTTGTATCGCATCCTAAGCGACGTAATTTTTTAGCTTGTCACCCCATTGCTGGGACCGAATTTTCTGGACCAAATGCTGCTATCGATCAATTATTTAAGGGTAAAACTAATATTGTATGCGAGGTAGAAAAGACAGCTCCAAAACTGCAAGAAACCGTTCTTAATTTATTTAAAGAAATGGGGATGCGTATACGTTATATGGATCCTATTTCTCACGATAAACATATTGCATATGTATCACACCTGTCCCACATAAGCGCATTTATGTTAGGGAAGACTGTTATTGAAAAAGAGAAGAATGAGCGGGATATATTTGATATGGCGGGTAGTGGTTTTGCCTCTACGGTCAGGCTGGCAAAGAGTAATCCAGTAACTTGGACTTCTATTTTTAAACAAAATAAAACCAATGTTTTGGAGACTTTAGAAGAGTATATCTCAAATCTAACGCATTTTAAAACGCTATTAGAAGCTGAGAACTATCAGGGAATTCATGATGAGATGAAAAATACCAATCATATAAAAGAAATTTTAAACGGAATAAATTAAGAGATTTACGCTTTCGCGAAAGCGTACTAAATACAAATATCAAAAGTCCCTAGTGGCAATATTTAAAAGACTATGGAAAATAAAAAAGAACTTAGAAATTGGTTAGATGCTTATGGGCTGGATCACCCGCTCGTAATTGCAGGGCCTTGTAGTGCAGAAACAGAGGAGCAAGTACTCAAAATAGCTCACCAACTAAAGGATAGTGATGCTACCGTGTTTAGAGCAGGAATTTGGAAGCCTAGAACTAGACCAGGAAACTTTGAAGGTGTAGGCGCGTTAGGTCTCAAATGGTTGCAAAGAGCAAAAGAAGAAACGGGAATGCAGATTACCACAGAGGTGGCAAATGCAAATCACGTAGAACTTGCTTTAAAGCATGATGTAGATATCCTTTGGATAGGAGCACGAACAACGGTATCACCATTTATAGTACAAGAAATCGCAGAAGCCCTAAAAGGAACTGATAAACCGGTGCTTATTAAAAATCCCGTAAACCCAGATTTATCCCTATGGCTTGGTGCTGTAGAGCGATTTTATACTCAGGATATTAAAAACCTTGGAGTTATTCATAGAGGATTTTCAACGTACGAAAAAACACGATATAGAAATAATCCAGAATGGCAAATTGCAGTAGACCTTCAAAACAGGTTTCCAGATTTACCATTAATACTTGACCCTTCACATATTGCCGGGCGTAGAGATATTATTTTTGATTTATGTCAGACTGCTCTAGACCTTAATTATGACGGGATGATGGTGGAGACCCATTACGATCCAGATAATGCTTGGAGTGATGCTGCACAGCAAATTACTCCGGATGCATTAAAGCAAATGACTGTTGATTTAAAAATACGTAAGGAAGAAGGCACAGCAGTAGAGTATAAAAACAAGCTTAATACGCTCCGCACCAAGATTGACGTAGTAGATCACCAGCTTATTGAAAGCTTAGGGAAACGTATGAAAATCTCCGATCAGATAGGAGAACTCAAAGCCGATAATAATGTGGCGATCCTACAAACAAAAAGATGGAACGAAATCTTAGGTAAAATGATACTTGAGGGAGAACAAAATAACCTTAGTGAAGAATTTATCTTAAGAGTTTTTAAAGCCATACACCAAGAATCCATCAACCACCAGCAAAAAGTGGCAGACTTGCAGAGAAGTTAAACTGTAATCTAAAATTCGTGAAATAAAAAAGCAGAAACCGAGGTTTCTGCTTTTTTATAACTTTTCGTCAGTATTTTCTGTATAAAACTTACTCTATTTTTAGAGATCCTAACCTGGTTTCAGATCTATTTGATCCGTATATAATAGCTTCATTGTTATTTAACTGATATCCGACACCAGGTCTCACAACGATTTGCTTCTTTTCAAAGTCTTCTGGATCGATACGAGTCATTTCTCCTGTGCTATCATCAAATTCGAAAGCTACGGGAATCATTTTATTAATTCTCCTTACTTTTTTGACATCATCCATATTCGTAATACCTATATTTTTAGGATCATCATTTACTAATACCGTTAACTTATTGTCATTATAGAAAGGCATAGAGCTTAAATATTCAGGTCCGTCACCCATTGTGCCTATTGGGAACATTATTGCAGCAGATATTGAAACAGCACCACTAGAGCCACCCCCTATAAAACCTACTGAGATTACATTTACACCTGCTTTTTGTTCCTTTGGAATCACATTGCTCCACGCTAAAGTTCCGTCTGCATTAAGGGCAGTCACAATAATTTCATTTGTATCATAGATAATTGGTGTGGCAGAAACTCCTACTCCGGCGATTCCTATTCCTGTAGATCTGCCAATAGTTTTAAAGTAATATTCTGAAAGAACGATAACTCCTCCATTATCACGTTCAATAAGATCTGTATTTTTGTAGAATGGTTTTAGGTTTTTTCCTTTTTTAGCTCTTCGTTCTCCTATTAATTTACTTTTAGTTTCAACAGTAAAATCATTGAAGACTTTTTTGTTAATAGAATTATCTAATGTGCTTACTGCAATATCAAAAATACCTTCAATTTTATATTCAGACCTTCCGCTCTTTTTGAGTTTAGAATAAAACCCTACTAGCTGTACTTTGTTTTCTGTATAAATAAGATCACAGTTTACAACACGTTTTCCATCAAGAGGTATTTTTGTTTCAATCAATTCGTAATTATTGTTTCTATAATAAGTTTGAAGAGTAATGTTGTTCTTAGTTGTTTTTGCTTTTTTGTCTCTATAGCTTTCTGTGTACACTATAAAGGCGTCTCCATTCTCATTTACACCGAAATCTGCAAAATCAAAAAACAGATCTTTTCTGTCTTTAAAACTTACGGTGTTTGTATCTTCTTTTACCGCATTTAAGTCAGCATCTAATAATGAAAACTCATATTTCAGTAATTCTTTTCTATCGTTGATATACACATGAGTAATCATATAATTGATTTCATCATATGACATTTCAAAAAGAAAAACACCTTTTTTAGATCGACTGTCAACTTCTGAAGATAATACTGTAACAGGATCCCCCATTTGCAAATCTTCAAGTATTTCAAGAGCTGCAAAATTGTAGGTTTTATCGTCCTTGTTATAGTAAGAAGCCATTACATACGCTCTGTCCTCTATGACAACAATATCCTCTACATATGCCTTGCTATTATTTATTTTATCTAGCTTGAGTACTTCACTACCTGTGTTTTCTTTAGTGTCACTAGCAAAGGTTTGTAGGTAAAATTTCTTCCCTTTTTTTGATAGCGTATATATTTGGTTGTCTTTGATCCCAGCGATATTGATAATGTTTCCTTCTGTTTCAGAAATATCGGCACCAAAATCAAGTTTGACATTCCCTACTTCTAATTGTGCAAAAGTGGTAGACGCAATTAAAAAAAACAGGATACTGAGGTAGTGTTTCATAATTTTAAGATTTTTTTAAGAAGTGGCAAATCACGTGAATTACATTCGAACATCAAAACTTTTCTCAATAATTAATTTAAGAGATTTCTTTTTTGCTATAAAAAACTGATTATACGAACCTTTAAGGTTGTTTGAGAATTTTTTGATTTTCATGATAGCCTGTCATTAAAGTATTTTATTTTTACAGTCTATACAAATCTATGACAGGAACTGTTTATAAATCTACTGGAAGTTGGTACACCGTTAAAGCGGAAAATGGCCAGTGGTTTGAGTGTAGGATTAAAGGTAAATTTCGCATTCAAGGGATTAAAAGCACGAATCCTGTATCAGTAGGAGATGTAGTTGATTTTGAAATTGACACAAAGAGTGATGTAGAAACAGGAGTGATCACAAACATACACGACAGAGAGAACTATATCGTACGCAAATCTGTCAATCTCTCTAAGCAAACACATATTATTGCAAGTAATGTAGATGTTGTTTTTTTATTGGTCACGCTCAATAATCCGCCTACATTTACTCCATTTATAGATCGATTTTTAGTGACTGCAGAAGCATATCATATCAAAGCTGTATTGCTCTTTAATAAAATAGATACCTACGATGAAGAGGAATTACTGGAGATCAAATTTCTAGCAGCTATGTACCGAGAGATTGGTTATGAATGTGTAGGAATATCTGCAGCGACAGGAAAGAATATTGATATCGTTAAAGAAATGATGGAAGGTAAGACCTGTATGTTTACGGGTCATAGTGGTGTAGGGAAATCTACCTTAGTAAACGCTATTGAGCCATCCCTTGATTTAAGGACTAAGCAAATAAGTATTCAACACTCGCAAGGTCAACACACTACCACATTTGCAGAGATGTTTGACCTACACTTTGATGCTCGTATTATTGATACACCAGGAATTAAAGGCTTTGGAATTGTAGATATGGAGCGAGAAGAAATAGGTGATTATTTTCCCGAGTTTTTTGCTCTTAAAAATGAGTGTAAGTTTAATAATTGCTTGCATCTTGAAGAACCTAAATGCGCTGTAAAAGACGCCTTAGATAACGACGAGTTATTTTGGTCTCGTTATAAAAGTTACACCCAAATACTAGAGGGTGATGATGAGCAGCATTATCGAAAAGATCATTATCCAGAGGAACAATGAAAGCTGTAATACAAAGGGTAACTCAGGCTTCTGTCACAATAGACGGAGTGGTTAAGTCAAATATACATCAAGGCTTACTTGTGTTGTTAGGGGTAACACATACTGATACAAACCAAGATATTGACTGGCTTACAAACAAAATTATGGGACTCCGTATTTTTAACGATGCTCAAGGTGCCATGAATCTATCTGTGGGTGATGTAGATGGCGACATTTTAGTAATTAGTCAGTTTACGTTGTATGCTAGTACAAAAAAGGGAAATCGTCCTTCATTTTTGGAAGCAGCACGACCAGAAAAAGCCATCCCTATGTATGAGGAATTTGTGAATACGCTTTCGCGAAAACACAATAAGCCTATTTATACTGGTGAATTTGGTGCAGATATGAAAGTACAATTACTTAATGATGGACCAGTAACTATTATACTGGACACCAAAAATAAAACTTAAGAAAAAATGAGTATTTCTAATACACAACAGGCTGTAGATGATTGGATAAAAGCACACGGAGTACGTTATTTTAACGAGCTTACAAATATGGCACAGCTTACCGAAGAAGTAGGGGAGGTGGCACGCATAATCGCACGTCGCTATGGAGAGCAGAGTGAGAAAGAAAGTGATAAAAATAAAGACTTAGGAGAGGAGCTAGCAGATGTTCTGTTTGTGGTGTTGTGCCTTGCAAATCAGACGGGAGTCAATCTTGAAGAGGCATTTAAAAAGAAGCTTGCTATTAAAACTGAGCGAGATCACGACCGTCATCACAATAATAAAAAGTTACAGTAAAAAAAAGAATATGCTTCTTAAAATTCACCACCCAAATACACATTGCGAAGGAAGCATACAGATCACTGGATCAAAAAGTGAAACCAATAGACTGCTAATTTTGCAAGCGCTTTTTGAGGGTATAAGCTTGAAAAATGTTTCAAATAGTGATGATGCAAAAGTGATGCAGCAAGCATTATTGTCAGATCAAAAAGAAATAGATATTCATCATGCGGGCACAGCAATGCGCTTTCTTACAGCCTATTTTTCTATACAAAAAGGTCGCGAGACGTTACTCACTGGAAGCTCACGTATGCAAGAACGACCCATAGAAATCCTTGTAGATGCTGTAAGGCAATTAGGAGCAATTATTAGGTACACAAAAAAGGAAGGGTTTCCACCTATTCAAATTCACGGTAAAAATCTCACTAAAGACACCATAACTCTTAAAGCAGATGTGAGTAGTCAGTATATTTCTGCATTGATGATGATGGGAGCAAAACTTGAAAGTGGTCTGACGATTCACTTAGTGGGTAAAATTACTTCCATTCCTTATATCTATATGACTTTGGCGTTACTGAGACAAATAGATGTAGAAGCTACATTTAAAGACCAAACTATCGTTATTTCCTCTGGTAGAAAGACTAAAGTGGATCGCAAAGTGGTCGTAGAGTCAGACTGGAGTAGTGCTTCTTATTTTTATAGCATTATTGCGCTTTCGCGAAAGCGTATCTCTAACCCATCAATTATCTTAGGAAGCTATAGAGAGAATAGTCTTCAGGGCGATGCGGTGCTACAAGAAATTTATAAAAAATTAGGAGTAAGCTCTATTTTTAAAGATGACAAATTACAGCTAAAACTCATCAGAGATTTTGAGCTACCCAAAACCATAACTTTAGATCTAGTGCGTTGTCCAGACATTGCACAAACAATAGCGGTAACGTGCTTAGGACTAGGAGTGGGCTGTCATTTAACAGGATTACACACCCTTAAAATAAAAGAAACAGATAGGCTAGAAGCGCTCAAAGAGGAGATTACAAAACTAGGTGGAGCAATAATGGTTACAGAAAAAGACCTCACATTATTGCCTCAAAAAGCCCCTCTTAATGAGAATATAACCATCGCTACCTATCATGATCACCGTATGGCAATGTCATTTGCACCATTAGGATTACAGATACCTATGTTAATTGAAGATGCAAGAGTAGTTTCAAAATCTTACCCAGATTATTGGAATGACCTAAAAAGTTTAGGCTTTGTACAAGAGATAATTGGTTAAAGACTTGACAACCCCTATCCCGAAATTGTATATTTGCGGTCTTGCTAAAATCCCTTGTGTAAAGCACAAGAACACATATTTTAAAACGAGACACCTATATGAAATTATCACATTTTAATTTTGACTTGCCAGATGAATTACTAGCAGATCGCCCAGCAGAAAACCGCGACGAATCTCGCCTCATGGTAGTAGATAGAAAGAAGGGCACGATAGAGCACAAGATGTTCAAGGATCTCATTGATTATTTTGAGCCAGAAGATGTGATGGTACTCAACAATACGAAGGTTTTCCCAGCAAGACTGTATGGAAATAAAGAAAAAACAGGTGCCCGTATAGAGGTATTTCTTCTTCGTGAGCTTAACTCAGAAACACGTCTTTGGGACGTGCTTGTCGATCCAGCACGTAAGATACGTATAGGTAACAAGCTCTACTTTGGAGATGATGAAACACTAGTAGCAGAGGTAATTGATAATACGACATCAAGAGGACGTACTTTACGTTTTTTATATGACGGTTCTTACGAAGAGTTTAGAAATAAACTTACTTCTCTGGGGGAAACTCCATTGCCAAAATATATTAATCGAGAGGTAGAGCCAGAGGATGAAGAGCGTTACCAGACTATTTACGCTAAAGAGGAAGGAGCTGTAGCGGCGCCTACTGCTGGGCTACACTTCTCAAAACACCTATTAAAGCGTCTGGAAATTAAGGGTGTAAATTTTGCTGAGGTGACACTGCATGTAGGTTTAGGAACGTTTAGTCCAGTAGAGGTAGAAGATTTATCTAAACACAAAATGGATAGTGAAGAGGCTTACATACGCAAGCCAGCCACAGAAATTATTAATAAGGCCTTATCAGAAAAAAGACGCATTTGCGCAGTAGGAACAACTGCAATGCGTGTTATGGAAAGCGCTGTTTCAAGCAACAATAAATTGAATGAATTTGAAGGTTGGACAAACAAATTCATTTTTCCTCCTTATGATTTCAGTATTGCAAACTGTATGATTACGAATTTCCATACACCTAAATCAACTTTGTTAATGATGGTTTCTGCATTTGCTGGTCACGACCTCATGAAAAAAGCATACGATGAGGCAGTAAAAGAAAAATATAAATTCTACTCGTATGGAGATGCGATGCTTATCATCTAATGTTTAATGCATATAATAACAAGATCCAAACAGTATTGTTTGGATTTTTTTTTGGAGCAAAGGATTGTGGGGTACTAGTATGGGAGTATCCCGCTTTACGTTACAATTCCTCACGACGCCTCCGGCAGACCGCTGCGGGATTTTCACTACAATCGGGGCTATTAATGCAAGGCTAGGGTGACCCTAGTACCATAAGACAAGGAGTATATATTTAACAGTGAAATTTCTTCATTAAATGATTCTCAAAAACTTTGAAGAAGGTAGCACCTTCTTTTTGAAAGCCTAGCAATACAAGTTGAATTTTGAAATCTTACCTTTGCAACGTGAAAGCAGATAAAAAAGACATACGAAAGCTTACAAAAGAAGAATTAAGAGCATTTTTTGTCGCACAAGGTGATAAAGCATTTCGTGGTAATCAAGTATACGAGTGGCTCTGGCAAAAGGGTGCTCATGATTTTATTGATATGACTAATATCTCTAAAGAAACGCGCATACTTCTAGATGAACATTTTGTGATTAATCATATACGTGTTGACCAAATGCAACGTAGTAATGATGGTACTATCAAAAATGCGGTTAAACTGCACGACGGACTCGTTGTGGAATCTGTCTTGATTCCCACGGCAAAGCGCACTACAGCTTGTGTGTCTTCACAAGTGGGGTGTAGCCTTAATTGTAAATTTTGTGCTACAGCTCGTCTTAAACGCATGCGAAATCTTAATCCAGATGAGATTGTAGATCAAGTAGTGGTCATAGATCGTCAAAGCAAATTATATCATGACAGACCACTTTCAAATATTGTATTTATGGGAATGGGAGAACCACTCATGAATTACAACAATGTATTAAAAGCTATTGATAAAATTACAGATCCAGAAGGTCTAGGTATGTCACCCAAGCGTATCACGGTTTCTACTTCCGGGGTGCCTAAGATTATTAAGAAAATGGCAGATCAAGAGGTGAAATTTAACCTCGCGGTATCACTACACTCTGCTCTTGATGATGTGCGTACAGAAATAATGCCCTTTAATGAGCAAATGCCATTATCAGAATTAAAAGAAGCCCTTATTTACTGGTATGAAAAGACAGGTAAAAAGATTACCTATGAGTATGTGATTTGGGACGGTATTAATGATAGGCAAGTTGATATTATGGCATTATTAGATTTCTGTAAAGCAGTACCTAGTAAAGTTAACCTTATTGAATACAACCCTATAGATGATGGTCAATTTCAACAAGCAGATCCCGAAGCTATAGATAGATATGTTTCTGTATTAGAACGTAACGGTATTACCGTTACTGTAAGAAGATCTAGAGGAAAAGACATCGATGCGGCATGTGGTCAACTGGCTAATAAGCAATAACATAAACCTTAAGTATTAAGTATATTTACACGATGAAGGTAGTCTCACAGATTAAGGAACCCATTGCCTATGAAATGGAGCTTTTTGAAGAAAAGTTTGCCTTGTCTATGCGTTCTAAAGTTGCATTACTCAATCGTATTACCCATTATATTGTAAACAGAAAGGGAAAGCAAATGCGCCCTATGTTTGTATTCCTCACTGCAAAGATGTTAGGTAGTGGCGAGGTAAATGACCGCACCTACCGCGGAGCTTCTGTCATTGAGCTCATACATACAGCTAGTCTCGTACATGATGATGTAGTAGATGACAGCAATATGAGAAGAGGTTTCTTTTCACTTAACGCACTATGGAAAAATAAAATTGCTGTACTTGTAGGTGATTTTTTATTTTCAAAAGGATTACTGCTTTCAATTGATAATGGTGATACAGATTTATTACAGATTATTTCTGTTGCTGTTCGTGAGATTTCTGAAGGAGAACTTCTGCAGCTCGAAAAAGCTAGAAAACTAGATATTACAGAAGCACTTTATTACGAGATTATACGTCAGAAAACGGCTACACTTATTGCGGCCTGTTGTGCTATGGGTGCGCGAGCTGTACATAGCAAGGACGAAGATGTTAAAAAAATGCACACTTTTGGGGAGCTTATTGGAATGGCCTTTCAAATAAAAGATGATCTATTTGATTATGGTACAAGTAAAATAGGAAAGCCAACAGGAATAGATATTAAAGAGCAGAAAATGACATTACCTTTGATATATGTCCTTAATACTGTTTCTAAAAAAGATAAGGACTGGCTCATTAATAGTATAAAGAATAAAAATACTGACAAGAGACGTGTGAAAGAAGTAATTACATTTGTAAAAGAAAATGGCGGTCTTGAATACGCAGTAACAAAAATGAAATCTTTACAGATGGAAGCTTTAGAGCTCTTAATGACATATCCAAAGTCTAAATATAGAGATGCTCTAGAGCTCATGGTTAATTATGTAATTGATAGAAAAAAATAAAATACTCTTTCTATAACGTACCAACATAAAAAGCGGCCCTAATGAGTCCGCTTTTTATCTTCTATAATTTAGAATATTACTTACGCTCTTACAGGCCTGTTTAAAATAAGATCTAGATAGAGATTAATTTTGTCCTTGAGCTCTTGCCGTGGAGTGATAAAATCTAAGAAACCATGTTCTTGAACAAACTCTGCTGTTTGAAAACCATCAGGTAACTCCTTACCAGTTGTGTCGCGTACTACTCTTGGCCCTGCAAAACCTATCAAGGCTCCAGGTTCAGAAATATTAATATCTCCTAGCATTGCAAAGGATGCTGTAGTTCCTCCAGTGGTAGGGTCTGTACAAAGTGAGATGTATGGAATTCCAGCATCGGCAAGCTGGGCAAGCTTTGCACTTGTTTTTGCAAGTTGCATAAGCGATAAAGCAGCTTCCATCATACGTGCACCTCCAGATTTTGAGATAATCATAAAAGGAAGTTTGTTTTTTAGAGCATGATCTGCAGCACGGGCAATTTTTTCTCCCACAACACTACCCATAGAACCTCCTATAAATCTAAAGTCCATACAGGCTATCACAATATCTTCTCCCTTAGATTTTCCTACGGCAGTTCTAACAGCATCTTTTAAACCGGTCTTTGCCTGAGCATCCTTTAATCTATCTACATATTTCTTTTTGTCCTCAAACTTAAGAGGATCTTTAGAAGTAAGATTTGGATCTAGTTCTTCAAATTTGTTATCATCAAAGAGTATTTCAAAATATTCATTAGATCCTATTCTAACGTGATATCCATCCTCAGGGCTTATATAAAAGTTTTTTTCGAGCTCTTCTGTATCAATAATTTTTCCTGTAGGAGATTTATACCACAACCCTTTGGGTGTATCCTTCTTCTCTTCTGTAGGAGTATGTATTCCTTTTTCTTTACGTTTAAACCAAGCCATATCAGTATATGTTTGCATTAAGGGGGATTTATATGCTTTCGCGAAAGCGTTATTGAGTTAAAAATTCTCGCAAAAGCATCCTATTTAAATAATAACCAAAAATAAGCAAATCTCCTTACAACGTATCTACATTGTTTAAATCTTCAAAAGCCTTTTTTAAACGGTCTCCCATAGTGATCTCTGCCTTACGTAACCATACGCGAGGATCGTAATATTTTTTATTTGGTACATCGTCTCCTGTTGGGTTCCCAATTTGAGATTTTAAATAATCTGCATGTTCGTTGAAATAGTCTCGTATACCCTCAGCAGTGGCATATTGAAGATCTGTATCAATATTCATCTTGATAACCCCATAACTTATACCCTCTCTTATTTCTTCAAGAGTAGAACCACTCCCTCCGTGAAAGACAAAATCAATATGATTATGTTCTTTTCCGTACTTTTCTGAAATATATGTCTGTGAGTTTTTTAGAATCTTTGGAGTTAATTTTACATTACCAGGTTTGTAAACACCATGCACATTCCCAAATGCTGCAGCTATTGTAAATTGATCACTTACTTTGCTTAGTTCTTCGTATGCGTAAGCTACTTCCTCTGGCTGTGTGTATAACTTTGAATCATCTACATCTGTATTATCTACGCCGTCTTCCTCACCGCCTGTAATGCCTAGCTCAATTTCTAGCGTCATGTCCATTTTTGACATACGCTCTAGGTATGTTTTGCAAATTTCTATATTTTCTTCAATGGGCTCTTCACTAAGGTCAATCATATGAGAGCTGAAAAGGGAGTGACCATACTGCTTATAATATTCCTCACTCGCTTCTAATAATCCATCAATCCAAGGAAGTAATTTTTTTGCACAGTGGTCTGTATGTAATATCACGGTAGCTCCATAAGCTTTGGCTAGTTCGTGTACATGTTTAGCTCCAGCAACAGCTCCCGCTACAGCTGCACGTTGATTATCGTTATTTAAACCTTTACCAGCATTAAATTGTGCACCACCATTAGAAAATTGGATAATTACCGGGGCATTCAAGGTCGCAGCTGTTTCTAAGACTGTATTTATACTATTAGATCCAACAACATTTACAGCAGGAAGTGCAAAACCTTTTTCTTTTGCATAATTAAAAATTGCTTGTACTTCGTGTCCCGTAGCAACACCTGGCTTTATGGAATGTGACATTTTTTTGGTTTAAAAGTTATGAAGTAAAAATAACAATTATTACTGTGACATCCCATAATATATGCGGGTTAGTATGACAACGTTGTAGTAGATATACGCTTTCGCGAAAACGTACTCAGGGATTAAAATTTTATAATTAAAACCAAGGGAGGACACAGCAGTTGTAGAACTAGATTTGTTTATGCTTAAAAAGGGTAGTTAATTCCTACGTTATATACGGCATTAGAGAAGTTATAATCTCTGAACCATTTGTCACCATTGTCAAGAGCTGGATTATATGTTTTGAAGCCTATGTCAAAACGAAGGGCAAAAAAATCAAAATCCCAGCGCAACCCAAATCCTGTACCTATTGCAAGCTCTTCAAGACTTGATAACCCAGTAAATCGCGACGCTTCGTCTTCTACATTATCAAATACATTCCAGATGTTTCCTACATCAGTAAAAAGTGCTCCTTCTAAGGGTCCAATAAGATCAAAGCGATACTCCGCATTAAAAGCAAGCTTCATATTTGCTTCATTAAATTCGTTGGGACTGCCACTACTTCCTGGACCTAAGTCGTAGGGCCTCCAAGCCCTGTTATCATTGGATCCTCCTCCAAAGAAACTTCTTATGAAAGGAATACTATTAGAATTTCCGTAAGGAATTGCAATCCCTCCAAAGGCTCTTATTGCTATAATATTATTATCTCCCAAATCCCAGTGGCGGGCATAATCTAGCTCTGTCTTTACGTATTGGGAATATGTAACTCCAAATATTCTTCTACCAGTACTTCCAGTATCTTCATTATTAGTGAGATTCCCTGCTAGTGCGAGTACATTTCCTGCAAATTCTATTTTTGTTCTAAAACGACTAAAGGTCTCGTCAAAGATATTTTCTCTATTGTCAAAGGTATGACTCACACTTAAGGCTACTATTAAGTTGTCTTCCGTTAAGCGTTCTTGTCGCTCTGCTATGGCTTGTATGTCGTTAACTTGTGTGTTTGTAAAACCAGTTGTAGCTCCATTGTCTACTGCATTGATGAACGCTTCTGCTCCATTAGGTATACTTAGCCTTAAACCGCCATCTGCAGTCGTTGTAAAAAACGAAGGATCTACATTTGCCTGGTTATTTATAGCAAATCTATTGAGATCATTATACGTATTTCGGTAGATGTTAAAGTAGTTGTTTGGGTTGAGGTTTCTTACATATTGAGCATCTATGAGATTCACGTTAAATGACCTTTTCCAAGATGGACTCCAATTATATTTTAAACCACCAGTTACGGTCTGCTTATCCAGACCTATGTTTTTTTGGATACCAATACCTACATTCACTCGGGTATTGGGTTGCCACTCTGCAGGAATTATTTTTTTAGTATTAATTGGAAAAAATATTCTAGGGAAGGTGAGTCTAGCGTCTGCACCTATTTCTGAAATATTAAAAAAACTATCATCAGGGTTTGAGGCATCATCAGAAGCACCCAAGCTTCCACGACCTGAAAGCTCCAAGGTTTCAGCTCCTCTAAAAATATTTCGTATCAAAAGCGATCCAAAGCCAGCAATTCCAAAATCTTGAATATTTGAGGTAGATACATCAAAATCTGCTCTTAACTTATATTTTTCTAATGGTGTAAGGCGTATGCTCGCTACTAGATCTGTTCGAGTGCTATCTTGAGGGTCTTCGTTATATTGAATACTTGGGTATTTGAAAGTTCCTAAAAGACTTAGTCTGCTCAATGTTTGAACTCGGTCTGTATCTTTATAAATGGATCCAGGTTCTAATGGTATGATATCTGTGAGTGCTTTAGGTCTATAGTGTATTTTATCGTAAGCGTAGAGGTTGTACCCATCTGTAATAAGAGAGTCTTTAAATATTTGATCTCTATTGCTATAGTTATAGTCTGTGATAATATTCACTTTTGATACTTTGTGAACTTTATAAGGGCGATCATATACAGAATCACTAATGGTCTCTTTACGGTTGCTTATGATATAATCTAAGTTTGCTTTATTGTTTGTATTAACTGTATCCCCTATGATGCTAATAGCATTAGACTCAAAATGGTACATCCCGTTATTTCGAAACAAACTTGTAATTCTTTCTGTTTCTGCATTAATAGTTGCAGTTGTATAACGATTACCAGGTCTTAATAAAGATTTATCCTTATGTACATAGTAAATGGAATCTGCTACTGCGGAAGGTATAATGGGGATTAAAGAGTCTAAAAGATAGGGTTTGTTTTTTTCAACAAGATAATTTACAACAGCACGTTGATTGCTGTCACGAACTATTTTGTAATCTACAGCAGCGTTAAAATACCCGTTGTTTACATAATAAGCTGTAAGTCTATTAGCGCTTTTTTGAGTTATTTCTTCTGTGACAATCGCTGGGGCTTCACCAGTTGTTTTTATAGCCTCATTAAAATTTTTTTTAAATTTTCTTGAAGCTTCTACTTGTTTTTCAGAAAGAAGTTTCTCCCAGAAAGTAACTTTTCCAGCGCTTGCAACACGCTGTTGATTTAATATAGAGTCAATATTAGGTCGAGCTAGGTTGTAAATGTAAAGTCGTAAAGGAATATTGAGTAAGGGAAGTCTCGAATTAGGTTTTTGATATAAAAAATTATAAAGACGAGAGTCGCTTACCTTTTCTCCATTTTCATAAATAGTATTTTCGGTAAGTAAATAACCATCATCAGGTACCCGCTTTGTGGCATCACAGGCAGATAGAAATACTGCCACTAGCAGAAATAGTGATATTTTTGTAAACGGAGTTCTCAACAGGGCTTCTTCACAGTTTCAAAAGTACATTTAAATCGTGGTAAGCAAAAATACAATCAAACGAATAACGAGTTTAGGTCAAAAAAAGTACCGTAATCGAGAAGGTATCTTTGTTGCCGAAGGTATTAAAGTCATTACAGAGCTACTTCAATCTACTTTCTTGCTTAAAGAGTTGTATGTGGAAGATGAAAACGCTTTCGCGAAAGCGATCACAAAAAAAGAAGCGTCCAAAATTTTTAAAGCAACTCATACAGAATTAAAGAAACTAAGCTTTTTAAAGACCCCACAAAAAGCAGTTGCAGTTTTTAATATTCCCAAAGAAAGTATAATTGACAGAGGAGGTATTACGGTGGTAATTGACGATGTACGAGATCCAGGTAATTTAGGTACTATAATAAGACTCTGTGATTGGTTTGGTATTAAACAATTGATCTGTTCACCACAAACGGTAGATTGCTTTAATCCCAAGGTGGTGCAAGCAACTATGGGGTCGCTTACTAGAGTTCATATTATTTATACTAATTTAGAGGAGTATCTAAAAGAAGAGCATAGAACTATTTATGGAACTTTTATGGATGGAACAAACATCTATCAATGCACTCTTGAAAAAGAAGGAGTGCTTATTATGGGTAATGAAGCAAATGGAATTTCTTCAACAATAGAACACTATATCAATAGTAGAATAGCCATTCCAAGGTTTGGTGTTCAACAAGCGACAGAAAGTTTGAACGTAGCCACTGCAGCAGCCATTAGTTTAAGTGAATTTAAACGATAGAAGTTTTAGCTTGCTATTGGAAAGTAAAGTTTAAGAACACCCCACGAGATTGCATTCTATTTATATTTCCAGTCCACGGGCTGTTAGGTCTATTATCTCTTACAAGTTCGTCGCCAGTGGCAAAAACACCTTTAATACTAGGAGTAAATTTGAAGTAATAAAGGAAAAAGTCCATCCCTATACCTAACTCATAAAAAAAAGGTTTAGATGTAGTTCTAAATTTTCCAGCAAAATTGTCATCTGGATTGTCCTCATTACTAGAAAGATTAATTGCTGTCGCCACGCCCAGTGATACAAAAGGCTTAATGTTGTTAAGTCGTTTAGTGTTAATTCTCAAAAGTAAAGGGGCATAAATGTACGTAGATGGAACTTCTCTAAAGAGATCAGACTCTTTCTCAAAACGTGGATCAGGTGCGTACATTAAATTGCGTTGAGTGTATACAAGACCAGGTTCTGTTCTTAAGTCAAAATAATCAGATAATCTTAAATTACCTATAAGACCTACATTAAACCCTATAGTGCGTTCTACCTGAATATCTTCCTGTTGCTCTTGATAATCAAAATTATAATCAAGAGAATTTATGCCAAAGTAATAGCCCCATGACAGAGGTTTTTTATCAAAATTTTGGTTGTTTTGAACCCGAGGCTTTGTAAGCCACTGGCCATGTACAGTACTAAAAGAGAATAATAAAAGAAGTACAACAATAGTGGTGCGCATATGATTATTTTGTGGCTGTATAAATAGTTGCTACGCCAAAGGTTTGTGGTTTGTCTTGCACGTCTTTAAACCCAATTTTACGCAAAATATTGTTGAGTGCCTCACCAAAAGGAAATGCAATGGCACTTTCACTTAGGTAACCATAAGCTTTTTTGTCTTTAGAAAACAGTTTTCCAACTGCGGGTAAAATGACTTTAGAATGAAAGTTATAGCCTTGCTTAAAAGGCGTTCTAGTAGGTACAGAAGTTTCTAAAATTATAAAAACACCTCCTGGTTTAAGGACTCTCAAAATTTCAGAAAGGCCTTTTTCTAAATTCTCAAAATTTCGAACTCCAAAGGCGACCGTGACCGCGTCAAAACTATTATCATCAAATGGCATCTCTTCACTATCTGCTTGTATCATTTCGATACGACTGTCAAGATTTTTCGCTTTTATTTTTTTTCTACCTACGGAAAGCATCCCTTCAGATATGTCAAGACCCACCAGTTTTGTTGCGTCTGTGCTTGCCATATTTATGATGAGATCTCCTGTTCCCGTAGCAATATCTAAAATAGATTCAGGATCTGTATCTGCAACCAGCTGTACTACTTTATTTCGCCACTTTACATCTATCCCAAAAGAGATGACTCTATTTAAACCATCGTATTCACCAGAAATCGTATCAAACATTTTCTCGACCTGTTGCTTTTTTGACTTGTCAGAAGATTTATAAGGGGTTACCTTTTTAGTCATCACTATTTTTTTTGTAAATATACTACTTTCAAATAATGAGTCTTAATTTGCATATCACAAGATTTGAGCTAGTAACTTCTCAAATGAAGGCATTGCGATCAGATTAGAACTGTAAATATTCAATTATTCGCTTTCGCGAAAGCGAATACATACAAAGTCTCACATTCTTTTATATAGACTGGTAGATGTGCTATCTTTGTGTGCATTTTCTAGTAAATTTTTTATGAAAATAATCATTGCAGGAGCAGGGGAGGTAGGTTTTCACCTAGCGAAACTACTCTCATACGAGTCACAAGACATAACCCTCATTGATATAGATCGAGAGAATCTAGCCTATGCAGATACGCATCTAGATATCAGAACTATTAAAGGGGATGCTACTTCTATTTCGATTCTCCAAGACTCACGTGTAAACGGTGTTGATCTTCTTATAGCTGTGACAGCAAGTGAGACTACTAATATCACGGTGTGTGTGCTTGCAAAGCAATTAGGTGCGCAGCGTACGATTGCTCGAATCTCAAATACTGAGTTTATAGAACATAAAGAATTAGCAGGTTTTAAAAAGTTTGGTATAGATGAGCTCATTTCTCCAGAGAGTTTAGCAGCTGGTGAAATTGAGTTACTTCTTAATCAAAGCGGATTTACAGATAGTTTTGAGTTTGAGAATGGTGCTTTGACTATGGTTGGGACTACTTTATCGAGAACTGCCTCATTTGTAGGTAAAAGTGTAAAAGAGGCTGCAAAGATTTTTCCAGAACTACATTTTATGCCTATCGCAATACAGCGCGAGGGCACGCAATATACACTTATCCCACGAGGAGACACTGTATTTAAAGAGGGAGATCATATCTACTTTGTAACTGTTGCGGGTGGTGTGGAAGAAATATATAAGCTTACAGGGAAAGTACGTCAGAAAATCAAAAACGTAATGATCCTAGGCGGTAGTAATATTGGTTCAAAAACTGCAAAAGACCTTTGCGGTAATAAATTTAACGTGAAGCTTGTAGAGAAAAATAGAGATAAAGCAATTGATCTTGCAGATATGCTACCAAGAGCGTTAGTTATTAATGGTGATGGACGTAACGTTGAGCTGCTCGATGAAGAAAATATACACGATATGGACGCTTTTATCTCTGTAACGGGAGATAGTGAAACAAATATTATGTCTTGCTTAGTAGCTAAGTCAAAAGGAGTGCAAAAAACCATTGCTCTTGTAGAGAATATGGATTACTTCCAGCTTTCACAAAGTATAGGTATAGATACACTAATTAATAAAAAGCTACTTGCGGCAAATAATATATTTAGATATATACGCAAGGGAGAGGTTGTTGCGATGACAAAGCTCAACAATATGAATGCAGAGTTGCTAGAGTTTATTGTAAAAAAGAACTCTGAAGTAGAAGGTAAACTTATAAGAGATATAGACTTCCCCAGATCTGCAACTATCGCTGGTGTTGTACGTAATGAAGAGGGGCTTATAGCGCTTGGAGATTTTAAAATTGTGGCTGGAGATCGAGTGGTTGTTTGTTGCTTACCTAGATCTATTAAAAAGGTAGAAGAAATGTTTATCTAACTGTTCATGCCAAAACTTAATTACAAGATAATATTTCACCTTATGGGCTTGCTATTGCTCGTCAATGGTGGTTTTATGCTTATTGCTGCTTTTGTAAGCTTTATTACAAAAGATGGTGTGGGGCTTGAAGTATCTGCTGCGGCCTTAATTACTGCCTTTGTTGGTGTGTCACTCATGTTTTTGACTAGGGGGCACGAAAAAGAAGTTAAAAAGCGAGAGGGATACATTATTGTGACTTTTGGATGGTTATTCATGTCTCTTAGTGGGATGTTGCCTTATTTGTTCTCTGGCGCAATTCCAACACTAGCAAATGCTTTTTTTGAAACCATAAGTGGCTATACTACAACAGGTGCAACCATATTAACAGAGATAGAAGCGCTTCCTAAAAGTATTCTTTTTTGGAGGTCTACAACACACTGGATAGGCGGTATGGGTATTATTGTACTTGCGATAGCTATTTTACCGCTATTGGGTATAGGTGGGATGCAACTTTTTGCAGCAGAGGCGCCAGGGCCTAGTGCAGATAAACTACACCCTCGTATAACCGATACTGCTAAGCGCCTTTGGCTCATTTATTTTGGGTTTACGATACTTGAAACTATATTTTTAAAACTGGCAGGGATGTCATTTTTTGATGCTGCAAATCATGCAATGAGTACGCTATCTACAGGTGGTTTTTCTACAAAAAATGCCAGTGTAGCTCATTGGAACGACAAACCACTTATACAATATATTATCATATTTTTCATGCTGCTAGCGGGTACAAATTTTGTACTAAGTTATTTTGCTTTTAAAGGCAGAATTCAGCGTATTCTAAAAGACGAAGAATTTCGTTTATACATGTCATTTGTGATAGGGTTTTCTATAATTGCAGCAACGGTTATGTATTTAAATGCAGATTTCACGCTCTCTAGCATAGACCATCCTATGGTATTAGGAAGAGCAGAAAGTGCTATAAGACACGGGCTTTTTCAAGTACTAGCGGTGATTACTACCACAGGATTTGTAACGGCAGATTATACAATGTGGACACCATTTCTAACTATTATCTTTTTCGGTTTAATGTTTCTGGGAGGCTCAGCTGGGTCAACTTCTGGAGGTATAAAAGTAGTAAGGCATTTGCTTACTATCCGGAATGCCTTTGTAGAGTTTAAACGTACGTTACATCCTAATGCGATCTTGCCTGTACGTTATAATACTAGATCTGTAGATCGATCTATTATTTACAATATACTAGCATTTTTCATATTGTATATGTTATCCTGGATCGTAGGTGCTAGTGTTCTAGGGTCTTTAGGGCTAGATTTTAGGACTGCATTAGGGGGTGCGGCTTCTGCTTTAGGTAATGTAGGTCCAGCTTTTGGAAGCTTAGGACCTGTAGATAATTATGGCTGGCTACCTGTAGGAGCAAAATGGTGGATGGCATTTTTAATGCTTATAGGACGCCTAGAGCTTTTTACTGTTCTTATTTTATTAACCCCATTTTTTTGGCGTAATAGATGATTATGGACAACACTTCATATGACCTTGTAATTATTGGCGGAGGGCCCATAGGTATCGCTTGTGGTATAGAGGCACAAAAAAAAGATTTAAAGTATGTAATTCTTGAGAAAGGGGTATTGGTAAACGCGCTTTATAACTTTCCAGAAAACATGACCTTCTTTAGTACTTCAGAATTGTTAGAGATTGGAGAGGTTCCCTTCGTATCAGACAGAGATAAGCCTACACGTAAGGAATCGTTAGAATATTATCGTCGGGTTCAAGAAACTTACAATTTAAATATTAGTCTATATACAGAGGTGTTGAAAATGACTCCTAAAGAAGAAGGTTACACTATAGTAACTGGTAAGGGTGACGCTTTCGCAAAAGCGGTAATTGTTGCAACAGGCTTTTATGATACCCCTAGAGAACTAAAAATACCAGGAGCAAATCTTCCAAAGGTGAAATATTTTTATGACAGTCCACATCCTTATGTGGGCCAGAAAATAGTTATCATAGGCGCTGCAAACTCTGCCTGTGATGTAGCGCTAGAAACCTACTACAAAGGCGCAGAGGTAACTATGGTAGTGCGTGGTGCTGGAATTAATGAACGTACAAAATATTGGATAAAGCCTAATATTGAAAATCGAATCAAGGAAGGTGCTATAGCTGCTCACTTTAATTCACAAGTGACAAGTATTTCAAAGGAGAATGTTACAGTAAACACTCTAAATGGTGAGATTGTAATAGAAAATGATTTCGTGCTCGCTATGATAGGCTATAAGCCTAATTATACACTCTTTAAGAATATCGGGTTACCCATTGATGATGATGAGTTTAGAACACCTATCTTCAATGAGGAAACGTTAGAAACACCTTTGCCTAATGTTTTTATTGCGGGAGTTGCCGCAGGCGGACTAAAAACGAGCCGGTTTTTTATTGAAAATACTCGAATCCACGCAGAAATGATTCTAAATCATCTAGAAAAAAAGTTAAAAAAGTAGAAGTGCGCTTTCGCGAAAGCGTAAACTTATATTTCCAATAGAATTGATATAGTAATAAAATGAAAAAAATAGTACTGCTCTTATTACTCTGTATCTCTACTAAAGGTTTTGCTCAAAACACCTTAGAAATCAATGGAAAACGCGATTTCTCTATAGGTGAAATAGTGACTGTCCATTCTGAGATCTTACAGGAAGAGCGAGCGTTAAATATTTATCTTCCTAAAGGATATAATGATAGTGGAGATAAAAAATATCCAGTCATATATTTATTAGATGGTTCTTTAGAAGAAGATATCATACATATCGCTGGGCTTGTGCAATTTTGTTCTTTTTCTTGGATAAATATCATTCCAGAATCTATTGTGGTAGGTATTTCAAATATAGATCGAAAAAGAGATTTTACATTCCCTACAAAGAATAAGCAAGACAAAGCTGATTTTCCAACTGCAGGAGGATCTGATAAATTTATTAAATTTATAGAAAGAGAACTGCAGCCCACTATAATAGAGAATTACAGAGTGAGCGAGACATCCACTATAATAGGACAATCCCTTGGAGGCCTTCTAACAACAGAAGTATTATTAACTAGACCGTCGCTCTTTACAAATTATATAATAATTAGTCCGAGTCTATGGTGGGATGATGAGTCATTATTAACTAGACCTATACAAGAATTAAAACTTCCTGGAAGTGTATATGTTGGGGTTGGTAAGGAAGGAGAAATCATGGAGCGTACCGCGAAGGGCTTATTTGAAAAGATTTTAAAATATAGCAGCACTGAAAAAATACATTTTAACTCTTTTGAAAAACAAACACATGGCGACGCATTACATCTTGCGGTGTATGATGCCTTTGAAAAAATCTTTAATAAAAATCAGAATTAAGCATATATTGCTTTATTAGCACTTAAATACCTATGGCTTTACGACAAATAACGAACACTATATTAATGATTCGTCCAGTTCAATTTCGTATGAATGAACAAACGGCGGTAAATAATTACTTTCAAGAAGATATTTCTATTGCAAATGCAGAGATAAATAACAAAGCCCAAGAAGAGTTTGATGTATTTGTATCAAAACTGCGTACTGCGGGTGTCAATGTGATTGTAGAGAATGATGATGAGAAGGGAAATACACCAGACTCTGTATTTCCTAACAACTGGGTTTCTTTTCACGAAAATGGAAATGTAGCTATTTATCCTATGTTTGCGGAGAACCGTCGTAAAGAACGCCGAGATGAAGTTTTTATCCGTTTAGAGAAAGAGGGCTTTCAAATTAAAAATATTATAGATTATACTGCAGCAGAGGATGAAGGAGTTTTTTTAGAAGGTACTGGGAGTATTTTGATGGATCGTCAAAATGAAAGAGCTTACTGTGCACTTTCAGATAGAGCAGATGAAGGTTTATTTATAGAATTTTGTGAGGATTTTGAGTATACGCCTGTAGTTTTTACAGCAAATCAAACTGTTGAGGGGGAGCGACTAGCTATTTATCACACAAATGTAATGATGTGCCTTGCTGAAAATTTTTGTGTAATCTGTTTAGATACGATTGACGATAAAAAGGAACGTAAAAACGTATTAAAACATCTCAAGGAGACTGGTAAGGAAATCATTACTATTACAGAACAGCAAATGCATCAATTTGCTGGAAATATGTTACAAGTTTTAACGGCTTCTAATGAGAAATTACTAGTGATGAGTGCAGCAGCACATAAAAGTCTCACTAAGGATCAAATTCAAAAGATTGAAAAGTATTGTGAGATTTTAAGTAGCGACCTTACGACCATCGAAACTTGCGGAGGAGGAAGTGCTAGGTGTATGATGGCAGAAGTTTTTCTTCCAAAAAAATAATTTTATTCAACAAATGCTTTCTAGAAAAACAAAATACGGACTTAAGGCACTGACCTACATTGCAAAGCAGCCTGCAGATGAAATTGTACTCATTCAAGAAATTGCAGATGCCGAAAATATATCCAAAAAGTTTCTAGAAAGCATTTTATTATCTATCCGTAAGGCTGGTTTTTTAGGAAGTAAAAAAGGTAAAGGGGGTGGGTATTATATGATCAAAGACCCAGCTCAAATAAAAATGGCAACAATCATTAGAATATTAGAAGGCCCTATTGCACTACTGCCTTGTGTGAGTCTTAATTTTTACGAGCATTGTGAAGATTGTCCTACTGAAGATGAGTGTAGTATTCACAATCTAATGGTAGAAGTACGTGATCAAACATTGAAGGTATTAGAAAATAAAACGCTAGCAGATATCATCTAAGGAGAGTTTAGGTATATTTCTTTGTTGCTATATTACGTATCATTCCACCGAATATAAAGTAATGAAACGGAAGCATGCTATACCAATAGATCCTGCCAAATAATCCCCTGGGACGAAAGGTAGCTGTCTGATAGAGAATATTATCCTCATCTATTGTGAACTCTAACCAGGCTTCTCCAGGAACGCGCATCTCTGCAAAAAGGAGTAAGCGAGGCTCTTCTTTATTTGATAATAAAACGCGCCAAAAATCTAAGACATCACCAGTATAAATTCTGTCTGGATGCGTGCGGCCTCTTCTTAAACCTACACCGCCAAATAGTTTGTCTATATAACCTCTAATTTTCCACATCCAGTCTCCGTAATACCATCCTCGTTCTCCTCCTATAGCCCATATATTCTCAATGGCTAGCTCTTTATTTTTCAATTGTATCTTTTGAGTGTCTTTCAAACAGCCAAATTTTGGAACCTGAATGTAGTCATCCAGATTTACTTTTATACGACCACTTACAAGACTATCTTTCCAAGAGCTTGCAACTTGATTTTGTTCAATTTTGGCGAAAGCCAACTTTATAGCTGCATTGTAAGATATGGGTGTTATTTTTAGTAAATCTTGTAATCTGTTATCACGAGAGATCACCTCTACCTTCATGCTATCAACTAGATTTAGTGCAAGTTTATAGGATGTAGAGGTTATAAAATAGAGCCAGTACGAAGATAATTTTGGACTCATTACAGGTAATGTAACAATATAGAGTTTAAGATTACGCACCTTAGCATAATGTTGCATCATTTCTTTGTAGGTAAGTATGTCAGGGCCTCCTATGTCAAAATCATCATTATATGTTTTCTCATTACCAAGCACGCCTATCAAATAGTGCATTACATCACGTATGGCTATGGGCTGGCATTTTGTTTGCACCCATTTAGGTGTAATCATTATGGGAAGTTTCTCACAGAGATCTCTTATAATCTCAAAGGAGGAACTTCCTGAGCCCACAATTATTCCAGCACGTAAGACAGTAACGGCTGCTTTGCCTTTGTTTAAGGTGTTTTCTACATTTTGTCTAGATCTTAAATGCTTACTTAAATTTTCTTCATTTGCAATACCTCCAAGATAGATGACCTGCTTGCATTGTGTGTTTTTAAGATAGGTGTTGAAATGAACTGCAGATTTTTCTTCTTTTGTATCAAAATCTGTGGTAGAAGAACTCATAGAATGCAATAAATAATAAGCTGCATCGATATCTTGTGGTATTTTTGAGATATCTGGTGTATCTAAGAAGTCAATTTCTACAATCTCAATTTGCTCTCTTATTTTTTTACTTACAGAAAGCCTAGCGGCATCTCGTACTACGCAAACTACATCATGATCTGCCTCCAGTAATAGGGGTAGTAATCGCATCCCTATATATCCATTTGCGCCTGTAAGTAAAATTTTCATGAGTACAATGTATGTATAGTTAAAGATTGTTGAAGTTAAAATGCCGTTAACTTACATATGATTCAATTTTGTCGTAGCTTACCACATCTAAACTAGCAAATATGTTAAAGAATATTCTTATTGTCGTAGGTATTGTACTAGTCGCTTTTGGACTTTATAATGCATTTGTCCCACAGCAAATTCTTAATTTTGGACCTTTAGAAGTATCTGCAAAAGAGGGGTTGTCTAATGAAAGTTTACTGCTTATTGTGCTAGGAGTTGTGGCTGTCATAGCAGGTGTATTCTTAGGTAAGAAAAATTCATAATACCAATTGCTTTAAAGCTCATCTATATTTGTAGAAGTTTGCTTTGCTTTCTCGGCTAAGATGCGTTTTATAAAATTGTGTATTTTTTTATCGCTTGGTTTTGCCTCAATTTTTATAAAGTAAGTGTCACGATAAATACTGTATTCTTCTGCACGTCCTTTGTATAGCTTTAGCTTCCAGTAAGGGATTATAAGTGCATAGCTATCTAGTAAAGCTCTAAATCCTACAATAATCCCATTGGGTCGCAACTCGATATTACATTTATTGCGATACTTGTCAAGAGCAAGAAAATTCTGAATTTGTATACTTGATTCAGTGATATTGAGGTGTCCTATACCAATGCCTCCTTGCTTGATCCGTTCTCTTAGGCCAAAGGCAGGGCCTACCTCTGTATCAATCTTCCGTTTGATTTCTCGATTATTATAAGATACGTTTAGTAGCATTTTTTCTTTTAAAGATACTAGTTTAGGAGCGTTTGGGCTGTGTAGACTTTCATTTTTCACATATCTTTGTGCCTTTGTTAGGGGGTGTTTTATGCTTTCGCGAAAGCGTACTCAATCCTTATAGCATTAATTATAAAAAAAATATATGTCTTTACAAACTACCATTGAAGCTCACGTAAAAAATGCTATTGCAGAAATATTTAATGCAGATTTGCCTTCTGTAGAATTTCAAGCCACACGTAAAGAATTTGAGGGAGACATCACAGTTGTGGTTTTCCCAATGTTACGTGTGGTAAAAGGAAACCCTGTTCAAATAGGAACTCAAATAGGGGAGTATCTCGTTGAAAATGTTTCAGAAATTACAGCATTTAATGTGGTAAAAGGATTTTTAAATCTGGTCATTGCAGATACATACTACAATACAGATTTTAAAAATATTGTAAAAACAGCCGATTACGGAAAAGTTGCCGAACATGGCAAGGCAGTGATGATCGAATATTCATCACCCAATACTAATAAACCCCTACACCTAGGGCACGTGCGTAATGTGTTGCTCGGTTATTCTGTATCAGAAATTATAAAAGCAGCTGGATCAAAAGTGTATAAAACGCAGATTATTAACGATCGTGGGATACATATTTGTAAGTCTATGCTTGCTTGGGAGCGCTTCGGTAATGGTGAGACACCTGCTTCTACTGGATTGAAAGGTGATAAGTTGGTGGGAAACTATTACGTAAAATTTGACCAAGAATATAAAAAAGAAGTAGCTCAATTAGTGGCCCAAGGAAAAATTGAAGAAGAAGCAAAAAAGGAAGCGCCACTTTTACTCGAAGCACAAGAAATGCTGCGCAAATGGGAAGCCGGAGATGCTGAGGTGGTTGCGCTTTGGGAAAAAATGAACCAGTGGGTCTATGACGGATTTGAAGTCACCTATAAAAATATTGGAGTAGATTTTGACAGTTATTATTACGAAAGTAATACTTACTTATTAGGAAAGGATATTATCGCCGAGGGGTTAGAACGAGGTGTGTTTGAGAAAGACCCGGATGGTTCTGTATGGTGTAACCTTACAGATGATGGTCTGGATCGTAAAATTGTAATGCGCTCTGACGGGACAGCGGTATACATGACGCAGGATATTGGAACAGCTATCCAGCGCGTAAAAGACCACCCAGATGTTGGCGGAATGATTTATACGGTGGGTAACGAGCAAGATTACCACTTCCAAGTGTTATTTTTAATTTTAAAGAAATTAGGCTACGACTGGGCAGAAAATTTATTTCATCTAAGTTATGGAATGGTAGATCTTCCTTCTGGAAAAATGAAATCTAGAGAAGGAACAGTAGTAGATGCAGACGATCTAATTAACGAGGTGGCGGAGACCGCAGGAGCCATCTCAGAAGAGTTAGGAAAGCTTGATGGCTATTCTAAAGAGGAAAAACAAAAGCTTTATAAAACGATAGGTTTAGGTGCTTTGAAATATTATATTTTAAAGGTAGATCCTAAGAAACGAATTTTGTTTGACCCTAAAGAATCGGTAGATTTTCAAGGTAATACCGGACCATTTATTCAATATACGTATGCGCGTATTCAGTCAATTTTGCGTAAAGCAAAAGAGATGAATATTGAAACTGCTATTGAATCAGAAAGAGTGTTGCATCCTAAAGAAAAGGAACTCCTGAAGTTACTACAAGAGTACCCGGCAACAATACAACTTGCTGCAGCTCAAAAAAGCCCAGCAATTATTGCAAACTATACCTATGATATTGTAAAAGAGTACAATTCATTCTTTCAGCAAGTACAAATTTTAGGTACTGAGAATGTAGATGATCAGTCTTTTCGTGTAGAGTTAAGCGCCCAGGTTGGAAAAGTAATTAAAAGTGCATTTAGCTTATTAGGCATAGAAGTGCCAGAACGTATGTAGAAGATCTGTGCTGCTTAACGCAGCACAATTTTTTTTACAACTTCTCTTCCTAACTCTTCATTTATCATAGAGAGGATTTTGTCTTTTCCATAAGAGAGTTCTTCCCTAAAAACGGAGGAACTGAGGTTTACAAAAAGAGTTTCTCTATCAAAGCGTATGGAAGTCGTGTAGGTTTCAAAAGCTGGATTCAAAGCAAACCATGCTTTTGATACATCAACTTTATCGATGCCCTTGCTCAATTTGTTTTTTTGAACAAACTCACCTAGAGCTGTACTAATGGATATAGGATCTGTATTGCGCTTTGCCATTATTCTAGTGCTAACGGTTTGTATTTTCTGTACGTATAGATGATGCCAGCCTCATTAATGAGAACAAGTTCTTCTTTTGTGGCCTTCTTTACGATTTCTATCCAAGTATCGAGTGCAGTAGAATATTGAAGTTTAAAAAGACCATCCTCTTCAATTACGTCAATGTTCTCACTTGAGTTTGAGGTGACAAATTCCCCTAGCGCATTAGGTTGTACTTTTTTACGTATGCCCTTGCCATTAGGGTTGATCTCAAAGAAATCAATATTCTGGCTTATAGTAAATGCTTTTACCTCACCTGCTTCATTCTCAATTTCTGCGATCTCCCAATACCCGTTTATATTCGATATTTTTTGATCTTTAGACTGGGAGCAAGCCAGTAGAAATGGTAAAACTAAAAAGAATAAATATTTCACGAGATTGGTAATTTAAGTGTATAAAGATACTAGCTTAGGATCTATTACCTAAATGAAAAAGCTCATAACTCTGATGGATTTTTTTTACGACCTCTTCTGTACGTTCAGCATGAGTATCACTTATAAATAGCTGGCCAAAATCGTTAGTGTTTACCAGTTCAATAATATGTTGTACTCGATTTTCGTCTAACTTATCAAAGATATCATCCAGTAGTAATAAAGGCGTAGTACCACTTTCCTCTTTAATAAAATCAAACTGTGCAAGCTTAAGTGCAATCAAATAAGATTTTTGTTGTCCTTGACTACCAAATTTCTTTACGGGATGACCATTAATTTCAAACTGCAGGTCATCTTTATGAATCCCAACACTTGTGTACTGTAATCCTCGATCTTTATTAATGGCATTGGTGAGTAAATGCTGCAATGGCATTTTATGTAAAGCACTATCGTAAGTAAGTGATACAGCTTCTGTGTTTCCACTTATGGCTGCATATCGCTCTTGAAATATAGGAGTAAATCTTTCTAGGAATTTTCTTCTTTTTTCAAAAATAGGAGTGCCAAATCCTTCAAGCTGTTCGTTATAAACGGCTATAGAATCTGCATTAAATGTATTATTTGCAGCAAAATATTTTAATAATGCATTACGCTGGGAGAGTATTTTTGTGTAGCCTAGTAGGTTAGAGAGATAGCTCTTATCACTTTGTGAAATAACGCCATCAATAAACTTTCGGCGTGTGTCACTTCCTTCGGTAATAAGATCTCTATCTGCAGGGGAAATGATTACTAAGGGTAAAAAGCCAATGTGGTCTGCAAATCTATCGTAGATTTTAGCATTGCGTTTAATGATTTTTTTTTGCCCTTTTTTTGCGCTTACTACAACTCTTTCTTCTCGTTCGTTTTTGTTATAGACCCCATCTAAAACAAAGAAGTCTGCGTCGTGATTGATGTTTTGGCTTGTGACTGGATTAAAATAGCTCTTCCCAAAGGACAAATGATAGATAGCATCGAGCACATTGGTCTTTCCTACGCCATTATTACCGACAAAACAATTAATCTTTGCATCAAAGGTGAAACCTTGTGATTCAAAATTTTTATAGTTTATAAGAGAGAGAGATTTTAAGATCATAGGGTGAGGTAAGTGTAGGTACGCTTTCGCGAAAGCGCACAAACTCCAATACATAAGACTTAGGACGACTTCAAAATTAAGCAATAAATTCCCTTTCATAATTCAATAAATATTATATTTTTGCCCGACTAACAAAATTCGAATATGGCTACATATAATAAGAGAGGGTATAAACCAAAAACAAAACCTGAAAAGGAAGATGTTGAAGAGTTTATTGATGATAGCGAGAGCACAACAGCAGAGGTTTTTGGATCGCTAGATGAAGGAGCAAATAAAGCAGAAGAGTGGTTTGAAAAAAATCAAAAACCAGTAATAGGAGTAATTATTGCTGCCCTTGTAATCGCACTTTTATATTTAGGGTATACCAAGTTTATAGTAGAACCTAATGAGACTGAAGCTGCAAATGAGCTTGTAGTAGCACAAGAGAGTTTTACAACAGCACTTGAGTCTACAAATACTTCTGTTAAAGATTCGCTGTATATGGTGGCTCTTGAAGGTAGAAATGGTAAATATGGACTCTTGGATGTGGCAGAAAATTACGGAAGTACACCTTCTGGAAATCTTGCCCACTACTACGCAGGAATGTCATACTTAGAGATTAAAGAATACCAAAACGCAATCTCACATTTACAAGACTTCTCTAGTGATGATGATATCTTAGCGCCACTTGCAAAAGGAGCAATTGGTGATGCTTTTATGCAGTTAGGGCAAGCAGAAGAGGCTTATGACTATTATGAGGATGCAGCATCTATCAGTGTAAACACCTTTACAACACCACGCTTTTTATTCAAAGCTGGAATAACAGCAATAGACCTTGGTAATAATGATGCTGCTGTAAAGCATTTGTCACGTATTAAAGATGAGTTTAGCACGTCTGAGTATGCGAGCCAGGTAGACCTTTACTTAGGTCGTGCGCAAGCAGGAAAATAAATTATTAGCAGGTGAGACCGTTAATGGTGTAGCGAAACTTATAACCTGTTACATTCATAAAAAACAATTAGTATGGCAACAGTAGGGAACAATCTCTCAGCTTATGACAAAACAACAATCCCAAACTCGAAAGATTTCAAGTTTGGGATTGTTGTTTCTGAGTGGAACGAGGAAATCACAGAAGGATTATGGCAAGGGGCTTTTGATGCTTTAAAAGACTGTGGAGCCATTAATGAAAACATCGTACGATGGAATGTGCCAGGTGCATTTGAGCTCATTTATGGAGCAAAAAAAATGACACAAGCTTATGATATGCTCGACGCTGTTATCGTTATAGGAACAGTTATTCAAGGTGAGACAAAACACTTTGATTTTGTTTGTGAAGGGGTGACTCAAGGAATAAAAGATTTGAACGTACAGCAAGATATTCCTGTGATTTTTTGTGTGCTAACAGATAACAATATAGAGCAATCTCGTGCTCGAAGTGGAGGAGTGCATGGGAACAAAGGTACTGAAGCAGCTATTGCAGCCATTAAGATGGCACAACTACGTAAAGACGCTCGTTTTTAAATTGCCTAGCTGCTTATGGTAGGAATACGTAAAAGATACGCTTTCGCGAAAGCGTGCCTGCTTTTATTTAGTTTTGCCTTTGTACGTTTTTTATAAACATATATCACCAAAACATTCTTTTAATAGATCCCTAGGACATGATATTCGGTATGCTTTTTGGATACGATATTGTATCTTTGAAACAACAGTATTATGGGAATAGTAAAACGCACAAATAAGAAGTACGACTACCAGCCTCGCTATTATAAGAGCGATAAAGAAGGGAGTCCGTTTAAGATAGAAGGTCGCTTTGATGAGCAACGTAAAACACTCACCTACGGCGGCGGATTGAAAACACGGTTTCTTACAGCTTGGGATGAATTACAAGAAAGTAAAAAAGGGGGTTACAATCGAACTATCATATTTATTTTCTTAGTACTCTTGTTACTTTTTTTGTGGATAATAGATTTTGATCTTTCCATTTTTACCGCTCCTTCTTATTGATTATATCCAATGGCAGATATTATTAAACTTTTACCCGATCACGTAGCGAACCAGATCGCTGCGGGAGAAGTCGTACAGCGACCTGCATCGGTAGTGAAAGAATTGCTTGAAAATGCCATTGATGCTGGAGCCACCTCTATTAAACTCATCGTAAAGGATGCAGGTAAAACTCTTATTCAAATTATCGATGACGGTAAGGGAATGAGTGATACAGATGCTCGTATGAGCTTTGAGCGTCACGCAACCTCTAAGATAACTACAGCAGACGATCTTTTTAATCTAAATACAAAGGGTTTTAGGGGAGAGGCACTGGCCTCTATTGCGGCTGTTGCACATGTAGATTTAAAAACACGTCCGTCTGGTGTAGAAGTGGGTTCTCATATTGAAATAGAAGGCAGCACGATCAATCTTCAAGAGGTTTGTGCTTGTCCAAAAGGCACCTCATTATCTGTAAAAAACCTTTTTTTTAATATTCCTGCTCGACGTAACTTTTTAAAATCAAATAATGTAGAGCTACGACATATTATTGATGAATTTCAGCGGGTTGCGTTAGCACATCCAGCGATATCATTTACAATGTATCATAATGAAGGCGAACTATTTCGATTGCATAGCGGAAATCTAAAACAACGCATTGTTGCAATTTTTGGTGGAAAAACAAATGAAAAGTTAGTTCCTGTTCAAGAAGAAACAGATATCCTGACAATAGGTGGCTTTGTGGTTAAACCAGAGTTTTCAAAAAAAACTAGAGGCGAGCAATTCTTTTTTGTAAATGATCGATTTATAAAGAGCCCCTATCTTAATCATGCTGTGACCGCAGCATTTGATGGATTACTTCCCGATAAAGCAAGGGCAAGCTATTTTTTATATCTTAAAGTTGACCCTAGGACGATTGATATCAATATACATCCCACAAAAACAGAAATAAAATTTGATGATGAGCATGCACTCTATGCCATGCTACGTAGTACAATTAAACATAGCTTAGGGCAGTTTAGTATAACACCAGTGCTTGATTTTAATCGCGATAGTGAATTAGATACTCCTTACGAGTATAAAAATAAGGGGGTAGTTACTCCTAAGATTGAAGTAGATAGAACATTCAATCCATTCGAAAATGTAGGAGTTCCAAAGCGTGGGGTACAACGTTCAGAGTTTGAGAAGGTAGATACTTCAGGCTGGGAAAAAATGTACGAAGGAATACAACAATCGCATGGTATAGCGAGTACCATTACGATTGAGAAAGAGGTGAGTACGCCAGATATGTTTGAAAGTGGAATGAACGATAGTGAAGAAGATTTTGCTTTCGCGAAAGCGAATAAGAATCCAGATGCACAGCAATCATTAGAAGCAACTACTTATCAGTTAACTAATAAATATATCGTAAGCACAATTAAGAGTGGGATGGTAGTGATTGATCAACATCGGGCTCATCAACGAGTGTTGTACGAAGAATTTTTGAGAAATATCACGGTAAAAGAATCTGTAAGCCAACAATTACTTTTTCCACTTACATTGACCTACACTACTACAGAGTTTGAACTCCTCGAGGAACTAAAGGAAGGTCTAGAGAATACTGGATTTTTATTTGGAACCATTAGCGGTGATATTGTAGAAATATGCGGGATACCCACTTCTATAACTGAAAGCCAAGTACCTGTTGTAATTGAGCAATTATTGAGTGATCTTGAAAACGAAGTGCCAGATTCTAGTTTTAGTCAAACAGATACGCTGGCAAAAAGTATGGCAAAAAGTCTAGCTATACGTGGAGGAGAGTACCTTAATGCTAGGTCTAGGGAGCACTTAGTAAATAGTTTATTTGCTTGTAAAGAACCTAATAGATCACCACTAGGAAAGACAACTTTTATAACCATGACGGGTGAAGAGTTAGAACGAAAATTTAAATAAATAATGGGAAGAATCACAGAGACGGTAAAAATATTAATCATAGTTAATGTGATTTTTTTCTTGGGCTCTTATTTTATTATAAAGCCAGAGCCTGCCATGCAATTATTTGCACTTTGGTTTGTGGAGCACCCTAGTTTTCAAATATGGCAGCCTCTTACACATATGTTTATGCATGATCTGTCTAGTCCTATGCATATTCTTTTTAATATGTACGCTTTATGGATGTTTGGAAGCCCAATAGAAAATGCGCTAGGACAAAAGCGTTTTTTGTTTTTCTATTTTTCGGCAGGTTTAGGAGCTGCGTTAATACATACTCTAGTAAACTATTATCATTTTAATAGTGCGTATGATACTTTTATACAACTAGGCTTTACAGCTAATGATATGCAAGATATGATTTCACAAACAGCTCAACCGGGCTCATTAATGCAAGGGAAAGCTATCCCAGTAGATTTAGCTCAAGAGTTTTTTGGATCCTATAACATTCCCGCTGTTGGTGCATCTGGTGCAATTTATGGTGTATTAGTTGCGTTTGGAATGTTGTTTCCTAATGCATCTCTAGGACTAATATTTATACCTATCCCTATAAAAGCAAAGTACTTTATTCCAGGTCTTATTTTATTAGATTTGTTTTCTGGGGTAACTGGCTTCTCAATATTTGGGGCAAATATTGCAAACTGGGCACACTTAGGTGGGGCATTATTCGGGTTTATTATGATGTGGTATTGGAAGAAAAAGGGATTTGGTCAAGCAAACAGATGGAACTAATATGGAAAATACATCTCTGTTATATAAATATCAAACAGCTAATATTGCGATAAAATTAATTGTAATAAATGTAGGGGTATTCTTAGTATTTAACCTTCTTCCGTGGATCATTCAGATAGATGCCATAGTGCTCAATAGGTACTTTGTACTTCCATCTGATGTAATGCGGTTTATTGAACAGCCTTGGTCTATACTGTCCTATGCTTTTTTACACTCTGGTGTGTGGCATTTGCTATGGAATATGTTATATCTATATGTCTTTTCTAAATTTATTGTAAACTTATTTAGTGAGAAGCGGTTGCTCACTGTTTATTTATTAGGCGGGATTGCTGGTGGCATTGTATTTATACTTTTATATAATCTGTTACCAGCATTTCAAGGTAATAGTGTCTTATTAGGAGCCTCTGCTGCTGTAAATGCACTTATCGTTTTTATAGCAACGTATACACCTAATACGGAGATTAGAGTTTTCTTTTTTAATCTTAAATTATGGCACATTGCTTTAATTTTTGTTTTAATTGATTTACTAGGGTTACCAACTTCTGGGAATGCTGGAGGTTCTATAGCACATTTAGGCGGAGCGGCCTTTGGCTTTTTATATGCTCAACAATTACTAAAGGGAAATGATATAGGTATTTGGTTTGAAAAGCTAATGGATGCTGTAGTGAATTGGTTTTCAAAAACACCCAAACGAGAAAAAAAATCTCCTTTAAAAACAGTTCATAAGAGAACAAACACAAAAAGGACTTCTTCAAAAAAAGTGACCATTTCTAAGAGTGAACAACAGCATCGAGTAGACGCTATTTTAGATAAAATAAGTAAAAGTGGTTATGAAAGTCTGTCAAAAGATGAAAAAGATTTTCTTTTTAAGGCGGGTAAAGACTAAGTATGAAAAATCTAGGTTTTTTCGGTAAGCTGATCTTTTTTTTCAATAGTATATTTGCGTTGCTACTCTTGGCTAGTTATCTACTACCGTACATACCACCACATTTTTTTCCGGCATTATCGGTTTTAAGTCTTTTGTTACCCGTACTTATTATAGTTAATATATTATTTTTTCTCTATTGGATTATAAGAGGTAAAAGACAACTATTACTTTCGGCAGTGATATTGGCCATTGGTTTTTCACATATATTCTCGATGTTTCGATTGGGAAACTCAAGTGATCTGGATGTAATTCAAGACTTTAAAATACTTACATATAACGTGCGGCAGTTTAATCTAAATGGCTGGAGTAAGGAGGTGCGAGTAGGAGAGCGTGTGTTATCCTTTGTAAAGGAGCAGCAGCCAGATGTGGTATCTTTTCAAGAATATCACCCTAGCTTTGTTTTAGATAAAACTATTTATCCTCACAAGCATAGCGTGATGGCTAATGGAAGTAAAAGCTTCGGTCAAGTTATTTTTTCGAAATACCCTATAGTTTCAAAAGGATCTCTAGACTTTGAAAAAACTGGAAATAACGGAATTTATGCAGATATCGCTACGCTAACAGATACTTTACGCGTGTACAATATGCATTTTCAAAGTTTTAGTCTTTCACCAGATTTAAACAGTTTGCAAAAACAAGATTCAAAACGTTTATTAACTAGGCTAGGCCTGGCTTTTGAAAAGCAAGAACAACAAGTTCAAAAATACTTAATAAATGAAAAGTCATCGCCTTATCCAGTAATTGTTACAGGAGATTTTAATAATAGCGCAACTTCTTATATGTATCGTAAAGTAAAAGGGGATAAGAATGACGCTTTCGCGAAAGCGGGATCTGGAACGGGTGCTACATTCTGGTTTGATATTATTCCTTTACGAATAGATTTTATTCTATCCTCAGCAAAATTCCCTGTGGTTAATTTTGAAATATTTGATACTCCTTTAAGCGACCACAAACCGTCAATGGCTACACTGAAAATTAAATAGCTGTAAGATTAATATTTTCTAAATATCCTTGAGCACTGGGCCCTAAATTAAAAAGTAAATCTAATACAGTGAGGTTAGCTAAATATCCGTGATTTTCATTGAATAATTGATGATACTCTGGTAGCGGGTATGCGGGCTCTTTTTTTGCTTTTAAGAGATGTCTAAAGTCTCTTTGATCAGGTTCTCTAAAGTACTCTTTAGTATAAACAGGCGTTATCTCAAGCTGTAGACAGTCTAAAATTACTTGGTGACAAGCTTCGTTAAATTGGATAAGTGAGTCGTATCTAGTATGGTATAAAGGTTCAAATTCATCTTCGTAATACTCAAAATAAGGCGATGTTTGATACGCAATTTTTAAACTGCGCCAGTGATCACGCTGCCAGTGAAATTTATTTTCAATTCTAACATCAAAATATTGCTGTCTCTCAGTTTTATCTTTTCTGTGTAAGATTGGAATGATCAGAGTAAGCACCCCTGTAGAGGTAGCAATATTCATTCTTGTGCGATAGGATTGCTTCTGAAAATTTCCTTTTGCCTCTAGGTATAATTCTTTTGCCTGAGTGATGACTGCATACTGTATAATAGGAGCACAGTATCCAGGCGTAATAAGAGCAGCTTCCATCAAGTTATTTTTTAGTTTTAGAATCCTTCTTTTTTCTAAAGAATGACCACCCAAAATACAACAGCAAGGCGCCCAAGAACCAATACTTGTAACTTACTAAAGGCCCATTTCCTCCTACAGTTGTAAATACACGATCCCAGCGTATACTGTTAAAGAAACCTTTTTTATTTGCATCTAAACTTAACCACACAAAAACAGGCTTTCCTACCACATGATTAAAGGGTACATATCCCCAAGAACGTGCATCTTGTGAATTATGACGATTATCTCCCATAAGCCAGTAATAATCTTGCTTAAAGGTATATTCTGTAAGTTCCTCGCCATTGAGAAGTATCTGATTTCCATTTACGGTAATTTTTCGTTCTTCTCCCATCTCATACCCTTCATACACTTCAATAATGCGTTTGTAATAAGGTAAACTCTCTTGGGTAATAGCGACCGTTTTTCCTTCCTCAGGAATATAAATAGGTCCAAAGGTGTCTACACTTGAAGAACGACCGGGCTGGTGTCCAAAAATAGTATTGTTATTATCTATTGGCTGAAAAGTTCTACGTTCAATATTTACAATATTACTATTGTTCTTAAGTTTTGCTATAGCAGCTTCACTTGCGTGAGCAATATGTACATAAGGTCCATTTTCACCTTTTACATCGGCTAAAATGATGTCAGAAATTTCATAACGTTCATTTACAAGATCGGTTGGGAATGAGTAATTTCCAGTAGCATCAGTAGCTCTTTTTACTAATAGCTCATTAGATGTAATCTCGTAGCTAAACTGTATACGAGCTCTATCTGGTAAGTCATTCTCTTTCCCATTTATATATACATATCCATTGCGAACTTCTAGCGAATCTCCAGGAATACCTACTGCTCTTTTTACATAATTAGACTTTTTGTCTATAGGTTTGCGTACACTTCCACGCATACTCCCAGGGGTAATGTCTACAAGAGTATCTACTGGCCAGCTAAAAACGACAATGTCATTTCTCTTAATTTTTTGAAAGCCAGGGAGTCTAAAATAAGGTAGTTGAGGTTTTGATAAGTAACTCTTCGTTTTTGTACCATAAATGGTATCGTGAAGCATTGGGGTAGCTACCGTAGTGATGGGGGTGCGAGCACCATAATGAAACTTACTCACAAAAAGCCAATCTCCTACTAATAGAGTTTTTTCTAAAGAAGAGGTAGGAATTACAAAGGGTTGCATAAAATAGGTGTGAACTATTGTCGCAGCTACAATCGCAAAAAGTAAAGAACTTGTCCACTCACCGCTTGATGATTTTGGATTAATATCTCGATCTGCTCGGTACGGAGCAGTAGTGGCGTAGTTTATATAAAACAAATAGAGTCCTAGTGTAAGGATGGTAAGCGCTGTATCTTTATAGGAGGTAAAACCAAAACTTCTGGCAGTTTCTACCCATATTACTGGAATCATAATAAGATTCACAATAGGTATAAATAGCAGTATTGTCCACCATTTTGGCCTATTAATGATACCCATTAATACTACTGCATTGTAAACGGGCACCGCAGCTTCCCATGCTTTTCTACCAGCTCTTACATACAGTCTCCAAGTACCTGCAAAGTGGATTACTTGTATAATTAGGAAAAATATAAACCATTGTATTAATGTCATCGCTATGTTTTTTATGTGTGATAGGTATTCAAAGCAGGTTTTATGTTACAAATCCAATACATCTTTCATAGAAAAAATTCCTTTCTTCCCTTTAATCCACTCTGCAGCTATTATAGCGCCTAGTGCAAAACCTTGTCTAGAGTGTGCTTCGTGTTGAATGGTGATAGTATCAACATTACTTTTGTAATTAATGATGTGTGTGCCAGGAACATCTCCTGTTCTTTCTGATGTAATTACTAGAGTTTCATTACTATTACCTTTATTTTCTTCTTCAAGTTTCCAATTTGTATAGGTAGTATTTTCAATAATACCTTCGGCTAAAGTAATTGCTGTTCCACTGGGAGCATCTAACTTTTTTGTGTGATGAATTTCCGTTAGAGTAGCTTGATATTCATTCCTTGGAGCCATAACTTCAGCAAGTTTTTTGTTAAACTCAAAAAATAAATTTACACCTACGCTAAAATTAGAGGCGTACAAAAAAGCGCTTTCTTTTTTTTTGCAAAGAGCTGCCATTTCTTCAAACTTATCAAGCCAACCCGTCGTACCACAAATAACAGGGACTTGAGCTTTAAAGCACTTTTCTAAATGAGAGACTGCTACTTCAGGAATACTAAAATCTATGGCTACGTCAGCATTTTCTAAGGTAAATTCTTCGGGTCTATTAACACGTGCAACAATTGTATGCTTTCTATCAACTGCTATTTTTTCAATAGCTTTTCCCATTCTTCCGTAACCTAATAGTGCAATGTTCATAATTTTTAAAATCGGTAAGTGAGCTTTACACCATAGTTTACAGTTTCTGAAAGATTGTCTAGATTAATATCCGGAGAAAAGGTAAGATCTTCATCCACATCATACTGTGATAAATGTGCATCTACATTTGCTTCAAGTATTTGAAGTACATAAACACCAGCAGATATCAAGATAAATAAATCTCTACGTCTACGTAATTGTTTCTGAGCATCGAGTAATGCATCGTCAGAGAAAATATTTGTTATGGTGCCATTTTCATCTCTTTCACTAAACTCATCTACCTGTCCAGCTAATCTTAGTTTATACGCATCTCGAAAGCGTTCTGATTGTTCAGAGTTCCAGACTGCTCCGTAAATTGTAGATCCTAGTGCGCCATAAACCAAGGGTAATTTCCAGTAATCTTTATTATATACTTGTCCTAAACCTGGTAACACAGCCGCATAGAAAGCAGCTTTCGCAGGTCGTAAGGGGTCATAGGCCTCCTTTTGAACCACTGTTTCTATTGAATCAGCTTCGATGATGGTGTCTTCTGGATCTTCTTGTTGCGCTTTCGCGAAAGCGTAAAAGAAAAAAAACAAAACAAGCGCTATGATTCTTTTATTCTGCACCCTTTATGAGTTTCTGCAACCTTTTAAAATCTTCTTCCGATGAAAAAGGGATGGTAATCTTTCCACGCCCATTTCTTGCAACTTTAATGTCTACTTTAGCGCCAAAGTATTCTGCAAAATTTTCACTTCCTTTTTCAATAAAAGTGGGAATTTCTTCTTGTATAGGTTTTTTTGTAGAAGAGGTAGCGTGGTAATTTTTAACCATTGCCTCTGTTTGACGTACAGATAATTTTTCTTGAAGAATTTTTTCGTAAATATCTAGTTGATCACCAGTATTTTCAATATTAATCAAGGCACGTCCATGGCCCATTGATAAGAAACCATCTCGCATTCCAGTCTGAACAATAGGATCTAGTTTTAGAAGTCTTAGGTAGTTTGTTATCGTAGATCTATTTTTGCCTACACGGTCACTCATTTGTTCTTGAGTGAGGTTAATCTCATCTATTAATCGCTGGTAAGAAAGGGCAATCTCAATGGGGTCAAGATCTTGACGTTGTATGTTTTCAACCAGTGCCATGGTAAGGCTTTCCTGATCATTTGCAATACGGATGTACGCAGGAATTGTCTCATTACCTATGAGTTTTGAAGCTCTATAACGTCGCTCTCCAGAGACAAGCTGATACTTGCCGTAACTCACTTTACGTACAGTGATAGGTTGTATCACACCTAGTTCTTTTATAGAAGAAGCAAGTTCTCTAAGCGTCTCTTCATTAAAGCTAGTACGGGGTTGAAAAGGGTTGACGTCAATATCTTTGAGGTCGAGCTCAACAATACTTCCTACAACCTTATCTGCATTTTTATCTTCTGCACTTTTAATGTCATTCTCAGGATCTTTTAGCAATGCTGAAAGCCCGCGGCCTAGTGCTTGTTTTTTTGTTGCTTTAGCCATTTGTTTAGCTAGTTTGTTTTGTGATCAATTCTTGAGCAAGGCTCAAATAGTTTGTGGCACCTTTACTTGCAGCATCATAATTTATAATACTTTCTCCGTAGCTGGGTGCTTCACTTAAGCGTACATTGCGCTGTATAATTGTTTCAAATACCATCTCACTAAAGTGTTTTTGAACTTCTTCAACTACTTGATTGGATAGTCTCAAACGAGAATCAAACATAGTTAATAATAACCCTTCTATGTCTAGCTCTTTATTATGAATTTTCTGAACACTTTTAATAGTATTTAATAATTTGCCTAATCCTTCTAGGGCAAAGTATTCACACTGGATAGGAATCATTACAGAATCTGATGCAGTGAGTGCATTAAGTGTTAAGAGTCCTAGTGAGGGGGCACAATCAATAAGAATATAATCATAGGAATCACGTAAATGACCTATGGCATTTTTCATCATATATTCTCGTTGGTCCTTATCTACCAGCTCTATTTCAATAGCTACAAGGTCGATGTGAGCAGGGATAATATCTAAGTTAGGAGAGGAGGTTTTTATAATTGCTTCCTCTGGACGAATGGTATGTTCTAAGATTTGATACGTTCCTATTTCTATACTCTCTACATCTAAACCTAACCCTGAAGTTGCATTTGCTTGAGGATCTGCATCTATGAGTAGTACTTTTTTCTCGAGAACACCTAGAGAAGCTGCAAGGTTTACTGAGGTTGTAGTTTTACCTACACCACCTTTTTGATTTGCAATTGCTATTATTTTTCCCATAAAAATTGGAGGACAGTTAAGAGGTAAAAGTACAATTTAAAATGCGTAATCAAAATCTCTCTAATATGAAAAACACCTAATTTGTAGATTATGTTTTGAGAATACTTTGTTATTTAGAAATGGCTTTTACCATCTCTTCTGTTACCATAGTGTCTTGTGAGTTTCCCCAGCTATTCATAATGTAGTTCATCACATCTGCTACTTCATCATCATACAATTCAAGATTTGCCATTATGCCATTGTAGGTTTGGCCATTTACGGTTATTTTCCCTTCTTGCCCATATTTTACGACTTTGATAGCTTCTTTAAACCGCTTAGGTGTGAGCCAATTAGATTTTGCAAGAGGAGGAAATGTTCCAGAGACTCCTTCTCCTTTTCCTAAATGGCATTGGATGCAAAAATCTTTATAAACGCCTTCTCCACGGGTTATAGATTTTTTTAGGGAATCTTGAATTGAGTAGTCTAGGTTTTTTTCTTCAGGTTTAAACTTTGCTTTCGTAAAAAATGTAATCGTAATGATTAAAACAGCGATACTAAGAAATATAATTTTCATCGGTTTTCTAATTCTCAAAAATATTGAATTTTGTCTAGGATTATTTTTTGATCAGTTTTACAATACCTTTCCCTTCCACACCTACATAAATAGTACCATTGTGATTGATAACATTACGCACGCGACCAATGTCTTCTAATAGTTTTTCGCGAGCAACAACGCGCCCTTCTTTTAGAATATCAAGCTCTAAATATTCAAATTTTAAAGAACCTATGAGTAAATTTCCATCTAAGTGCTTATCCCCAGTTTCATATGCAAAAGCCATTCCCGATGGAGCGATGGAAGGCACCCAATAATATAGAGGTTGCTCCATTCCTTCTTTTTTTGTTATATCTGTAAACGAAGTGCCACTATAATTTACTCCGTAGGAAATAACGGGCCAGCCATAATTTTTACCTGACTCTGGAATATTAATCTCATCACCCCCGCGAGGGCCATGTTCGTGTATCCATATTTTTCCTGTTTCAGGATGAACTGCTATTCCTTGAGGGTTGCGGTGCCCATAAGAGTAAATCGCTTCTTTAGCATCAGCTTTACGTACAAAGGGATTGTCTTTAGGAACACTTCCGTCATCATAAAGTCTATATATCTTACCTCCATCTCTCGTAATGTCTTGTGGGTTTGCATCGCGCTCTCCACGCTCCCCTATTGAGAAAAAGAGATCTCCATTTTTATCAAATCGTACTCTCGACCCAAAATGTTGTCCTTTTCTAGTATTAGGACTCCCTTTGTAAAGAAGCTCTTTTTTTATAAGAGTATTATTAACCAGTTTTGCCCTCATTAGTGCTGTCATGGCGCCATCTTCTTCCCCTTCTGGAGAAGAATAGGTGAAGTAAATCCATCCATTAGATTCATAGTCTGGGTGCAAACGTATATCAAGCAATCCTCCTTGACCACGAGACACTACTTCTGGTACATTAGCTACCAATGTTTTTTTTCCGTTTTTAAAATGAATTAATTCACCGCTTTTTTCAGTAATTAACATAGAGCCATCTGGCAGTACTTCTAGACCCCAAGGGTTTGTAAGTTCTGATACAATTACTTCATAGGTATAGTTTGTATTTGAAGTTAGCGGTACATCATCAACTCGTTGTTTTTGAGCACAAGCAACCGTCCCTAAGAATAAGACGAGCATATATATAAAGTGATTTTTCATAAGTTCAATAGTTTATGGACAATTTACAGAATATTCGGCAATACAAAAAAGGTCTGACTGAGGGTCTTTATAAGGATTTGTGATAAAGGAATGGTTTTTCTTGATAAGTTGTCAGCAAGGTTTGGCTTGTAAATCCTACTTTTGTAATAGTATATAAGTTAAGAATCTAGCAATTGTGAAAGGGGAGGTACGCTTTCGCGAAAGCGAATAAAAAATAGATCATGTCAATAGAAAAAGTAAAATGCCTTATCATAGGTTCAGGACCAGCAGGATATACGGCGGCTATTTATGCCGCTAGAGCAAATATGAAACCAGTGCTCTATCAAGGACAACAACCAGGAGGTCAACTTACGACGACCAATGAGGTTGAAAATTTTCCAGGGTATGTTGATGGAGTAACAGGTCCAGAAATGATGGTGCAACTACAAAAGCAAGCTGAAAGGTTTGAAACAGATGTACGTGACGGATGGGTGACTAAAGTAGATTTTTCTGGGGATGTACATAAAGCGTGGATTAATGGAGAAAAGGAAATACACGCAGAGTCTGTGATTATCTCTACAGGCGCAAGTGCAAAATACTTAGGATTACCTTCTGAGCAAAAGTATTTGAAAATGGGTGGAGGTGTATCTGCTTGTGCTGTTTGTGATGGTTTTTTCTACAGAGGTCAGGAAGTGATTATTGTAGGAGCAGGAGATAGCGCTTGTGAAGAAGCACATTATCTTTCTAAACTTTGTAAAAAAGTAACGATGCTTGTGCGTCGTGATGAGTTTAGAGCTTCAAAAATTATGGCAGCTCGTGTGAAGAATACTGAGAATATAGAGATTTTATATAATACGGAAACTGTAGAAGTACTGGGTGATGATGTAGGTGTGACAGGTGCTAGAGTTAAAAATAACGTAAATGGTGAGGAGCACGATATCCCAGCAACAGGATTTTTTGTAGCGATAGGGCACAAGCCTAACACAGATATCTTTAAAGACTATTTAAAATTAGATGAGACAGGGTATATCATTAATACACCAGGATCTTCAAAGACAAATGTACCAGGTGTATTTGTTTCTGGAGATGCTGCAGATCATGTGTATCGCCAAGCAATAACCGCTGCTGGTACAGGATGTATGGCGGCACTAGACGCAGAACGTTACTTAGCCGCAATAGGTGAGGTACCACAAGATGAGCCAGGTGTAGGCTCTACTTATACTGATGAAGTTCCAGCGGAACAGCAATAATATTTCTAAAAATAATATATACAAAATACGACAGCTCTCGCTGTCGTATTTTTTTTTAAATAGTTTTTTTATTTTCCATAAGAAAAAAATTACCGCTCTAACCCTTTCTCTAGGGCTTTCTTAATCCCTTCTAGATTCTCGGTAAACTCCATCATTTGAGAGAGTACTTGTGCCACAACTAATGGTTGCGAAAATTTTCTGTAGAAATAAATAATAACAAAATTTATTTTTTAAACATTTTGCTAATTTTATTATTCTTAATAAAATTAGCAAAATATGTCGTGTTTTGGAAAAAATATTAGAAAAATCCGTAGTGTCAAAACGCTGAGTCAGCAGGCTATGGCTGATCTATTTGACTTGAAAAGAGGGACTTTGGGGGCTTATGAGGAGGGTAGGAGTGAACCCAAAATTGATACTATTATAAAAATTGCTAATCATTTTAGCATACCTATAGGTGATCTTCTTACTAAGGAGCTAACGGTAAATAGTTTACTTAAATTTAAGTCTGATCTTACCCTTAATCAAGAGCTTTCTAAACGAAAACAGTTTCCAGACATTCCGTTAATAACAGAAAAAAACACGCAAGACTACTTGCAGCATCATAGTAAAGAGGCGTTTACTAATGACTTACCGTTTTTACAGTTACCTGTAAATCCAGAAAAAACATTTAGGGCATATACGGTGACCAGTCTTGAAATGAGTAGCAATGATAAGGGGTTATTTCCTAAAGACATTGTGGTAGGAGAGCTTGTACCTAAGGAAGTTTATAAAAAACTTAATAATGGTCATCTTGTGCTAGCAGTGGTAAACGATGAACTCGTATTACGAAGAGGTTATTTCTCTGGCACTACGGTGACCTTACGCGCAGATCACAAAAATATAGACGATAAAGAATTTGAAATTAAGGAGGTCAAAGAGCTCTGGAGAATACGATATGTCTTTTACCATCGCATTCCAGAACTGGCAGATGGTCTAGAAGAAAAAATGGCCATGCTAGAAGCTCAAATGATTAAAATAAAGAATAGCATACATTAAGAGGGAAATTTATTTGAAGCTTGCTTTGCTAAATAAGAAGCTATTATTTTTTTTACTAAAAAAGTATATTATTGTAATTACCCAAAACTAACTTTTACTAACCTATATATTTTTTTTGTGAGAATTCCCCAATCCCCACTCTTCGTTATTTTTACTTTTTTTTGCTGTATCCTCAATGCATCTGCTCAAGTAGGTATCAACACTACAAATCCAGATCCATCAAGTGCTTTGGATATTCAAAGTGACAACTCAGGCTTGTTGATTCCTCGGATGACTGGTACACAAAGAGATTTAATTATTCAACCAGCCAATGGACTAATTTTCTTCAACACAGATACAGATGAAATTCAAGTCAATATAAATACGGCTGTTGCACCAATATGGGAGTCTATAAAGAGCTCAGCCATAGTCAATCAATCCGTGAAATATATTAATACTGATTTTACTACAAATGTTAATGTCTTTCCAGCAATTGATTGTCCAATTTATGGAAATAACATGTGGAATGATAATGCATCACTTTACAGTCTAGTAGATTCAGAAAACCTCAATATCTCAGAGGCTGGTCGATATGAAATAGTAGTAAATATTTCACTTAAAGGTGTCACTACAAATACACGTCAAAGCCCAGAAATACGTTTAGAAGTAAATGGATCCCCTGTTGGTTCTTATGGGTCTACAGGTTATATGAGACGATCTAGCGGCACAAATGAATCATCATTGCATCTTAGAGAAGTTTTAGAAATAGGTGCAAATTCAAATATATCTGTAGGAATTGTACGTAGTGGAGCTGCAGGAACAACAAGAATGCGCAGCGCAGGTACAAGTAATATTTACATAAATAAATTATTGTAAAAATATAGCTAAACGGTTTTTGTGTAGTTTAGCTATATTTTTTCAATAATACGTCAAAAAACTAATTCCCTGATTTTATCACACCTCCAGAAAAATTTTTTTCTGGCTTGTCTATATTTTTTGGGTTTCCATAATAGTTTATTACCCCACCAGAAGAAGCTTCTGCTTTTAAAGCTTCAGAAGCATTAATTTCTATAACACCTCCAGAGGATATATCTGCTTTTGCAATTTTAGATTTTAAGTTACGTAAATTTGAAACTCCCCCGCTAGATCCTGATGCATCTAATCGGCGGGTTCTTCCAGAAATCTTTAAAACTCCACCACTACTTACATCAGTCTCAACATCATTTGCAGCAACTTCAGCCTTTATGGAACCTCCTGAAGATGCATTAAATTCCATATCATTTCCCTTTATTACTTCATTTGCAAAGATGCTGGCGCCGCTACTAGCACTAATCTCTTCAAGTGATTGTGCATAGGTTACAAACACTTTTTTTGAACTAGCACTACTTATTCCTTGCTCACAACGAATTTTAAGTTTTCCGTTTTGAACATATACCTCTGCTGCATCTACAAGGTTTTCATCAGCTTCAATAATAACAGAGTTTGCAGCCCCTTTTTCTAAAATGACATCCCAGCCATTTCCTGCTGAAACCTCTGTAAAAGGTTCTGAAATATTCATGTCTTCTTTAATAACATTGCCATTTCCTCTCAATTGTCCGAAGCTGATATCAAAATTGCAAGAAGTAAGCATCAGGGCTGTCAAGATACCCACGATAAATTTAATAACTGTTGTCATACTTTTTGATTTATTGCTGTAAAATCTGTGTGTAACATATTACAGGTGGTTGGTTAATTGTTTGATTTCTATTTGTGGTTGTAAAATTGTAATTTATTACGCTTTCGCGAAAGCGTAACTTACTCAACTGTAGTATTTTTATGCTGAATTGTTAATGAAGACTAATTACTTTAGTCAGTTGCCAAATTTCTTTTTCATTTTTAGTGAGCAGATTAATGAAGCGACCTGGTTTTTGTTCTGCATCTGGTTCTTGTTTATTATAAAAGGTATGGTATCCCATCGCGACTACCCCATAATTTGGGATTTCATGAACTTCAAAACTGCCTTCTACAAGTGTGCGTTTAACTTTGCCACATATATTATTTTTTAAACTTTCTAATAATCCTTGTTTATCAGTTGTATAGCCTCCTTTATCATGAAAAAATTCTATCTTTTCTGATATCATTGCGTCTTGAGCATCAAGATCACAATTGTTGTAAGCTTCAAAAAACGCTGTGTCCATGGCTAGTATCTCTTTGTAAAGTGAACTCTCCTTAGGTAACTGAGCAAATGACTGCAAACAAAAAAGGAGCGTAAAACTTACTATAAAAATTATTTTCATGGTTTATATTATTTGGATGGATGGTATAATATATGTATCTAGTATCTCAGCAGTCTGGTTGTGAGCTTCAATGCCTTTTGTAAATAAAGAACTGGTGAGAACGACAACGAGGTTAAGGTCATCAAATACGGCGATTTTATTTCCTCCGTTACCCAGCATAAAGTAACCCGTTTGCTTTTTTTCTGAACCAAAGTCTCCTATCCACCATAAATACCCGTAATCATAGTTAGGAGCCTCCATTGATGCCTTAGGAGTTTTGGATGCCTCAGCAAAACTAGAACTTATGATTTGCTCGTTATTCCAAAGCCCATCATTGAGGTAAAGTTGCCCTATCTTAATTAAATCTCTACTATTTAGACCTAGCCCACCACCTGTCATAGGTATGCCTGTAGGAGTGATTTGCCAGTGATAATCCTCAATTCCAAGTTTAGAAAAAAGTGCTTTATCTGCATATGCTTGCAAAGACCCTGTGACATTCTGTATCACATCTCCCAGTACCACAGTACCCGCAGTACAATAGCTAAAGTCCCTTCCGTATGGCTGGTCGCTGGGTTTTGACACCCATTCTGGATACCCTTTTACAGGCAAATCCCAATAAAATTTTACCCAATCCTCAATGAGGTACATTTTCTCTTCCTGTCCACGAGATAATTCATTCCAGTCATCACACTCAAGCATTGATGACATGGTAAGTAAACTCTCAATCGTAATTTTTTCTTTACGACTGTCTGGATTAGAAATATTGGCTACTTTAGAATATTTCCAAGCCGGTTCTTCTACATTTTTTATAAGACCATCTTGTATAAGTGACCCTATTAATGTTCCAGTGATTGTTTTTGTTGAAGACCTAGTATTGTGAAGTGTAGCTGCATTAGCCTTGTTATAGTACTTCTCAAAAATAATTTTTCCTTTATGTGAAATCACCACACTAGAAATTTCTTTATACACTCCAGCCGTTATTAAGCTGTCCATCTCATTAAAAGTATTCTGTCCTCTTCCAGCCCATACACTTAAGAGCATAATTATAGATAGTGTTATCGTTTTCATACAATTTTAATTATTTAAAATGCTATTGCTCTGGGGTGTTGGCTCAATGAATAATTTAGCAGATTTAAGAGAAGCTACTATTGAAATATAAAAGCTGTTTTTCCAGTTTCATTAAAATTTCTTTCAAACTTCACACCCGTTTTAAGCAGTTTGTCACGACTACTTGTGAGTACCGCATCGTATCCATCATTTGTTGTTACAGATAGTGTCAAAGAAGCTATTTTGTCATCACTTCTAAAGGTAGACCCAGCGTAAGCCAGGGTAACACCTCTTTCTAGAAGTTTTTCTTGCACACGTCTAAGTTCATTTTCTGTGGCATTTGCTCCAATAAAAAGAGAGATTTTTTCTTGTGTCATTTTTAGCACTACGCCTGTATCTGTCTTATTCCAGTTAGTCACAGAATCTCCTTCTTCATAGCTGCGTTCTTGCCATCCATCATCATCTGTAAACTCCCAATCTTCACGATCTTGGTCAAGGCAGGTCTCACATAGTAGTTTGTCACTACCCACTTTGAGATAGCTCTCTTCTGTCCCATTATCTAAAATATCTCGATAGCGACTTTCATTTCTATGATAAGAATAGGTGTTTTCATCTGCGATCAAAGTTGCTCCTTCAGGCAAATACACAATAACTCTTACCTCCCTGTCATTCCATCTACCATATGAATTAATAGATGGAGATGTAAAGAAGCCATCTAAAGAGAGGATATTGTCTGAAAAATCCATATGGTAGTCTATAGATTCTGCCAGCTCTTTTGCGCTATCATAAGAGAGGTTAGTTGCACGCTTCTCTATTTTAATATAACCAGTGCTATCTTTTGTGCTACGCACAATTAAAAGTACATCTCTCTCTATAGCTACACTCTCATCACCTTTACGCAATGTTTTTACGTATCCATTAGATCTACCAAAAGGGATGTCATAAAGATCACTTTCTTGCATTTGTATTCTTATCGTATCATTTTGCGTAATAGCAAGCTCGGTACGTTCGATTGTCTTCCCAGTGGTCATATCTGCGTATTTTACGGCCTGTTGTACAGCTAGTATACCTCCCGTTATTGCTGCTACAAGCCACACGCCCAGTAAACTAAGCTTTGCAGAGGTGGGCATTGACTTCATATTAGAAGAGAGAATCTTTAACCCAAGATAAAAGAGGAAGAAAAATGGTATTCCTATCACTAAAAATGAAAGTAATAACACAAGCCATATTGGCAACCCGCTATCATTAGAAAACCAGGGCATCTCAGTTAAATTGGGCGTGAAAATATCTACCATACCTCCTGTGAGAAAAGTGATAAGTAAGGAAATTACTACTGTAGCTCCAGTGATAATGAGGATAACCCCCACAATTTTAGCTAGTACTTTTAAGAAAAACATAATCACGGTACTAAGCGTACTAAAAAAACCCTGAGCTCCAGTTTTTACACGGCTACCGTATTTATCATAATCAACACGTTGAACTCTATCTGCAACATTTCCAAATCCTTCTTTTACTTTTTCTGTGATATTATCAATGTTAACAGCCTTTCCCCGCATTGCGAGTTTATCTGCTGTGGTTTGTGCTTCAGGAACAAAAACCCATAGCGCAAGATAGATAAGTGCCGTACCTCCTAAGGTAAACCAAGTAAGTACAATAAGTGATACCCATCCTATACGAACCCATAGAGGATCTATGCCTAAATAATGAGCCATCCCACTAGAAACACCGCCTATATAAGCATTGTCTGTGTCTCTAAAGAAACGACGTTGTGATATACGTGGAGCTTGTCTTGATTGAGATGAAGATCCGGTAGTAGTTTCATCTTCAAAAATATCGTCATCTACACGATAATCTTCTGGTTGTCCCATGATAGCAATGACTTCATCTAATTCACTTAGTCCTATTACCTGGCGGTCGTCTTTTACTCGCTCTGAAAATAGCTCTGATATCCTTGCTTCAATATCAGCAATAATCTCATCCTCTCCCTGCACACCTTGAAATGAACTTTTTATGGCAGCGAGATATCGTTGTAATTTACCATACGCATCTTCATCTATATGAAAGAAAATCCCTGCTAAATTTATATTTACTGTCTTATTCATTTTTTTTCGGTTTTAGTGGTGGTTACAACTGTAACTGCAGTTTGCAACTCATCCCAAGTGGTTGAGAGTTCATTTAAAAATATCTTACCTGTTTCGGTAAGTCCGTAGTATTTACGTGGTGGGCCGCTGGTAGATTCTTCCCACCTGTAGTTTAGTAATCCAGCATTTTTGAGTCTAGTGAGAAGTGGGTAAATAGTTCCTTCTACCACTAGCAATTTTGCGTCTTTAAGAGTATCTAGTATTTCGGCTACATAAGCATCTTTGTCTTTAAGGACAGAGAGTATGCAATATTCTAGCACGCCCTTACGCATTTGTGCTTTTGTGTTTTCAATCTTCATAAGTGTCGATTTTAATGTGCATAACTGATTGTTTTTTGATTGATGATTTTAATTGATGATTTCTGAGGTTACGCTTTCGCGAAAGCGTATTACTTCAAATTCTCTTCTTCTTTTAACTCAGAAACAGTTTTTTCCTCATTTATGACTGTTTTCTTTATAAACTCTATAGTGATAGGGTATTTGTAAATTTCTCCGGTTGAAGCCTTCACAGCTGCTGATATTACACAGATAATTTCTGCCAAGAAAAATCCTATAAGTAAAATACCTAGGATTACAACTATTGTAAAAATTCCTCCTAACTCCTTTAATTCTGAAAAGTGATCTATATGTCCATTAACAAATAGTTGAGCTTCCGAGCTTTCAAAGGCTAAAAATTGATACAGAAAAAAAGGCAGGCTCAACAATACAATCGCTATCGTATATAGTAAAATGCTTAGTTGAAAGTTTATGGCTCCCCTGCCATGCTCATCTATAAATGAAGAATCTCGTTTTTGAGCACTCCATATTATGAGCGGAGCTATAAAGTTTCCAAAAGGGAAAAAATATTTAGAAAAGGTCGATAGGTGAATAAACGTGCCTACATTTTTTTGATGTGTGGGTATACTAGTTTTCATAGAGTGTTATTGTCTTATGCAAATATATGTCTAAAAAAAGGTACTTTGTTACGCATAGTACTAAAAATTAACAATAATTTAAGATAATGATATGTGCGCATAGTATTGATATTTATCTTATTTTTGATCTAAATACAATCCTATGTCGTTCCCTTCTCCAAGTAAATTCAATACTTTCACGATGTTTAAGCTGCCATCTGCATGGCTTACAGGGGTGCGAGTAAAATCGTTATCACCAGAGTCTTGTTCAACTACGGTAAAACATAAATGGATTAATCAAAATCCATTTAAAAGTATGTTTTGGGCCGTACAAGGGATGGCGGCAGAGCTAGCAACTGGAGCTTTAGTTATTGCACACATTCAAAAAAGTGGTAAGAAAATCTCTATGTTGGTTGCAAATAACAACGCCACTTTTACAAAAAAGGCAACTGGAAGAATCACTTTTGTATGTCAAGATGGTGAAGCAATTAAAGAGGCTATAGATAAAGCTGTGGCTACTGGAGATGGTCAAACATGCTGGATGAAAGCAACAGGTACAAATGAAGATGGCGTTCAGGTTTCCGAGTTTAATTTTGAATGGACTATTCTTCTTAAGAAGCCTCGATAGGGTGTACACTTTTAATAATTTATTGTAGTTCACGTTAAGCAATTTGCTTAGATAGTTTTTACCTTTGGTAAACAAATCTAACAGTTATCTAGATGTACATTTAGCTGTTTAAAGCATTTACCATGAACTATATTCTCTTTGACGGCAACGTACGCAATCAATTACTACCTTTTACTTATACTAGACCGGTCACAGATTTGCGTGTGGGAATTATGACCATACGTGAGAAATGGGAGTTCTTACTAGGCTCTACTACATCTACGGTTACAGAAGAATATCTCTCAGAAAAGTGGCCTATGGTAGAATTAGAAGAGAATGTGATGATCAACTCTTCATATTTGCCTTCAAAAAATCTTGCAAATATTGTAAAGGGGATTTCTGGAAAACAAGCTTTTTTTGATGGTGACGAAGTGATTGCCTTTTCAGTCACAGAAGGAGAAGAGGTTAATTTTGATGCGTATGAATGTATTCAATACAACGCACCAGATGTTTTACGAATCGAGCATACTTGGGACATATTTGCAAAAAATGGTGAGGCTATTGCTAGAGATTTTGAAATGATAACAGAAGGTAGGGAGTCTGAGCCTGTACCAGAAACAACAATGGTGCTCAATGATGGTCAAATTTTTATTGAGAAAGGAGCAAAACTACCATTGTGTTCTCTTAATGCAGAAGCTGGTCCTATCTACATCGGTAAAGATGCGGAAATTATGGAAGGTTCTATGATAAGAGGTCCATTTGCATTGTGTGATCATGCAACAGTTAAAATGGCGGCAAAAATCTACAGTGGTACAACTATAGGTCCTCATTGTAAAGTAGGGGGTGAGGTGAATAATGTGGTATTCATGGGGTATTCTAGTAAGGGTCATGACGGTTTCTTAGGCAATAGTGTACTAGGTGAGTGGTGCAATATAGGTGCAGATTCTAATAACTCAAACCTGAAAAATAATTATGCTTCGGTAAAATTATGGGATTATGAAACGGGAAGATTTGCAAACACTGGATTACAGTTTTGTGGTCTGATGATGGGAGATCACTCAAAATGTGGTATCAATACGATGTTTAATACTGGAACCGTAGTGGGCGTTGCTTCAAATATTTTTGGTAGCGGTTTCCCTCGTAACTTTGTTCCATCTTTTTCTTGGGGAGGTGCAAGTGGTTTTGTGACCCACAAAACTAATAAGGCCTATGAGACTGCAAAGATTGCGATGGCCAGACGTGATATAGAACTCTCCGAAGAAGATGAAGCAATTCTCAATCATGTTTATGAAGAGACAAAGCAGTATCGTAGGGATTAAACAAATATCAATTATGAAGGTTTATTTATTGAATTATACATAACTAACAGCATATGGAAACGGTAACCCCTTTTGAGTGGAAAAGAATATTCTTAGGAACGGAAAACGAGGCTTTATTCTTATTAGAAATTGGGTTTAGAGTTACCTTTATCTATTTATTTGCCGTCTTGGTCATGCGATTATTGGGAAAGCGTGGAAATAGAAGCCTTTCCATGTTTGAAAATGTTCTAATTATAGCCCTTGGTTCTGCTATAGGGGATACCATGTTTTACCCAAAAGTTCCTTTAATCTTTGCCTGCATCGTTATTGTGCTCATTGTAGCCATGTCTAGATATCTTCAGTATTTACAGATTAATTACAGAAATGTAAATACATTTCTTGATGGTAAGCCTACAACACTTATTAAAAAAGGAGAAATATTAGAGCAAGGATTAAAAGACTCACGAATTAGGAAAGAAGAGTTGTATGGGATGCTAAGAGAACATGCCATAAGAGATTTAGGGGATGTTGAGTATGCGATACTAGAGCGTACGGGGAAATTGAGTATTTTCACTTATAAGGTTGAAAATCCGACTACAAAATTCAATTTAATCGACGAAGTAATTAAAGATGAAGAATAGGATATGGGTTATGCTTTTAGAAATTCTATAGAATAGTAATCAATAAAATACTGATAAAAGCTAATCCAATCCCAATCCAATTTTTTGTAATAAGACGCTCTTTAAAAAGTAATATACCCAGAAGTGTGCTTACCATTACAATAGCCACATTATTTATAGTGAATAGCGTGGAGCTGTCAAATTCTGGTTGGCGCAAGGCTTGGACTAGCATATATATTGAAAAATAGTTTGGGATACCAAGACAAATTCCTGCAAAAATATTTTTGAATTCAAAATTGAATTTTTTTGTAAGCATTTGATAAATGACGATGCATAGACCAACAATAGCAGCAGCGCCAAATATAGTTGCGCTAAATATCGGTACATCACTCTTGCTTACGTAAGCTTCCTCAATAAACTTTATACTGGTTTCTATAGTGCCGCTTCCAATGAAAACTAAAATAGGAAAGATGAGATTTTCTTTCTTTATGCTAATTCCATCTTTTGTTTTAGTTGACGTGAGATACACAGCTATAAGAGCCAAGACAATTCCTATAATCTTATATATTCCTAATGCTTCTCGATAATAGAAAACACCAAATAATATTGGGACAACAACACTCATTTTTGTCGCAACAGACACTACGGATAAGCCACTACGCTGTGTCGTTATTGCCATTAAATTAAACACTATAATAAACAAAACACCGAGACTGATGGAAGGATAAAACCAAGACTGTTCATGAACGGCGCTTATTTCTGTAGATCCTTCATAAAGTAACATACCACAAGAAAAAGCAACAAAGTAATTTACAATAATGGCTTGAAGCGTATTGACCTCATACTTTGCAAATAATTTGAAAACGACAAATATTAAACTTGAGGCGGCTATGCTTAATGCTAGATAATAGATCAATGAGAACTGTTTTTGTAAATATTTAAAATATCTCCCTTAATTGATTCACTGCTCAATCTTACAAAATCAGAAGAGCGCTTAGGAGCTTTGGTGCCGTTCTTAAAATGAGATTGACCTACAAATACGCGTGCTTCATCCCAAAGATTTGAGTCAATAAACCGCTGTAAAGTCTGGGCGCCCCCTTCTATAATTACAGATTGTAATTCTTCTTTAAAAAGCAGCTCGCAAATTTTCTCAGGATCAGACTCTGATAAGACAATTGTTTTTGCGCTTGAGTCAAATATTGCAAGATCTTTTGAGAGTGTTCCTTTTGTGTCTATGACAATTCGCACTGGGGAATTTCCTTCCCAATCACGAGTAGTTAAACTTGGATTATCTGCAAGTACAGTTTTACCTCCTACGAGAATCCCCATTTCTTCGGCTCGCCATTTGTGCACGAGTTGTCTTGAGTACGTATTTGTAATCCAGACTGGGTTTTGAGCATCTCTAGTTTCAGGGGCAATAAAACCATCTATTGTTTCTGCCCATTTTAAAATGATATAGGGACGGTTTAATTTGTGGAAAGTGAAGAAACGTTTGTTGAGTTCATAGCATTCCGCTTCTAAAACACCTACAGTAACATCGATACCGGCTTGGATTAGTTTTTTTATTCCATTGCCAGCTACTTTGGCAAAAGGGTCAAGTGTTCCAACAACAACTTTTTTTATACCAGAATCAATTACAAGATCTGCACACGGAGGTGTTTTTCCATAATGACTGCAAGGCTCTAAAGAAACATATAAGGTAGACTTTTCAATTTTTTCAGGATGGTTCGCTTTCGCGAAAGCGATACAATTCACCTCTGCATGTGATCCACCATAGGCAGTTGTATACCCTTCTGCAATAATGGTGTCACCGTAAACAAGAACAGCACCCACAGATGGATTAGGCATCGCTTCTGGAAGGCCATTTTTTGCCAATTCTAAACAGCGTTTTATATAGGTGTTGTGTATCTTCACACCGCAAAAATAAACCTTTAAAAAGGATGAGCAAACCTATCATTAGACCCATTAAAAAAGAAGATAATTCTCAAGTAGCAGCCGTAGTGCGTAAGGTACTTATGGACTTAGGTGCTCCTAAAGTAGGTACTGCTTATGCAGACAAAGCACTGGACACCATGTATGAGCACTATAAACAACCTAAGGCAGCCTATTTTGTAGTGGAGGCAGATGGGAGAATATTAGGTTGTGCTGGGATTGCGCAGCTTGATAATTATGATGGGAATGTATGTGAGCTGCAAAAAATGTATTTTTTAGAAGAAGTTCGTGGCACTGGATTGGGAAAAGAAATGATGGATGTGTGTCTTCAAAAGGCGCGTGAATTTGGCTTTGACCAATGTTACTTGGAAACCATGCCTTATATGGAAGCTGCTCAAAAATTGTATAAACGCACGGGCTTTATATATATTGACGAACCGCTGGGAGATACTGGTCACTTTTCATGTCCCGTACATATGCTTATAGACTTATGAGCATAGATGATTTTAGAAATCTTTTTAGAAACACACTTTCAGGCATATCAGAGCCAGAGGAAATCGAGAATCTATGTTTTATAGCATTAGAATATGTGCTTAATAAGACTAGGGTAGAAATATCGCTTTCGCGAAAATGTGAGCTCTCAACAAAAGAAGAACAAGCATTAAAGGAGGTTCTTAATCGGCTAGAACAAAGCGAGCCTATTCAATACATCATAGGAAGTACAGAGTTTTATGGATTGAAATTTCTAGTAAATCCAGCAACTTTAATCCCAAGACCAGAAACTGAAGAATTGGTAGCGTGGGTTTTAGAATCAATTAGAGAGAATGTAAAGTCTAAAACGAACATTTTAGATATCGGTACGGGATCTGGCTGTATCGCTATTGCCATTGCAGCTCACGATAAAACAGCTAATGTTAGTGCTGTCGATATTTCTAAAGATGCACTAATGACAGCCAGAGAGAATGCACTTACAAATAATGTTGAGGTTGATTTTACTCACAAAGACATTCTTAAAGCAACAAAGCTTGATAGGGTATATGATATTTTTGTAAGCAATCCGCCATACATAAGAGCGCTTGAAAAAGCCGAAATGCGCGATAATGTTCTATTGAATGAACCAGATAGTGCGCTCTTTGTCCCTGATGACGACCCTTTAATTTTTTACAGGAAGATAGCACAGCTTGCTTATAAAAATTTAGCCAAAGATGGAATTTTATTTTTTGAAATAAACGAATATTTAGGTGCTGAAATGCTCTATCTTTTAAAAGAAATAGGATTCAACAATCTTGTGTTGAAAAAAGATATCTTTGGGAAAGAACGTATGATCAAAGCGAAGCGCTAGACAAAAATTAAAACCTATATAACTATGACTATACATTCAATTTGTGTTTACTGTGGGAGTAGTCCCGGGAATGATCCAGGTATTATTGAACAAGCAAGGTTACTAGGGCAAACACTGGCAAATGAAAAAATAACCTTAGTTTATGGCGCGGCTAAAATTGGTGTAATGGGAGCCGTGGCAGATGGAGCTTTAAGCAATGACGGTAGAGTGGTGGGAGTGATTCCAGAATTTTTAAAAATTAAAGAAGTAGTACATAATGGTTTATCTGAGCTTATAGTAAATGAAACTATGCACGAGCGTAAAATGAAGTTGCAAGAGCTTTCTGATGGTTTTATAACGCTACCTGGAGGATTTGGCACTATGGAAGAGCTCTTTGAAGTACTTACCTGGAGCCAGCTAGCTTTACATCAAAAACCAGTAGGTATGCTCAATGTAAATGGTTTTTATGATGATTTACTTTCTGCACTTAAAAATATGGTAGATAAAGGATTTCTGAAACAAGAAAATCTTGATATACTATTGGTAGACACAACTATCGAAGGGCTATTGCATAAAATGAAAAATTTCAAACCAATGGCGATGCCAAAATGGTTAAAAGCATCACTTGTAGAAAAAAAGTAGTTTATCATTTAGATTTTTATATGACTATTCAAGATCAAATACTCACCCTCCGTAGGGAGCTAAGAAAGCATAACGAAAATTATTATTTGCTAGATGCCCCTACCATATCAGATTTTGAATTTGATAAAAAGCTGGAACAACTAAAGCAATTAGAAAAAAAATACCCAGAATACAATGATATTAACTCTCCAACACATCAAGTAGGAGGCGCTATTACTAAAAACTTTAAAACCATTGTACATACACGACGTATGTATACTTTGGAAAATACATACTTAAAAAATGAACTGCAAGATTGGGTAGGTCAGATAAGCTCAACTCTCTCAGATAAGGTTAGCTTTTGTTGCGAGCCTAAATATGATGGTATCTCAATAAGTTTAACCTATAAACATGGCAATCTGTGGAGAGCAATAACCAGAGGCGACGGTTTACAAGGTGATGATGTAACAGCACACATAAGTAATATTAAAACAATTCCTTTAAAATTAATAGGTAATTACCCTCAAAAATTTGATATAAGGGGAGAAATTGTAATGCCTAAAGTTGATTTTGAAATTTTAAATAAGAAAAGAAAAGATAGAGGTGAAAGTGAATATAACTCGTCTCAAAGTGCGGCAAGCGCCTCCTTAAAGTTTGAGAATATTCATGAAATGTCTTGTAAAAATTTAATTTTTTTACCTTATTCAATTGTCGGCAAGGACTTAACAATAAACACCCATTCAGAAAGTATCTATATGGCAAAAACTTGGGGATTTAAGGTGTCTAATTTAATTAGTGAGGTCTCAAGCTTTGATGCAATTGTAAATTGTATCAATGACACATCAATTGAGCGTCAAAAACTGCCCTATGATATAGATGGAATTGTAATTAAGGTGAATCATTTAACACATCAGAAAGAATTAGGTTTTACAGAAAATGCCCCAAAGTGGGCAGTAGCATTTAAATTTGAAAGTTCGGATTTTTCTTTAAAAGAAAATGAATGGAGTTTCAAAAACTGGCTAAATGGTGTTTGGGGAGCCTAAAACCTAGCGCTACTAGTAATTAAACCAAAAAATTATAACTATTTGGTTTTTTATCTTGAATTGAAAAAAGCTAACTGATTCCTCCAAAAAAAAGATTTAGTCCATTAAATTTAGCATAACATATTTAGATTATTAATATGAACGTTAAAGATCAAATTCAGACACTTCGCAAAGAGTTACAAACTCATAATCATAGTTATTATGTATTAGACACCCCCACCATTTCAGATTTTGAATTTGACAAAAAACTTGAGCAACTACAGAGATTAGAGAAACAGCATCCAGAATTTGACGATCTTAATTCGCCCACTCATAGAGTAGGTGGAGGAGTGACAAAAAACTTTGAAACAATAGTTCATGATCATCGTATGTATTCTTTAGATAATTCATATTCAAAAGAAGATTTGCTTGATTGGGAGATTCGTGTAAAAAAAATGATTGACGGTGAAGTAAATTATAGTTGCGAGCTCAAGTATGACGGAGCCTCAATAAGCCTTACATATGAAAATGGAATTCTTTTAAGAGCAGTTACTCGAGGCGATGGTTTACAGGGTGATAATGTGACAACTAATATTAAAACCATCAAGTCAGTTCCTTTAAAATTAAAAGGCGCTTATCCAAATAAATTTGACATTAGAGGAGAGATAGTTTTGCCTTGGGAAGGATTTAATGCGATGAACAAAGATCGCGAGGCATTAGGTTTGGAGTTATATCGCAATCCAAGGAATACAGCAAGTGGTTCCTTAAAGCTTCAAGACAGTGCTGAAGTTGCAAAGAGGCCATTGCAGTGTTTGTTATATAATATTACGGGTAATAATTTAGGTATTACTACACAGATGGAAAGCCTAGAAAAAGCTAGAGAATGGGGTTTTAGGGTTCCTAAAGCAGCAAAATTGGCAAAGAATATTGATGAGGTTTTAGAGTTTATTAATCATTGGAATGAGGCCCGTCATGAGCTGCCTTACGAAACAGATGGAGTAGTTATAAAGGTTAACAATTTACAGCAACAAGAAGAGTTAGGTTATACTGCAAAAGCCCCAAGATGGGCTATGGCTTATAAGTTTAAAGCAGAACAAGTAACCACACGCTTGCGCGAAATTACGTATCAAGTAGGTCGTACTGGGGCCATTACACCCGTTGCAAATCTCTATCCTGTAGAACTTGCTGGAACAACAGTAAAAAGAGCAAGTTTGCATAATGCAGATCAAATTGAAAAACTTGATATACGCGTAGGAGATGAGGTTTTTGTCGAGAAAGGAGGAGAGATTATTCCTAAAATCATAGCAGTAGACCTTACGCAAAGGCCAGAGACATCAGAGCCCACTACATATATAACAAATTGTCCAGAATGTGATACAGAGCTCATTCGTAAAGAAGGAGAAGCGCAACACTATTGTCCTAATGATGAAGGATGTCCACCACAAATCATAGGTAGAATACAACACTATATCTCGCGTAAAGCAATGGATATAGATGGTTTAGGAGGAGAAACAGTTGCTTTGCTTGTTAAGGAGGGGCTTATTTCCAATTATGCAGATTTATATGTGCTTACGGTAGAGGAATTATTGCCCTTAGAAAGAATGGCCCAAAAAAGTGCAGAAAATCTAGTTCATGGTGTAAAAGCTTCTACACAAATCCCGTTTGAAAAAGTATTGTTCGGGCTAGGTATACGTTATGTGGGAGAGACAGTTGCAAAAAAGCTCGCAAAACATTACAAAAATATTACCTCTATCATGGAAGCTACAGTTCTTGAACTTATAACAGTAGACGAAATTGGAGAGAAAATAGCAGAAAGTGTAGTGTTGTTTTTTAGTAAGCCGGCTAGTATTGTTCTTGTAGAAAGATTACGATCATATGGAGTACAGCTAGAAATTGCACCAGAAAAGCTAGCAGGGAAGTCTGAAATTCTAGCAGGTAAGACATTTGTCGTTTCTGGTGTTTTTGATATGCCAAGGCCAGAGCTTAAAAAGCTTATTGAAGATAATGGGGGTAAAGTTTCTAGTGCGATTTCTAGTAAAACAACTTATCTTATTGCAGGTGATAAAATGGGTCCTAGTAAGCTTCAGAAAGCAAAAAAAATAGATGTTACCATAATTAGTGAACAAGATTTTTTAGATTTGGTTTATCGATAGATCAAAACATACTCACGGGAGAATCTATAGAACTGCGGCTGTTGCTGTTACTGGAGGCATTGTGTTACTCGCTCTAACCGCTCCTGATTATTACCAGTTTCTCTTATACCCATTCTATGCTTTATTTTTAATGCTATATTATTATAAAGCGACTGGAAAGCTTAATATTCTACTCTTCATTATGCTCTTTTTTGCTATGGTAGCAGAAGTGCTCTTTCAGTATAATTATTATAAATTTATTGAGATTGTTTCTATATCTGCATTAATCTTATTTATATGTATGATATACTTATTAAAGCCTATCATTCATTTTAACTCAAGAAGTTTTGCAAAACATAATCTCACAGAATTAACAATAGGTTTTCTTATAGTAGCCGGTTTACTTATGTATTGTCTTTATGTAATCATTCCTTCAATACCAAATTTATTTCTTTTTCTTCCAGCAGTTATAGGGTTTGTAACGGTTCTTGTAATTTTATATGGTGTACCGCAGTTTAATAACAATCCATCAAATTTACTTCTTACCGGTGTTGCTAGTGCACTACTTGTTGAAATGTTAGTAGCATTTGCCTATGAATTCATATTAGATTTAGACTTTTTTCTTGTAGTAGCTATATTATTTGGTGCGGCGGCAAAGATTTTTTTTACCATGTTCCTCATTCGTATGAAAGATGTAGGTTACCAAGATCATTTTTACTTTTAAAAGCTCGCTTTCGCGAAAGCGTGATAGAATTATATCAATTTTTTAAAACAAAATTTAAAATCTACTAAGCAATTTTTTATGCAAAAATCAATGAATTTTATTAGATTGTAAATCCCTAAATTATTTTTATGAAATTCCTTATTTACTTTATTTTATGTTTTATTTGCTTAGTCATAAGTGAGATTTCAATCTTCAGGAACGATTTTGTTATACACAACTCTACTAGAATTTTATTTAAAATTTTATTGTTGATGTTTTTTTTTAAATACAAACCCGTTAAAATTTCTACACGTTATTATCTATTTATCTTCATCATTTTTTTATCAGATATAATTTCTTTTTTCGCTTATTTTGATGATTTTGATTGGGGCTATAGCTTAGCTGCTTTTTCTTTTATCACCTATATTATTTTACTCTCTGATTGCTGGGGGCAATTCAAATTAGGAAGATTTAATGTAATTGCATTTTCATATACGCTCATATTGGTACTTAATGCTGTACTAATGATTTTTCAGCTAAAAGTCCTGTATAGCTCTATGGATACAAATAATTTACTATTTGCGGGTCAAGTTATATACCATGTAACTTTATTAAGCACTGTAGGCATCTCTGTAGCTTATTATTTAAACTCTTATTCTCACAAATCTATGCTATTTTTAATGGGGAGTTTGCTTTTCATTTGTGCAGATATATTGGCAGGGGCTCATTATTTCTATGGTATTGGGAATTTTATTTTGGCTTTTAGTAGTTTAATGGCGGCTAGTGGTTATTTTTTCTTCTTTAACTATTTTCATGTAAAAGAAGAGTCTTTACTCACAGAAGCTGAAATAATAGCGGATATTGAGGGTAAGAAAAAAACTAAACGTCCAGTATAAGACTAGAGTTTGTAACGTTCTTTGCGTCATCCAGAATAAAATCTATTCTCCCTAGATTAATCCCACCCCAACCTACTTGATTAATTAGCACAGATTGACCGTCTTTATTTTTTACTACTGTCGGCTTTTCTAAAAAGGTATGCGTATGTCCTCCTATAATGAGGTCAATCCCAGAAGTCTTTTTTGCTAGGGTCATGTCTGAAATTATAGTTTCATCCTTATAGCTGTATCCTAAATGAGATAGGCAAATAACGAGGTCGCAGTGTCCCTCATTTCTAAGTGTGTTTACAGTGTCGGTAGTTATTTCTACAGGGTCTAAATAAACGGTTTCTTTGTACATTTTTTTGTTAACTAAACCATCTAATTGCAACCCGATTCCAAAAACACCTATTCGTACCTCGTCTTTTATATATATGCTATAAGGATTTGTTAGTCCATCCATAATCGTATTCTTGAAGTCATAGTTGGCACTCAGTAGTTTGAACTTAGCATTAGGAACTTGAGCAGCCAGCCCACCTATGCCATTATCAAAATCATGATTCCCAATAGTGGCGGCGTCATACCCCATCATAGACATTAATTTGAATTCTAATTCTCCTCCATAAAAATTAAAATACGGAGTGCCTTGAAACATATCTCCAGCATCTAGTAGTAGGACATTAGGTTCTTGTTTTCTAATGTTTTCAATAATAGTTGACCGTCTTGAGACACCTCCCAGATTTGCATATTTTGAATCATTAGACGGAAAAGGCTCAATGTGACTGTGCACATCGTTTGTGTGTAGAATGGTAATATGTTTTTTAGTGCCTATGGAAAAAGCACTTGAAGTGAGCCCTCCTAAACTTAAAAAACTTCCTGCAGCGGCTGTTTGTTTTAAAAAATGTCTACGTATCATTTTGAGTCCTTTGTAAATCTGTTATCTGTAGTAGGAGCAATCGTGTCTTTTTTCTTAAAATAGTCTATAAGAACATTACGTATTTTATAGTCTAAAGAAAGTATACTTATTGGGTTTGAAAAGAAAGTCATATTGTCTCCTCCATTTTTTAAATAATCGCTAGTGGCTATAAAGTAAGTTTCATTTTCGACGATATTTCTTCCTTGAATTTGAGCTTTTTTTATACTCCCGTCACCGTTGAGTTCAAATTGTATCCCGCTTAATGGGTGTGCTACACCCTGCTTAAGGTATTTAAACATTTCATTTAATTGTTTTCCGCTAAGTTCTACAACGACCACTTCATTTTCGAATGGCATTAATTCGTAGGCAGTTCTTGTGGTTACTGGTCCTTTATTCAAAGCAGATCTAATTCCACCATAATTAAGAAGTACAGCATCAAAAGGGTATCCAGCTCGCTTTTGAAAAACGGGATTTGCTATTTCATAAATAGCGTCTGCCATCATATTGCCTACAGCCGTATTGTATTTACTATCTTTTTTTGAGTAGGATGCAGGTGCATAGGCTAAAATGCTATCCATTTCAAGTTGAATTGCATTTTTATATGGTTTTATAAAATCACTGAGTTCTTGATTTTTCGAAACACTATTGTTTACAGAAATAACTTCACTTTTAATTCTTTCAGGGCGGTATGATTTATTGTTAGTGCAGGAGATAGTTGTTGTACATATAACAATAGTTATTATCGTCGTTAAAAGTGAATTTCTACTTACTATTTGCATCTGTATGGAGGTAAATTTTTGGCTACATTTGTTTCAAAGTAAAGTTAATGTTTTTAAATAGCTTAAAGGTAACGTCCATTGCTAGAAAAATAGATAAACATTTAAGAGATCGGAAGTTCGAATCTTTTAAAAAAGAACCTGTGGCTATATGTATTTTACAATGTGATGCTAAAGCTTTTAAATCTGAATTTATAAGTGATTTAAAGAAAGCAATTACTAATAACCCATCTTTAGAGGTAGATGTTATTTCCTATGTAGAAGAACTTCCAAAAGATGATAATGGGAAACAGGCACTATTTTCTGATAAAGATATAGGGTGGAATGGGGTTCTTAAATCTGATGTTTTAAAAGATTTTTCGCAAAAGCGATATGATATCTTAATTAATTATTATGATGGCGAGAGAATTTCTTTGCAACTTCTTTCAGCAGCCTCACAGGCTTATTTCAAGGTGGGTATTTCGATGAATAACCAACAGCTCAATGACCTTATCATTCAAACAGGTATAGGAAAAGAACAAGATTTTATAAGAGAATTAAAAAAATATTTAAAGATTATCAAATAATGCAATTATTAAGAGGATTAGGGGTTGCGCTTGTCACGCCGTTTAATGAGGATTTGTCTATAGATTTCAGTGGTCTTACAAAGTTACTTGAGTATAACATTTCTAATGGAACAGATTATTTTGTAGTGATGGGCACCACAGCAGAAAGTGCGACACTTACCGCTGTAGAGAAAAGAGAAGTGCTTGATCATGTGATTAGAATAAATAATGGTCGTTTGCCTATTGTGTTAGGAATAGGTGGTAATCATACAACAGCAGTTGTAAGAGAAATCGAGGAGACAAATCTAGATGGAGTAACGGCTATTTTGTCTGTCTCTCCTTGTTATAATAAGCCAACTCAAGAAGGGATTTATCAACATTTTTCCGCTATAGCAAAAGTGAGTCCATTGCCAGTGATTTTGTATAATGTGCCTGGGAGAACCGCTAGTAATATGCTTCCTACTACCGTAGCAAGATTGGCCCGTGATTTTAAAAATATTGTAGGTGTTAAGGAAGCCATAGACGACATGGCTCAGGTCTTAAAACTTCTACATGATGTACCTGAAGGCTTTATAGTCCTTTCTGGAGATGATGCACTGGCACCTTCATTAATTTCAGCTGGTGGCCAGGGTGTGATTTCTGTAATAGGTCAAGGTCTTCCTAAAGCTTTTGGCGATGTAATTTCTGGTGTTCGCAATGGAGATGAAAGAAATGCATACAAGGAGCATTTGCAGTTGCTTGAAGTGATAGATCTTATCTTTGAAGAAGGCAATCCAGCTGGTATAAAAGCTTTACTTTCTCATTTAGAGATTTGTAAACCCTATGTGAGACTTCCACTTGTTGTAGCTACAGATGATCTTACTCATAGAATAAGCTCGTTTATGAAAGATTTATAATGCGATTAAACTTCCATACTAATAATTAATCCAAGTGGTATACACTAATTTAAGGCTTTAGGATTAAACGGTTATGATATATCGATGATTTTATGTAATTTTGCCTGCTGTTTTAGACCCTTATGAAGAATCTTTTTTTACTCTTTATTGCAATCATATTTTTGAGCTCCTGTTCTCCGTACCAAGATGTTCTTAAAAACGATGATATTGCTGCAAAATATTCATTTGCAGACTCCTTGTATAAACAAGGTAAATATAAAAAATCACTTAAGCTTTGGGAACAAATTGAACCTCTTTACAGAGGAAGGCCACAAGCAGAACGCGTATCTTTTTTATATGCAGATTCTTATTACCAAATAGGTGATTACTATCTGTCTGGGTATCAATTTGAACGTTTTACAAAAGCATTTCCAGAAAGTACTAAGAGAGAGGAAGCAGCTTTTAAAAGTGCAAAGAGTTATTACAAAAGATCTCCTAGGTATGATTTAGATCAGGGTGATACCTTTGTGGCTACAGAAAAACTACAAAATTTCATTAATGCCTACCCAGATTCTGAGAGGCTTACTGATGCAAATGAGATGGCTCAAGAACTTAGAGATAAGATTGAGTATAAAGCCTATAAAATTGCTAAAGGATATAATAAAATAGGTGCCAGTAGAGGTACTTTTCCTAATGCCATAAAGGCTTTTGATAATTTCTTGCAAGATTATCCAGGCTCTAAATATAGAGAAGATGCGTTATTCTGGAAATTCGACTCCGCATACCAATTAGGTTTAGGAAGTGTTCAACGATTAAAAGAAGAACGATTGCAGGCTGCAAAAAACGCTTACCTTGTACTAGAAAAATACTTTCCTCAAGGTAAATATGCAGAGGAAGCTGCAGAGCGATTAGAAATAATTAATAGGGAGCTACAAGATAGCTGAGAAGAATTAAATTAAAGAAGAATATTATGAATATTAAGGACATTGATGCCCCTTTAAGCACCACAACTATAGATAAAAATCTTGTAGATGCACCTACAGATAATATCTATGAAGCAATATCAATTATTGCTAAGCGTGCGTCTCAAATTAACACTGAGATTAAAAAAGAGCTTTCAGAAAAATTGGATGAATTTGCTACTTTCAACGATAGCCTTGAGGAAATTTTTGAAAATAAAGAACAAATCGAAGTTTCTAAGTTCTACGAACGTTTGCCTAAAGCACATGCGCTTGCAGTGCAAGAGTGGTTAGAAAATCGAATTTACCACAGAGATCCTTCGGTAACGGAGGAAGAAAGTAAGGCATAAGTCGATGTCGATTTTAAGCGGTAAACATATCCTATTAGGAGTCACCGCTGGCATAGCTGCATATAAAAGCGCCAGTCTTGTGAGGTCACTCATAAAGGCTGGCGCTTCTGTACGTGTAGTGATGACAGAAGCAGCAAAAGATTTTGTTACACCTCTTACATTAAGTACGCTTTCGCGAAATGAAGTACACTCCTCATTTACAAAGAAAGAAGATGTTAATGCTATGTGGACTAATCATGTAGAGCTTGGCCTTTGGGCAGACCTAATGATTATTGCCCCCGCAACTGCCAATACCTTATCTAAAATGGCTAATGGAGCAAGTGATAATTTGTTACTTGCCACCTATCTAAGTGCAAAGTGTCCAGTATATTTTGCCCCTGCTATGGATTTAGATATGTATAAACACCCATCTTCTGAAGCTTCCTTTTTGAAATTACAATCTTATGGTAATATCATGATTCCTGCAACTAGTGGGGAGCTTGCCTCTGGTCTTATAGGCAAAGGACGTATGGCAGAGCCAGATGATATTGTGACGTTTATCGAAAGCGATGTGCTTTCAAAATTACCTCTTAAAGGGAAAAGAGTATTGATCACTGCAGGCCCCACCTATGAAGCGATAGACCCTGTAAGGTTTATTGGAAATCACAGTAGTGGTATGATGGGGTGTAAACTGGCATTACAAGCAGCCGCATTAGGAGCAGAGGTAGACCTTATTCTTGGTCCTAGCAACATCAAAGTAGATCATAGTCTTATTAATGTACACAATGTTGTTTCTGGCGACGAGATGTATGAGGCAGCACATACTGTTTTTAAAAACTGTGATATTGTTATTGCAGCTGCTGCAGTAGCAGATTATAAGCCAGTAAATGTTGCTCCTGAAAAAATAAAAAAGGACGATAAGAATATACATATAGAACTTACTAAAACTAAAGACATACTCTCATCTTTAGGCGCTATAAAAGAGAAGCAGTACATTTTAGGTTTTGCACTTGAAACAGAAAATGAGGTTGATAATGCTACGAAGAAGCTCCATAAGAAAAATTTAGATGCAATAGTTTTAAATTCTTTAAATGATAAAGGAGCAGGTTTTAAGACCAAAACGAATAAAATTACGTTTATAGAGAAAAATGGTTCTGTTACTACTTATGATCTTAAAAGTAAAGCAGAAGTAGCAATTGATATTTTTGAAAAAATAACAGCACAAGTAGTATGAAAATTTTTACGATAGTTTTTGTTTTTCTTGTTTCTACAATTAGCATTGGACAAGAACTTAATGCGGTAGTGATAATTAATGCTGAACAAACCGCAAAGGCAGATTTACAAGTGTTTAAAACATTAGAGAGAGCGCTTACAGAGTTTGTTAACAATACTAAGTGGACAGATAGGGTCTACAAGCAGCAAGAAAAAATCGATTGCTCTTTTAATATAATTGTAACAGAGCTGGATGGGAATAGTTTTCGCGCCAGCGTGCAAGTAGGGGCCTCTCGACCTGTATATGGGTCTAATTATTTTACACCTACACTTAACTTTAATGATAAGCAATTTGATTTTAACTATACAGAATTTCAGCCTTTAGTTTTCAATCCTAATGTATATGAGTCAAATCTTGTTTCCGTGATGGCATTTTATGCTTATACAATTATAGGTATTGATGCTAGCACTTTTAAATTAGGTGATGGAGATTCTTTTTTTGAGGAGGCTAAACAAATTATAACAACCGCACAGCCTAGTTCAGAAACGGGATGGAATCCACAAGATGGGGCGCAGTCAAGATATAGACTCAATGAAGATTTGTTGTCACCTAATTTTAGAGAATTTAATGGTGTCATGTATAATTACCATCGCAACGGTCTAGATGTAATGGTTCAAGATAAGAAACGTAGCAAGCAAAAAATAGCAACAACCATTGTTCAGTTAGAGACAATGTATAGAAAGCGTCCAAATAATTTTTTAACGCGTGTATTTTTTGATACTAAAGCAGACGAGATTGCTTCTATGTTCTCTGGAGGCCCACAAGTAAGTATTACAGATCTTGTAGAAACACTCAATACGATAGCCCCAACAAAGTCTCAATATTGGAAGACGATTACTTTCTAAAGATTTACAAAAGCAAATTGTAATTTAAAATTACTTATAAGTTCTATATTTTGTAATTTTATTTTACAAGTTTAACCTCTTAATTAAAACTCATTTGCTTCAATCATTATCAATTAAAAATTATGCACTGATTGAAAAAGTGCAGCTAGACTTTAAAGAGGGTTTTACCGTAATAACTGGTGAGACAGGAGCGGGAAAATCCATTCTACTTGGTGCATTAGGATTGATTACAGGTAAAAGAGCAGATAGCTCTAGCGCTGGTGTAGCAAGTGAAAAATGTATCGTAGAAGGGGTGTTTGCCGTAAAGGATTATAATCTGGAGTACTTTTTTAAAAGAAATGATCTCGATTACGAAGTACAAACTATCATACGCCGCGAGTTATTACCCTCTGGTAAAAGTCGTGCATTCATAAATGATACTCCCGTCACTTTATCTCAATTAGCTTCACTTGGAGCGCTATTGGTTGATATTCACAGCCAGCACAAAACTCTGGAAGTGGTGGAGAACGAATTTCAGTTTAATATTCTTGACACCTATTCTGAGAATATTGATTTATTAGATGAGTATAGAACGTACTTTAAAGCATTTAAGAAAGCACAAAGTGACCTGAAAGTTTTAAAGGAAAAACAAGCAAAAGCACAACAGGAGTTTGATTATAAATCATTCTTGTATGCAGAGCTTGATGAAGCTCAGCTCACTGAGGGAGAGTATAAACTATTAGAAGACGAGCTAGATACGCTAAGTAATGCAGATAAGATTATGCAGCAATTAGTAGAGGCTATTCAAAAAATTGGACTTGAAGAGGCTGGAGCTATTGATCAATTAACCCAATCCAGAGCGGCACTGTCTAAGCTTACTAATTATGGATCTCAGTATAAAGAGTTATATAATCGAGTGCATAGTGTATTGATAGAGTTAGAAGATGTTTCTAGTACTCTTTCTGATCTGTCAGAGACAGTAGATGCAGATCCACTAACTCTTGAGCGTCATAATAATAGACTGCAGTTGTTGCACTCGTTAATGAAAAAGCATCAAGTGGACTCTTTAGAACAACTTATCGAAATAAAAGACAGTTTGGATATCTTCTTGCAAGAAGTTGAAGGGGCAGATGGTACTGCTCATACACTAGAGCAGAAAATAGAAAAAGAAAAGTCTAGTGCACTTGCTATTGCAGCACAATTAAATAAGAAGAGGAAAAATTCTATACCAAATCTTATAGCTCATGTAGAGCAAATACTTGGGGCTTTAGGGATGCCTAACGCTCAACTCAAAATAGAACTTACAGAAAAGGAGGTGTTAGATTTATCTGGGGATGTGGACCTAGAATTTCTATTTTCGGCAAATAAAGGGAGTGAGCTTAAACCTTTAGGGAAGGCAGCTTCTGGAGGAGAATTATCAAGAGTAATGCTAGCGCTCAAATCTGTATTGAGTAATCACAAACAACTTCCAACGCTTATTTTTGATGAGATAGATACGGGTGTAAGCGGTGACATTGCTGTAAAAATGGGTAATATTTTGAAGCAGATGGGACAAACTATGCAGCTTATAAGTATTACACATTTACCTCAGATAGCTGGACAAGGAAACGCCCATTTTAAAGTATTTAAGAAAGATGTTTCAGATAAAACACAGACTTTCATAGAACCTCTAGACAAGGAAGAGCGCATTAAGGAGATTGCAGGAATGCTAGGTGGAGGTAATACTGAAAGTAGCGCTGCTATTGAGCACGCAAAAAACCTTTTAAACTAATTATTTTTAAATAGAAACTACGATATTTACACTCTAAATTATAGCCAATGGCTATGTAAGTGTTTAGAAATATTAACCTAACTACAAAACTATCAACCATATTATGAGTTATAACTTACTAAAAGGCAAACGCGGAATTATATTTGGAGCATTGGATTCAAATTCTATAGCTTGGAAAACCGCAGAACGTGTACACGAAGAAGGAGGTAAATTTGTACTTACAAATGCTCCTATTGCAATGCGTATGGGTCAGATTAATGAGCTTGCAGAAAAAACAAGCTCAGAAATTATTCCAGCAGATGCAACATCTCTGGAAGATCTTGAAAATCTGATTGAAAAAGCTCAAGAAATTTTAGGTGGTAAATTAGATTTCGTTCTGCACTCTATTGGAATGTCAGTAAATGTGCGTAAAGGTAGAGCCTACACAGATCAAAAGTATGACTGGACACAAAAAGGAACAGACGTCTCTGCTACCTCTTTTCATAAAGTAATGCAAACGTTGTATCAAAAAGATGCAATGAACGAGTGGGGAAGTATCGTTGCCCTTACGTATATGGCAGCTCAACGAGTTTTTCCTGACTATAATGATATGGCAGATAATAAAGCTTTGTTAGAATCTATAGCACGTAGTTTTGGATACTTTTACGGCAAAGAAAAAAATGTTCGCGTAAATACAATTTCTCAATCTCCTACACCTACAACCGCAGGTCAGGGAGTAAAAGGATTTGATGGTTTCCTTGCTTATGCAGATAAAATGAGCCCATTAGGAAATGCAACAGCACAAGATTGTGCAGACTATACAATTACTTTATTTTCAGATCTTACAAAACGAGTTACAATGCAAAACCTTTACAATGATGGAGGCTTTAGCAATACAGGAGTAAGTAATGAAGTGATGGATTCTTTTATGAAAGCTGAAGGGCACTCATAAGATATACGCTTTCGCGAAAGCGAACTTATAATATTTAAACCACTGTAGTTATTTCTTCAGTGGTTTTTTATTGTAGGTGCAAACCATAAAACTTAGCTTTGTTCTAATGCAACGATCTTATTCATTTATCATTCCAGTTTACAATCGTCCTGATGAAATAGCAGAGTTGCTCGCTAGTTTTGCTTTACAGGAAGGTGTCATCCCTTTTGAAATTGTTATTATTGAAGATGGTTCTACAGTTCCTTGTCTTTCTGAGGTAGAAAAGTTTCCAGACTTAGATATAAGTTATTTCTCTAAAGGGAACTCAGGGCCAGGGAGTTCAAGAAATTATGGAATGCGTAAAGCAAAGGGTACTTACTTTATCATTTTGGATTCAGACTGTATTTTGCCTAGCACTTATGTCGCAAATATGCATAGTGAGCTAGAGGGAAATTATGTAGATTTTTTTGGAGGACCTGATGCTGCACACCCGGATTTTTCACATTTACAAAAAGCAATAAGCTATAGTATGACCTCTTTTCTTACCACTGGAGGCATAAGAGGAGGGAGTGAAGATGCCGGTAAATTCCAGCCGCGTAGCTTCAACATGGGCTTATCTAAACAGGCCTTTGAAATAAGCGGCGGTTTTGGAGATATTCATCCTGGTGAAGATCCAGACCTTGTCTTACGACTTTGGAAACAAGGTTTTGAAAGTAGATTAATCAAGAAAGCTTACGTATATCATAAAAGGCGTATATCTTGGAAGAAATTCTATACCCAAGTTCATAAATTTGGTCTTGTAAGACCTATTTTAAATAGCTGGCATCCTATGTCAAAAAAGACGACTTATTGGTTTCCCTCTCTATTTATTATTGGGTTAGCAGCTGCACTTATCATTTTGCCTTTTACGATCTCTTTATTGTGTCTTTATGTGGTTTACTTCATTATACTTGGATTACATTCTACACTGTTAAATAAAAATTTGACTATAGGAGTAATGAGTGTATTTGCAACACTTATTCAATTTTATGGCTACGGAACGGGCTTTTTGTCTTCTTCAGTTGAGATTAATTGGAGAGGTAAGCTTCCTAAAAAGCGATATCCTCATCTTTTTTTTAAGTAAATTAGATATAAAAATAAGTTTATGTCGATTTTAAAAAAGATCAAAATTAATAGCACTACAGCAAGAGAGTTTATATTCTTTTTATTGCTCACAACATTAGTGGCGGGCTTAATTAAATTATCAAAAACTTATACGACTAATTATGAACTGGCGCTTGATATCGTAGACCTGCCTTTAGAAAAATCTATCCGTTATATATCTCCAGAAGTGATCAATGTAAATGCAAGTCATACAGGTTTTGCCATGTTGCGCAATAGTGTAAGTGGATCAGAGATTAAAGTTTCTTTTTCCTCTATGAAGAAAACGGGAGATGGAGCATATACTTATGTGGTGAATGATCATGTAGAAGATTTACGAAACGCCCTACATGGAAATATAGATGTTACCAGTACAAAACCAACAGAGATTATTGTTGTTGTAGATTCTATGGCTAGTAAGAGGGTTGAAATTACAGCCGATGTAGATGTCAATTATGCACCAGGTTATGGCGCTACAGAGAAACTGTTGATTTCTCCAGACTCTGTGACAATAGTAGGGCCGAGTGCACTATTGAAAACCATAAATGAAGTGCAAACACAGAAGTATAGTGTGGAAGATGTAAGTAGTTCCATACATGAAGAATTAATTTTAGAAAAACCAGATAGTACAGAAATTTTAAAATATAGTATTAGCAAAGTAGTCATCGATCAGGATGTAAACCGTTTTACAGAAGGAACGGTAACTGTTCCCATTCAAGTAATAAATAACGTAGGAGGTAAATTAAAAATATTACCTAAAACGGTGCAAATCATTTATACTGTGCAGTTAGATGATTTTGATGAGGTTTCTTCTTCTGACTTTCTTGTGTCTTGTGTATATGATAAAAAATCTACGACTGATAATTATTTACCTTTAACTATTAGTAGAATGCCTAAAAATATCTCTTCAGTAAGGCTAGTAGATAAACAAGTACAGTTTATTTTAATAGACTAATTATATGAAGATTGTGGGACTCACAGGCGGAATAGGTAGTGGTAAGACCACCATTGCTAACTTTTTTAGTGAGCTAGGGGTTCCTATCTACACCGCAGATAAAGCAGCCAAAAATCTTATGGTTGAAAATGCTCAGTTAGTAAAAGAAATAAAAAAATTACTAGGTGAGGAGGCATACATAAAAAATGAGCTCAATAGAAAATGGATTGCTAATAAGGTTTTTAATAATAAAGAATTATTAGCAGCCCTCAACAATCTGGTACATCCCGCTGTAGTAGTTGACTTCAAAAACTGGTTGTCTGCACAAGACACACCTTATGTGATTAAGGAAGCTGCGATTCTTTTTGAAAATGGTGGATATAAAAATTGTGATTACCTTATTCTAGTAAAAGCACCGCAATCTTTGCGAATAGATCGAGTTATGAAAAGAGACAAAAGTAGCAAGGATGAAGTACTGTCCAGAATGAATATGCAATGGTCTGATAATCGAAAAGAAGCGCTCTCAGATGCTGCTATAGAGAATATTAATCTTGATTTAGCTCGACAATGCGTGGTTCGTCTTCATAAGCATATTGTAAAGCGCATAAGTTCAGGGTGGTAGGGGCTTTTTGACAGCTTGTTAACATTTGGTTAAACTGAAAAGAATGCAAATGTTAAAATCTTACTTTTGAGTAGTGAATAAAAAATTGTTTTACTCTTTAATTGTACTGATGAGTCTATCCCTCATCGGGATCATTTTTGTGCAGGGCTACTGGATTTCTAGTAGCGTTGATGCAAAGCGGGAGCAATTTAGTTTTAACGCGAGGCAGTCACTTGCTGCCACAATAGATCAAATAGAAAATAGAGAACTAGAGGATTATTATTACCCTATTCAAAAGCTAGCAGATAGCATCGGTATGTCAGATGATATCAGTTTTGATGAATATTTTTTCATAAATGAAGATCTCGTAAATAACGAACTCACATTATATAAAAACGGAATTCTCCAAGAAGATTTTAAGCTTACAGCTCCAGGATATGTATCAGAGCAAGGGGATAGCATTCAATTCAAAAGATATACCCAAAGGAAAACTACACAAATTTTAAAGAAAAATGCAATCGATGGAAATCAGGAGTCTACTTCTAACAGAATCCAAGAGTTTTCTAGACTTATAGATTTTGAAAAGAAACGTTTTGCAGAGATAGCTTATGAAATTACAAAGGATATACCTATACATAAGCGGTTAACTTCAGAGGAAATAAGAAGAATTCTAACTATAGAACTTGTAGAACGTAATGTAGAGACAGACTTTGACTTTGGAGTTTATAGCAACGGTCTTTTAACTAAAGTACATTCAGAAAATTTTAAATATAGTAAGGATGCCCCCTCATATGTAGAACAATTGTTTTCGTATGATAAAGATGTAAGTGATTATACCTTATATGTTCAATTTCCAGGAGAAAAAAGATTTGTCATTTCTTCAATAATTGGAATGGCCGTCCTGTCTATAATTTTTACGCTTATTATTGTAATCGCATATTCTAGTGCATTGCATCAGCTTAATAAACAGCGTCAGATATCAGAAATAAAAACTGATTTTATTAATAACATGACGCATGAATTTAAAACACCTATAGCTACTATAAATCTTGCATTAGATGCTTTAAAAAACCCAAAAATATCATCCTTTCCAGAAAAAGTATCTTACTACCATGGTCTTATACGAGAGGAAAATAAGAGGATGCATGCACAGGTAGAAAATGTATTGCGCATATCAAAACTTGAAAAAAACGAACTGGATATTCAAAAAGAGCGACTTGATATGAACGAACTGGTTGAAGATGCCATCAATCACATATCACTTATTGTTGAAGATAGAAATGGATATGTGAATATGCACTTAAACGCTGATCGTACCTCCGTGCTCGCAAATGAGTCGCATTTTACAAATGTGCTCGTCAACATTTTGGACAATGCTGTTAAATATACATCAGAAGAACGTTCTTTAGGTATAGATGTATATACAGAGAACGTAAAAGACCTTATTATAGTAAAAATAAGCGATAAAGGAGATGGCATGTCAAAGGCGGTTCAGAAAAAAGTTTTTGAAAAATTCTATCGTGAGCATACCGGAGACATACATAATGTAAAGGGACATGGGCTAGGTCTTGCCTATGCAAAACGTATCGTAGATGACCATCAAGGGGAAATTTACGTTGAAAGCGAACTAGGAAAAGGAAGCACATTTATAATTAAATTACCACTAATATCATAATATATGGAAACTGAAAACAAAAAGATTTTACTAGTAGAAGACGATCCAAACTTTGGTACAGTTCTTAAAGACTATTTAATGATGAATGACTATGATGTTACTCATGCAAAAAATGGTATGGAAGGATTTGAAAAATTCAAGAAAGACGATTATGATTTATGTATTCTTGATGTAATGATGCCTTACAAAGATGGATTTACACTAGCAAAAGAGATACGTGATAAAAACGAAGATGTTCCTATCATCTTTTTAACTGCAAAGGCACTTAAAGAAGATGTTCTTAAGGGGTATAAAGTTGGGGCTGATGATTATCTAAATAAGCCTTTCGATAGTGAAGTGCTTTTGATGAAAATTAAAGCAATAATACAGCGTAAAGCAGTAGATTCTGTTGCCGATAGCAAGCAGTTTGAATTCAATATTGGAAACTTCCACTTAAATTCTAAACTTCGTTTTCTAACTTTTAAAGAGGAGGAGCCTATAAAATTATCTCCTAAAGAAAATGAACTGTTACGCATGTTAGCATTACATGAAAATGATTTAATGCCTCGTGAACTAGCACTCACTAAGATATGGAGAGACGATAACTATTTTACCTCTAGAAGTATGGATGTATACATAGCAAAACTTCGTAAGTATCTTAAGGTAGATGATTCTGTTGAAATTCTTAACATTCACGGAGAAGGTTTCCGTCTTGTAGTTAAGAAAGAAGAATAATAAAAATACTATAAGATATTGGTGTATAAAACGTACCGCTAATTTAGCGGTGCGTTTTTGTGTTTAAGAATGAAATAATTTCAGAAAGCGGTGTTTTGTAGTCAAACCACTTAATACTTTCATCACGTCGATACCATGTTAATTGCCTTTTGGCAAAGCGACGAGTATTTGTCTTAATATTTTCAATAGCTCTTTCTAGCGTAACTTTTCCTTCAAAATATTCAAAAATTTCACGATACCCTACAGTGATAAGTGCGTTGTTGTGCTTTCGCGAAAGCAAACTGCGTACCTCTTCTACTAATCCATTTGCAATCATAATATCCACCCTTTTATTAATACGCTCATAGATTACTTCACGATCTGCAGATAGGCCTAATTTAATTGTCTGAAAATCTCTCTGAGTCCTAGGTTTGTTTCGATATGAAGAAAAAGAATTCCCAGAAGACAGACAGACTTCTAGTGCTCTTATAATCCGCTGTGCGTTAGATATGTCTACGATTCTGTAATATTCTGGGTCCTTCTCAAAAAGTAAATTTTGTAAGGCAACAACACCTTCACTTTTGAAAAGTTCTTGCAGTTGATCTCTTATTCCTGGTTTAACTTTAGGAAAATCATCAAGACCATTTATTACTGCATCTACATACATCCCAGAACCGCCTACCATTACAAGCTTGTCATGTTGTAAATGGAGTTGTTTTATTTTTGAAATGGCATCCTTTTCAAACTGTCCCACGCTATATGGATCATCGACAGATAGATGTTGTATGAAGTGGTGTGGTGCTGCAGCGATCTCATCAGGTTCTGGAACTGCAGTCCCGATATACATTTCTTTAAAGAATTGACGAGAATCTGCAGAAAGAATTTCAGTGTTATACTGCTGTGCAATTTTTATAGACAAGGCAGTTTTACCTATGGCAGTAGGGCCTACTATGGCTATGAGATATTTATTCATTTATAAAAAGTGAATGCCCACAATTATGACAAAAAAGAGCATCATCGCGATGTTTTCTAGCATTGCAATTTTCACAAGCTTGTGTATTCATATGAACGTAATCCTCTCCGTCTATAGTAATTTTACTTGCGTCTTGATCTTTTGCATATTCTGCACTCACAATTCCTGTAGGTACAGCAATAATGCCATATCCCATTATCATAATAATTGCGGCAATTAACTGTCCTAATGGAGTTACGGGAGCAATATCTCCAAAACCTACAGTAGTTAGAGTTACAATACACCAATAAACACTTACTGGAATACTTGAAAAACCACTTTCCTCACCTTCTATCATATACATTAGGGTTCCAGCAATGATGCACAGTATGAGAACGGCAAAAAGAAAAATACTCACTTTTGCTTTACTATCTTTTATTGCCTTTGCTAGTTTATTAGACTCCCCTACATACCGAGTTATTTTCAAAATTCTAAATACCCTAAGAAGTCTTAAAGCACGTATGGTAAGCAATGCGTTTGAACCGATAAAAAAGAAAGCAAGATATTGTGGTATGGTAGAGAAAAAATCTATTAGCCCGTAAAAACTAAAAATATAAGTGGATGGTTTTTTTACCGTGATAATACGCGCAAAATACTCTATGGTAAAAAATATAGTGATAATCCATTCACCTATTTCAAAAAAATCATGATACCTAGCACCTATACTTTTTACACTTTCTAACATAACAAGTATGATACTTGCAAGAATTAGAATGAGTAGTATTACGTCAAAAGATTTTCCAGCAGGAGTATCTGCTTCATATATAATATCGTGCAGCTTCTGTCGCCAGTTATATTTACTGTCTTTTTCCAAAGTGTAAATGTTTTATTACTTAAAAATACTTTTATATAAATTATACGCTCTTTAATTCATCAAGAGGAATAATTTTTAATTTTTTCTTACTTCGTGTGTAACTTTGGATAATATGTTGTGCATCTCTATTATTATCCATGGAGGTTATAATAGACTGTAGTGCATCTCTATCGGGAAGTTCTAAATTAGACTTATAATAACCTACTCCTTTAAAAATACCCTCTTCTATAAGAACAATCGAGCGTTCATCTTTATTACGACCTCTATCCATAATGACCATATTTCTATTTTGGAAACTATGCTTGCTTATGAAAGCTTCTACGCGGAGGTTGTACAGGTCTGGTGTTTCTTTTCCTACGCAAGCACCATTACATTTACCGATACCATGATTAAAGCAACTTCCAGATTTATTGTAAATTGATTTATTCAAGCACAAGTCGTAAGAACTAATAATTCGATCGAGATTTGCTCTTGCACTCATAGAGTTGCTAAAAGTGGTAATGGCTTGCTTGCGACCATCAGCTTTCTCTGTTTTTAAATGAATATAACCTTCTTGATCCTTAAAGTGAGTTAATTGAACTTTGAACTTTGAGCGCCTCAACGCCCTATTAAATTTAGGTTTGTGAAGTTTTATTTCCTCATTTTCTTTAAGTAATGCGATGAGTTCACTTCCCGTCTCTTCAAAAGAGACACTTTCTACATCTTCTTGAATTTTTTTACTCTTACGGTTGTCGTTTGTAAAATGCTGTGTAAGACGCTTTCTCATATTCTTGCTTTTTCCTATATAGATGATTGTATTGTTTACGTCATGTATATAGTACACCCCTGTTTCTGAAGGGACACTTTTAATGAGTTTTTTAAGCTTCGTATCCATATGTTTTTTAGGAAACGAGCGTACTGCAGCAGTAATTCTTTCGTTTTCAACATCTCGATCTTTTAAAACCTCAAAGAGTTTTACAGTTGCAAGGGCATCCCCATCTGCACGATGTCTGTTAGACATAGATATACCTAGGGCTTTGGTGAGTTTTCCTAAGCTATAGCTACTATGTCCAGGCAATAATTCTTGAGAAAGCTCAACAGTGCATAAGGTAGTTCTGTTAAATGTATAGCCCAGTCTATCAAACTCAAGGTTTAAAATGCGATAATCAAACTGAGCATTGTGAGCAACTAGGATGCAATTTTCTGTTATTTCTATAATTCGTTTGGCAATCTCATAAAATTTTGGGGATTCACGTAACATTTCGCTATTAATCCCTGTAAGTCCTACTACAAAAGCCTGTATGGGGCGTTCAGGATTTACTAGTGTTACAAATTGATCTACGATTTTAGTGCCGTCATATTTATATATGGCGATCTCTGTAATACCTTCTTCGTTGTATTTTCCTCCTGTAGTTTCTATGTCGAGTATAGCGTAGATAGAATTTGTATTTATTTGAAAAATTAGTTATTAAATGTATTAGTTATAATTTCGTTCCCCAAAAATACTACTTCCTACTCGTATCATAGTACTTCCATGATTAACAGCTAGTTTATAATCGCCACTCATTCCAGATGATAGAATTGAAAGTTTTGCGCTTTCGCGAAAGCGTATAAACAAACCTTCAAGCAACTCAAACTCTGCAGAGACTTGATCTTCATTATCTGTAAAGGTAGCCATACCCATCAATCCCAGTACTCGCACATGAGGGTAGTTTTCAGAAATTTTTTCATCAAAAAAGCTAATCACTTCAGAAACTGGCATCCCAAATTTTGAATCTTCTCGAGCAATTTTCACTTGAATCAATACATTGATCACACGATTATTTTCTTTTGCTTGTTTGTCTATTTCTTTGAGAAGCTTAAGTCTGTCTACAGCGTGTATAAGATCAACATAGGGTGCCATATATTTCACTTTATTAGTCTGTACGTGACCTATCATATGCCATTTAATATCCTTTGGCATCTGCTCCCACTTCTCTGTCATTTCTTGGACTTTATTTTCTCCAAAAATGCGTTGTCCAATTTCATAAGCTTCCATAAGATCGCTTACAGGCTTGGTTTTAGATACCGCGACTAAAGTAACTTGGTCAGGTATGCTTTCACGAAAGCGAACTATATTCTCTGCTATGCTCATTAAAATTCGTAAATGGTGATTCCGCTTCTTAGCTTAGGCTCAATATACGTACTTTTTGGGGGCATTTTAAGTCCAGCGTCTGCAATTTCTTTAAGTTCTTCGATTGTGACAGGAAGCATACCAAAGGCAACAGCATATTCTCCACTATCAACTCGATCTTTTATAGCACTTATTTCTTTACGACCGTCTACATAATCAATACGACGATCATTACGAACATCTTTAATCTTTAAAATGGGCTCTAGGATTGTTTCGCATAATATTTGAGTATCTAATTTATCTAATGGAGAATGAAACTCTCGTAGACTATGTCTTAAATAAAGACTGTAGTACTCTCCATCAAGGTACATGTTAAAATGGTGTTTTTTTGAGGGTTTGTATAAAACACTACCACGATTTTCTATGCGGAAATAACCATCAAGAGCAATTAAAAAAGACTCTTTAGTTAAGCCATTTAAATCCTTAATGAGTCTATTAAACTCATAAATCCTTAAATCTGATTCAGGGATTAAAAAACTCATAAAATGTTGAAAGGACTCTTGTTGTTGATGATCTTTTGAGAGCAGTGCAGATGAGGCTGACCTATGATGACCATCTGCAATGTAAAGGGTATCAATTTTAGAAAAAGAATCTTTTATTTTTCTTACCTGTACAGCATTAGTTACGGGCCATAAATAATGTGTGTCACGGTAAGTAGTAGTAAATTCATACTCTGCTCTTTGTGTCATTATTGTATCAATGATAGTTGTCAACGTGTCATTTTCTGGATATGTAATCAACACGGCTTCTGCATTAAAACCTACGGTTTCTAGATATTGTTTAAAGAGAGTCTCACGGTGCTCTATGGTGTTTTCATGTTTCTTGATACAGTCATTTTTATAATCATTTACACAGGCAGAAGCTATAATGCCTACATAGGAATTCTGTTCACGATCTACAATTTTATAAATATAATAGGCAGGTAATTCCTCTTGAAACAAAATACCCTCTTCTTTAAATTCTTGATATCTATTTTTTACTAATTTAAAACGTTCTTTGCCTAAAACTTCTTTGTCATACTTGTACCCAGGATTTATGATGTGTAGAAAAGAAAATGGATTCTGAGACATTCTAAAATCTCTTCCTTCTTGGTCGTAAAACTGATAAGCGCGTGTAGCTACCAGCCCCACTTTATCTCGTGTGGGTCGTACCGCTTTAAAAGGAAGAACATTTGCCATTTTATACTAGTATCTGAACCAAATGTTAAGAAAACATGGCTGCTACTTTTTCAGCTTTTCTATGTTCTGTATAATCATAAAACCCTTCTCCGGATTTTACACCAAATTTTCCTGCTCTTACCATATTAACAAGCAGTGGGCATGGAGCGTATTTAGGATTTTTAAAACCATCGTGCATCACTTCTAAGATAGAAAGACAAACATCTAAACCGATAAAATCGGCTAACTGTAAAGGGCCCATTGGGTGTGCCATACCAAGTTTCATCACAGTGTCAATTTCATATACACCAGCAACTCCATTGTATAAAGTCTCAATAGCTTCGTTTATCATAGGCATTAAGATGCGGTTAGCTACAAAACCTGGGTAGTCATTTACCTCTACAGGAGCTTTGCTAAGCTTCTTAGAAAGCTCCATGATAGTAGAAGTTGTCTCGTCACTGGTATTATAACCACGTATAATTTCTACAAGTTTCATGATAGGTACTGGATTCATAAAGTGCATTCCTATCACTTTATCAGATCGATCTGTTACAGCAGCTATTTGTGTGATGGAGATCGAAGATGTATTTGTCGCAAGTATGCAATCTTCTTTGGTAGCTTTGTTTAAAGATTCAAAGATTTTTAGCTTTAAATCTACATTTTCTGTAGCTGCTTCTACTACTAGATCGGCATGTTGAACACCTTCTTCAAGGTTTGTGTAGGTGGTAATGGCATCTAGAGTTTCTTGTTTTTCAATAGCGCTTATCTTTTCTTTGGCCACCATTCTATCTAAATTTTTAGAAATGGTATTCATGCCTCGGTCTAGTGAATCTTGTGAGATATCTACTAAATTAACTGAGTAGCCGCTTTGGGCAAATGTATGTGCGATACCATTACCCATTGTTCCTGCTCCTATAACTGCTATTTTCATATGTTTATTTTTATACTCCTGTATACACAGGTTATGTTATTGTTTTTCGAAAAACAAATTAATATATTAAAAGTCTGCAATAATCATTTTTGCAACACGTAAGGCCTCTGTTCCTGCTTGAAGAGAAACAATAGGGGGTGTGTTTTCTTTTATCGCTTTCGCGAAAGCGTCTAATTCATCTAAGATGGCATTATTACCAGCAACCTCTGGATTGTCAAAATAAATCTGCTTCTTTATACCCTCTGCATTTTGTAGAATCATCGCAAAATCATCAGTGTTTGCTGGTGCATCCTTCATTTTTACAACTTCCACTTTTTTCTCAAGAAAATCTACTGAAATATAAGCGTCTTTTTGAAAGAATCGGGATTTACGCATATTTTTCATAGAGATACGGCTTGCCGTGAGGTTTGCAACACAGCCATTTTCAAATTCAATACGAGCATTTGCAATATCTGGAGTTTCGGAAATAACAGAAACACCGCTAGCATTTACAGTTTTTACAGGGCTTTGCACCACGCTTAATATGGCATCAATATCATGAATCATTAAGTCTAAAACCACTGGTACATCTGTGCCACGAGGATTAAACTCTGCCAGTCTGTGTGACTCGATAAACATGGGTTTGTTTATGGCATTATTTACAGCCATAAACGCAGGATTAAAGCGCTCCACATGTCCTACTTGACCCAATACATTATATTCTTGCGCAAGTGCAAGTAATTTTTCTGCTTGGTTAACTGTATTCGTGATAGGCTTTTCTATAAAAAGATGTTTCCCCGCTTTAATTACTTTTTCTGCACTTTGATAGTGGAAGGTCGTTGGAGTCACAACATCTACCATGTCGCAGGCAGCTATTAAATCTTCTTCTGTGTCGAAAGCAGTGTATCCAAATTCTTTAGACACCCGTTCTCTCACTTCCTTAGAGCTGTCGTAAAAGCCTATAAGCTCATAATTTTTTGAAATATTGAGAAGTTTTAAGTGAATCTTCCCTAAGTGTCCTGCACCTAGAACGCCAGCTTTAAGCATAATTGAAAATTTTGTGTAAAAATAAGGTTTTACAAAAGATTATGTGGCTCCTTATAGTAATCCATCTAAAGATTATTGAGACAATAATTACAGCAAAAGTTTGAATAATAGTTTGTGTAAAAATTTTTAGCGTTTCATTTTTATAGCTACTTACTTTTGACCTATTTTAGTATCGATGAAAGATACTACTCGCCACCAAGGAAAAAGACGTTTGTTAGTCCAAGTTCTCCAAGATAAAGGCATTGCAAATGCTGCAGTGCTTAAGGCTATTGGTAAAATACCGCGTCATTTTTTTATGGACAGTAGTTTTGAAGATCACGCTTATCAAGACAAAGCCTTTCCTATCGCGGCAGATCAGACCATCTCACAGCCCTATACCGTGGCCTTTCAAAGTGAACTCATGCAAATAGAAAAAGGAGATATGGTTCTAGAAATAGGTACAGGCAGTGGGTACCAAACTGCTGTGCTCTGTGAATTGGGAGCTAAAGTATTTTCGATAGAGCGTCAGCAAGAATTGTATAAAAAAACAAAATTATTTCTTAGCAAACTTGGGTATCGTCCACGCTTTTTGAGTTTTGGAGATGGTTATAAAGGACTTCCAGAATATGCTCCCTTTAATAGTATCATTGTTACTGCTGGAGCACCCTACGTTCCTAAACCACTTCTCTCGCAACTCAAAGTAGGAGGGAGGCTCGTAATACCGGTGGGAGACGATCCGCAAATTATGCATTTGTATGTAAGAACTAGTGAGACTACATTTGAAAAAAAAGAATTTGGAGAATTTAGGTTTGTGCCCTTACTAGAAGATAAGAATTAGCGCGTACGCATAAGGTCTAGTATCTTTACAATTATGGAATTTTCTTCAAAACTTCTTGAGAATGCTGTGTATGAGATGTCTCAATTGCCTGGGATAGGTAAGCGTACAGCATTAAGACTTGTCCTTCATCTCTTGAGACAACCAGCCTCGCAAACGCATCACCTTGCCGAAGCTCTAAATACCATGAGGGATACAATAAAGTTCTGCAAACAATGTCATAACATCTCAGATGTAGAGTTGTGTGAGATTTGTTCTAACCCCCATAGGGATTCTAGTCTTGTTTGTGTTGTAGAAGATGTAAGAGATGTCATGGCTATTGAAAATACAAGTCAATATCGCGGGTTATACCACGTATTGGGTGGTAAAATTAGTCCGCTAGATGGTATAGGTCCTCAAGATTTAAATATATATTCTCTTATAGATAAGGCTAAAAGTGGAGAACTTAAAGAAGTCATATTTGCTTTAAGTTCAACAATGGAGGGTGATACAACAAACTTTTACATTTATCGGCAGTTAGAGTCATATGACATAGCGACTTCAACCATAGCTAGAGGAATATCTGTAGGTGATGAATTGGAGTTTGCAGATGAGGTTACCCTAGGTCGTAGTATATTACACCGTATTCCTTTTGAAAATTCACTTAAGAATTAAAGGCTTTGAATTAATAGAATAGATCAAAGTATAGATGTTTTTCACTAATAAGAGGTAGGCTTGAAACTTTCAATTATCATTGTGAACTATAACGTACAGCACTATTTAGAGTTGTGTCTCGATAGTGTGGTAGCAGCTACTCGTAATATAGATAGTGAAGTCATCGTTGTAGATAATGCTTCGGTAGATGAGAGTGTTGCTATGCTAGTTAGAAAGTTTCCAGATGTTATCGTTATCACTAATACTTCCAATTTAGGATTTTCCAAAGCAAATAATTTGGGAGTTGGGGCAGCTACGGGTGAATATATTTGTATTTTAAATCCGGATACTGTTCTAGGAGAGCATGTTTTTGATGAGGTTTTTGCTTTCGCGAAAGCAAAAAAAACACCAGGTATTATAGGTGTGCGATTAGTTGATGGTACAGGACATTTTTTGCCAGAAAGCAAGCGTAATATTCCTACACCAAGTGTGTCACTCAAAAAGATTTTAGGTTATGATAGCGCTTATTATGACTCGAAAATTACTGTAGAGGGAAGCGGAGAAGTAGCTGTTTTAGTAGGTGCCTTTATGTTTTTAAAAAAAACGTCTTATTTAGAGATAGGCGGTTTTGATGAGCGTTATTTTATGTATGGAGAGGATATTGATCTTTCCTATAGTATATTGAAACAAGGGTATAAAAATTATTATTTAGGTGCTAGTACCATCATTCACTTTAAAGGGGAAAGTACAATTAAGAATAAAGTGTATAGGGAGCGTTTCTTTGGAGCTATGACTCTTTTTTATACGAAGTACTTTAAAAGAAATAAACTAGAACAACTGCTCGTGCAGGTAGGGGTAAAAGTTGCTCTATTAAAATCAATACTGAGCCTTAAAATAGGAATACGTAAAGATCAACTAGAAAAGTACAGTCCTACAGCTTATATCCTTGTGAGTAATCAAGAAATTTTACTTGATAGATTACAAGTTGCGGTTTCAAAGCCTATAAGAATAGCAGGATGTCTAAAACATTTCTCAGCTGGCGAAGAAGTTTTTTTTGATGCCTCTTATGTCTCTTACATACATATTATTAAGGAAATTATAACACATAAGCATAGCGGACTCACATTTAAAATTATTCCTAAAAACAGTACTTTTGCAGTAGGAAGTAATAGTAGTGATGGGAGGGGAGATATAATACATTTTGGTGAAGAGAATTGATATATTCTTATCGTAAAATGTATTTTAATGTTATTTTTACAAAATTAATGATTTTAAACAGCTTCAGTTTACGAATATGGCAAGATTTGAATTAAAACTACCTAAAATGGGAGAGAGTGTTGCAGAAGCGACACTTACAGCATGGTTAAAAGAAGTAGGAGATACTATCGAGGCAGATGAACCTGTACTTGAGATCGCTACAGATAAGGTTGATAGTGAAGTGCCAAGTGAAGTAGATGGCGTCTTAGTGGAAAGATTATTCGAAGTAGATGACGTAATTGCTGTAGGGCAAACGATTGCCATTATAGAAATAGAAGGAGAGGGAAGTTCAGATGCTACACCTGAACAAGGAGAGACTGGACAAGATGCAAAGCCTACGATAGAGAACATAGCTGCCGTAGCTCGAACTGTATCCGCAGCTCAAGATACCCTAGCAACACCTGTAAGTTCTGGAGATCGATTCTACTCTCCATTAGTTCGTAATATGGCTAAGGAAGAAGGTGTTTCTCAAGAAGAACTTGATGCTGTCATGGGGACGGGTAAAGATAACCGCGTCACTAAAGATGATATGCTTGCTTATCTTAAAGATAGAGATACCTCAGGAAAGTCAACTGTAGATCAGAAAAACCCATCAGCAGCCTCTAAGCAAGCTACAGTAAAATCTCCAGCCACAAAAGCAGCTCCTGTAAGTGTTAATGGTGAAGATGAAATTATAGAAATGAGCCGTATGGGTAAACTTATTTCTCATCATATGGTAGCGTCTGTACAGACGAGTGCACATGTGCAGTCATTTATAGAGGCAGATGTTACAAACATTTGGAACTGGAGAAAGAAAAATAAAGATGCATTTATGAAACGTGAAGGTGAAAATTTAACCTTCACACCTATTTTCATGGAGGCAGTAGCAAAAGCGATACGTGATTTCCCTATGATTAATATATCTGTAGATGGAGATCGCATTATCAAAAGAAAAAATATTAACCTAGGTATGGCAGCCGCCTTGCCAGATGGTAACCTTATTGTTCCGGTAATCAAAAATGCAGATCAACTCAACCTCGTAGGTATGGCAAAATCTGTAAATGATATGGCTGGAAGAGCAAGAGATGGTAAGTTAAAGCCAGACGATACACAAGGAGGAACCTATACAGTTACTAATGTAGGTACCTTTGGTAGTATCATGGGAACACCTATAATTAATCAGCCACAAGTAGCTATCCTAGCTCTAGGAGCTATACGAAAAGTTCCAGCTGTAATTGAAACCCCAGAAGGAGATTTTATAGGAATACGTATGAAAATGTTCTTATCACACTCTTATGATCACAGAGTAGTCAATGGCGCATTAGGAGGTCAGTTTGTGCAAAGAGTGGCGCATTATTTAGAAAATTTTGACCCAAAAAGAGAATTATAATTTCAAGCGAAATTTAAGATTTATAATAAAGGAAAACGTGGCAAAAGCTGCGTTTTTCCTTTTAAAATACCTCTGGTTTTTTAGATACGCTTTCGCGAAAATCTGATTTTATTGAACAGTATGAATAGAAGTCATAACGGTCGAGAAGGTCATAAAAGTGAATATAAAAAGGTAGCCGATTGAAAAGTAGATTTTTTCTTAAAAGAAAGCACTCTTAAATCTAGCTCTAAAATCAGTATTTTTGTGACATGCAATTAAAACTAACAAGACCTATTTGCTTTTTTGATCTTGAAACAACAGGAATCAATGTCGCAAAAGACAGAATCGTAGAAATATCCATATTAAAAATTTTTCCAGACGGTAGAGAAGAAGAACTCACAGAGCGTATTAATCCAACGGTTCCCATTCCTGCTTCTACTACAGCTGTACATGGCATTACTGATGCAGATGTTGCAGACAAGCCCACCTTTGCAGAGCGTGCAAAAGATATTCACGATATGATTAAGGATGCAGACCTTGGAGGTTTTAACTCGAATCGCTTTGATATTCCTTTATTAGTAGAAGAATTATTAAGGACTGGTATAGATTTTGAAATGAAAAACCGAAATGCAGTAGATATTCAAAATATCTTTCATAAAATGGAACAACGTACGCTTGTAGCAGCTTATAAGTTTTATTGTGGCAAAGATTTGACAAATGCTCATAGCGCAGCTGCAGACACGCGTGCGACCTATGAGGTTTTAAAATCACAAATAGAGCGTTATGATGAGCTAGAAAATGACATGAAGTTTTTGGGAGAATTTAGTACTCGAAAAAAAAATGCTGACTTTGCTGGGTTTATTGGTTATGATAAGGATGGGATAGAAATTTTTACTTTTGGAAAGCATAGGGGTAAAAAAGTAGAAGAAGTATTAGATAGCGAGCCAGGGTACTTCGGTTGGATTCAAAATGCAGACTTTCCATTATATACTAAAAAAGTTCTTACAGCAATTAAATTAAGAAAGCTCAACACAAAGTAATAGGATGAAATTAATCTGTATAGGCCGAAACTACGCTAAGCATATTGAAGAATTGGAAAATGAGAGACCAGAGCATCCCGTGGTCTTTTTAAAGCCAGACTCTTCAATTTTACTCAAAAAACATCCATTTGTAATACCACCATTCTCAAATGATGTGCATCACGAAATAGAAATTCTTGTAAAGATTAATAAAATTGGTAAGCATATTGATGAGAAGTTTGCTCACACTTATTACAGTGAAGTAGGCTTAGGTATAGATTTTACGGCAAGAGATCTGCAGTCAGAGCTAAAAGCAAAAGGCTTACCGTGGGAAAAAGCAAAAGGCTTTGACGGAGCGGCAGTAATTGGAAATAAGTGGATTAATAAAGAAAATTTTAACTCTGTAGATGATATACCATTTAGATTAGAAAAAAATGGGGAAGTGGTACAAAAAAGTTCCACTAGCCAAATGCTTTGGAAAATAGATGCCTTAATAAGCTATGTTTCTCAGTATTTTACTCTTAAAATCGGTGATATTATATTTACGGGTACACCTGAAGGTGTAGGGCGCGTTCAAGAAGAAGATAAGTTAAAAGGATTCTTAGGAGATACGGAGTTGTTTTCTATAAATGTGAAATAATTATGTCAAAACACTATAATTTAAAACAAGTAAGGGAGATTGCAGGAGGAGATGAAGACTTTGTAGGAGTCATCGTAGCAACCTTTCTTGAAGAAATACCACCAGATTTAGAATCAATGCAAAACGCCATTGAGAATAATAATCATAAAATGGCGTATCAATTTGCACATAAAATGAAACCCAACTTAGATATGTTTGGTATTGATTTACTCGGGCAAATTAAAGCAATGGAAAAATGGAGTAATTCTAACAAGCCTACGAGTGCTATACAGTCACAGTTAGACGATATAACTAATACACTTATGATTGTTATAGAAGAGCTAAGAGAAGATTTTTAAATGACCGCAGAAATTATAACTATAGGAGATGAAATTCTTATAGGCCAGATAGTAGATACTAATAGCGTCTTTATTTCAAAAGAACTCAATAAAATTGGAGTGTCTGTGTATCAAATTACTTCGATTCAAGATGATAAGCAGCATATTCTGGAAGCGTTTGATGCTGCTCAATCTAGAGTTGATTTAGTAATCATTACTGGTGGTTTAGGACCTACAAAAGACGACATAACAAAGCATACCATTTGTGAGTATTTTGAAGATAGGTTAGTTCATAATCAAGAGGTGCTAGAACATATTACTTTTTTATTTAAAGAGTATGTAAAAAAACCATTGTTAGAAGCAAACAAAACACAGGCAGAAGTGCCTAGTAAAGCAGAGGTGTTGCTCAATCGGTTTGGGACGGCACCTGGAATGTGGTTAGTTAAGGGTAACACGATTTTCGTTTCTATGCCGGGAGTCCCTCATGAGATGAAAGGTATAATGACAAACGAAGTTTTGCCTAGGCTTCAAGAAAAATGTAAGCTTCCTTTCATACTTCATAAAACTTTTCTAACCTACGGAATGGGTGAAAGTGCAATCGCAGAGCGCATAGAAGCATTCGAAAGTGATTTACCTCCATCTATTAAACTTGCTTATCTTCCATCTCTTGGAAAAGTACGTTTGCGATTATCTTCTAAAGGAAGTGATCAAGCATTACTAAGCAAGAATGTAGAAGAACAGTGTGAAAAACTATTGCCGCTGATATCAGATATTTTTACGGGATACGAAGATGAAGGTGAATTTGAAGAGGTAATAGCTAATTTGCTAATTGCACAAGGTAAAACACTTGCAATAGCAGAAAGCTGTACGGGTGGTAATCTTGTAGAACGATTTACCTCACATCCCGGAGCTTCTAAATATTTAAAAGGAAGTCTGGTTACCTATGCGACACAATCTAAAATTGATATTTTAGGTGTTGATGCAGCAATTATTGAAAAGCATTCTGTTGTAAGCAGTCAGGTTGCAGAGCAAATGGCGGCAAATGCTCGCAAATTATATAAATCTGATATTGCTATAGCCACTACAGGTAATGCGGGTCCAACTAAAGGAGACTCTGACGTAGAGGTTGGAACTATATATATAGGCATTGCAACAAAAGATAAGGTGCAGAGCTATCATTTTATGATGGGCAATCATCGAGAACGAGTGATTGGAAAAACAGTAAATAAATCTTTGGAGCTTTTAAAAGCCCTTCTGATAAAGAAATAACATAGGAGTAAGTACGCTTTCGCGAAAGCGAATAATAGAGTTGTATATCTATCTATTAGTAAGATAGATCATGTCCTAGTAAAATAAACAGTAAAAAACTGTAAATAAGTTTTGCAGTGACTTATAAAATTGCGTATTTTTGCACCCTGTTTTGAAATAACTATATAAAGTTTTAGTAATGTCTAGAGTTTGTGAGCTTACAGGTAAGAGAGCGATGGTAGGAAACAATGTTTCTCACGCTATGAACAAGACCAAGCGTAAATTTAACGTGAATCTTGTAAAAAAACGTTTTTACCTTCCAGAAGAAGATAAATGGGTCACTTTAAAAGTGTCTACATCTGCTTTAAAAAATATCAATAAAAAAGGAATTGATGCCGTGATTAAAGAAGCACGTGCAAAAGGTTTCTTAACTAAATAATCCCATAAAGTAAACCGAGATGGCAAAGAAAGGGAACAGAGTTCAAGTAATACTAGAATGTACAGAGCATAAAGCAACTGGGCAACCAGGTACGTCTAGATATATCACGACAAAAAATAAAAAGAACACTCCAGATCGTATGGAGTTGAAGAAATTCAACCCTGTACTTAAGAAAATGACTGTTCATAAAGAAATTAAGTAAGTTATGGCAAAGAAATCAGTAGCATCTTTACAGACAGGATCTAAGCGTTTAACAAAAGCGATTAAAATGGTAAAGTCTCCAAAAACTGGAGCTTACACATTTGTTGAGTCAGTAATGGCTCCAGACTTAGTAAACGATTTCTTAGCTAAGAAATAAGTTTATATTCTAAGATATTGAAAGCCTGCTTCATCATATGAAGCGGGTTTTTTGTGTTTTAATGTGATTTTATTTGAATGCGTATATTAGTTGTAGTCTTAATAATTTGAGGTGTCATCTTTATAACCATCTCTAGCAAGTAGAGAGGCTTTTCAATGTAAAGAGTAGAGCTTTTTGTTTACTTAGAGAAGTTGATCAACATGCTTATTTTAGTTAGAATCATAGTCCGTTTTAAGTGCAGTTATATTAAAATATAATAAAGGCTCTCCAATCTAGGATCGTACAGGTGGCTCCTTTAAGAACACAACTCTTTGTATTCTAAAATCGATAGTATTCCCTAATTCTTTTAATAGATTTGTGTTGCCTGCTAAGCATAATTTATAAAACCCTCTATCTATTCTGCAGTTACTGGCTTTTTAACTAAGGCAGTAATTACAAAATAGAGTCCGATAAGTATAAAAGGTATACTCAAGACTTGACCCGTATTCAAATCAAAGATCCAATCTTCGCGACCTTCTACTTGTTCTCTTTTAAAGTTTTCTACTATAAGGCGTACCGTCATAAGGAGTAGTAGGAAAAGACCAAATAAAAGACCTGGTTTATTACGCGAGTTTGTTTTCCAATATAAACCGAATAAAATTAAAAAGACAAATACATATCCAAAGGCCTCCATTAATTGACCCGGATAACGATAAGGTATTGCACTTATAATTTCTGCAAACTGAGGATTATCTGTAAGTGCTTGATACGCTTCTTTAGGATTTTTAATAGAAGTAAGGGCTACAGCACGACGTTCTGATATCTCGTCTTGTACAAATTGCATTCCAATGGCGCTGTCTGTAATTTTCCCTACCATTTCAGAATTCAAAAAATTTCCAATTCTAACAAATATAGCTCCAGATGCACACGTGATTACTACGCGATCCAATATCCAAAGTACAGATTTGTGAAGTACTTTTTTATTATATAACCAAAGGCCAAAAATAGTAGCAATGGCTGCACCGTGACTTGCTAAACCTCTAAAGCCTGTAAATTCAAATTCTGGAACAAATCTAAATGGAAGAATTACAGATAACGGATCTTGCCATAGTAATTCGGTTTGATAAAAGAACACATGCCCAAGGCGAGCACCTACAAGTATAGATACTACAGCATAAATAAATAGGCTGTCTAGCTTTTCTACAGGAACATTCTCACGCTCAAACATTTTTTTCATTAAGTAAAATCCTAACGAAAAGGCAACGACAAACATTAAACTGTAAAAGTGAATGGTAAGAAATCCTAGGTCAAGACCAGATATTGGATTCCATGTAAATTTCAGTGGGAGTAACAAATTCATATTATTGTTTAGCTATTTTTTTAAACTTCTTTCCGTTGATGTAAATATACTTACCTTTTTTGCGGATATCTTTTTCTTTTGTAACAGATGTGATAAGATGATCTATAGAAGGTTGCAATACTACATTTAATTCTAAATTTTGCGGTTCTTCTAATTCTAGGCTAAAAGGTTCCATTTTACGACTAGTAACTAGTAATTGAATAGGAAAAGATATGTCATTAGCAAGAATTATTGTCTTAACCTCACCAATTCCTACTTTATAATTTTGATTATCACCTGTATATTGGAGAATGCTAATATTTGATTGCATATGTTTTTCATCAGGAACATTTACCTCGGTATTTATTTCAAAAGTGTATGGATTCGGAGAGGATTTTTTTACGGTGGCATTCGTTTTTTCTCTTTTAGGAGGTTTGCCAAATACCAGTTGAGTCCTAAATTTTTCTTGTTTGAAAGTGCCAATTCCTTCTTTCTCGTGACCTCCCATATCCGTAAAATAATTGTAGGTAAAGTTATCCCCATTAAATTGATATTTTTCTGAAACGAAATACATCGTATTATCATCAACAGCACTAGAATACGTTCCTTGAAGTTTAGGAACTGTACCACAGCTCGTGAAAAATATTATAACTAGGAGAATTAATAATTTATCATGATTGATCATATCGATTGCAAAAATGAGAAGATTAATTATTAATTGATGTTTCTCCTTTCTCAGGAACAGGGTCATGACCAGAACCTCCCCAAGGGTGACAAGAGAAAATCCGTTTGATAGCTAGTGCTCCACCTTTTAATAGTCCGTGTCTTTCTAAGGCAACCTTAGTGTAACTAGAGCAAGTGGGTGTAAACCTACAAGAACTAGGCGTCCATGAAGAAATAAATTTCTGATAAAACCATATAATGGCTAGAAATGGAGCAATCGCTATTTCTTTTGCTCTGGCCATTAATTTACAGTAAACGTAGTTCCTTCTCGACCATCTTTAAGCTGAATGCCCAGAGCAATAAGTTCATCCCGTATTTTGTCACTAGTAGCAAAATCTCTATTTTCCCGAGCCTCTTTTCTTAACTTAATTAGTAATTCAACTGTGCCATTTAGTTTTGAGTCATCCGCTTTCGCGAAAGCGTCACCATCTTCAAGACCTAATACATCAAAGACAAAACCATTTAAAGTTGTCATGAGCATTTTTAAATCCTCTGCTGTGAGTTCTGCCTTTCCATCTTTGATTAGATGGATTTGCTTCACTCCTTCAAATAGCTGAGCAATTAGAATAGGTGTGTTAAAGTCATCATTCATCGCATCATAACAAGACTGCTTCCACGCAGAAACATCAAAAGTACTTGTTGAAGATGTTGTAAGATTTTTTCCAATCTTTAAGGCTTCCATTAATCTGTTATGCCCTTTTTCACTAGCTAGTAATGCATCGTTACTAAAGTCCATTATACTTCTATAGGAAGTTTGAAGAATAAAGAATCGCGCTACGCTAGGGGCAAATCCTTTGCTAAGGTGCTCACTATCTCCAGTAAATATCTCACCTGGATTGATACTGTTCCCGGTGCTCTTTGCCATTTTTTGACCGTTGAGCGTAAGCATATTTGCGTGCATCCAGTAGCGTACAGGTTCTGTACCTAACGCAGCTTCATTTTGTGCAATTTCACATTCATGGTGCGGAAATTTAAGATCCATACCACCTCCGTGTATATCAAACTGTTCTCCTAAATATTTTGTACTCATCGCAGTACATTCTAAGTGCCAACCAGGAAAACCATCTCCCCATGGTGAAGGCCAGCGCATGATGTGTTCTGGTTCTGCTTTTTTCCAAAGGGCAAAATCCTGTGGATTTTCTTTTTCGTCTTGCGCACTTAGTGCTCGAGTATTTGCAATCATGTCTTCCAGCTTACGGCCAGAAAGCTTACCATAATTATGATCTTTATTAAATTTTACCACGTCAAAATAAACGGAGCCATTTTTTTCATACGCATAACCATTGTCCATTATTTTTTTAATGATCTCCATTTGCTCAATGATGTGACCTGTTGCCGTAGGCTCAATACTTGGCGGTAAAAAGTTGAATTTGTTGAGAATATCATGAAAGTCCACAGTGTATTGCTGTACAACTTCCATGGGCTCTATCTTTTCTAAACGTGCTTTTTTTGCAATTTTATCTTCACCTTGATCTCCATCATCCGTAAGGTGTCCAGCATCTGTAATGTTACGTACATAACGCACTTTGTACCCTAGATGCTTTAGGTATCTAAAGATCATATCAAAACTCATAAACGTACGCACATTTCCTAAATGTACATTGCTATACACTGTAGGTCCACATACGTACATACCTACATAGCCTTCTAATAGGGGCTCAAAAGGTTCTTTTTTACCAGTAAGCGAATTGTAAATGGATAATTTTTGATCTTTATATAGTGGCATTGGGTGCGTGTTTAATATCTAACGAAGGTAAATATCTTATTTGTAAAACTCAAAAAGCGGTCACTTATTAGAAACCGCTTTTTTGTATGGTGTTACGCTTTCGCGAAAGCGTACTTCTATCTAAAAAACCGTTTCTAGTTTTATATAATCTAGAAATTCTCTACGAGTAGCATCTTCTTTAAACTTACCGCCAAACTCACTAGTCACAGTGCTACTTTCAATATCTCTTATTCCTCTACTGTTTACACAAAGGTGCTTTGCGTCTATCACGCAAGCAACGTCATCTGTGCCTAAAACTTGTTGTAGTTCTTGAACAATTTGCATAGTAAGACGCTCTTGCACCTGTGGGCGCTTTGCATAATAATCTACAATACGGTTCATCTTACTTAAGCCCACTACAGTGCCATTTGAGATGTAGGCAACATGTGCTCTTCCAACGATAGGAAGCAAGTGATGCTCACAAGTTGAATATACAACGATGTTTTTTTCAACCAGCATCTCTCCGTATTTGTAATTGTTATCAAACGTAGAAGCACTCGGCTTTTTTGCAGGATTTAATCCGCCAAAAATTTCATTCACAAACATTTTTGCTACACGATTAGGTGTCCCTTTAAGGCTGTCGTCTGTAAGGTCCATACCTAATGTTTCAAGAATATTAGCAACATCTTTCTTTATGATTTCAATTTTTTCTGAGTCACTTAAGTCAAAAGCACCACTACGTAATGGCGTAGTTGCATTCGTACTTACGTGGTCATCGCCCATCTGTTCGTCTAAGAAGCTCTCGTCGTCTATTTGTATTCCTCTGTCTAAATCTGTTTTCATCTACAAAATAGCTGTATCACAGCATTTCTTTATCATTTTTACAAAAGTAAAAATGGTATTAATCTATATTTTACGACTCACATTTGCATGTTGAAATCGAGGTAACTCAATTATTTGTCGTAATTTTTTTTAAGGCTTGCAAAGATACGTAAATAGTGAGTTATTTAATAGGCGTCAAGACGTTGAAGTACAGCCTCACGATAGCTGCGACTTATAGGGATGACTTTTTTATCCACAATAAGATGCTCATTTGTAAAGCTTGAAATTTTTGCTATAGCAATTATAAAAGACCTATGGGTGCGTAAAAACTGGTGCTTGGGTAATTTTTCAACTATAGTGTTCATAGTTTCTCTGGTAGTGATAGTTCCGTTGGTTGTATGAACTTTTATATAATCACCTAAACTTTCAATATAAAAAATGTCATTAAAATTTACTTTTACCATCTTACGATCTGATCGAAAGAAAGTAAAATCCTCCGTAGGTTGAGGTGTTTCTTTTTGAATATTTTCTGCGTAAAATTTTTGAAGTGCTTTCATAAGCCGTTCTAAAGAAATCGGCTTGAGCAAATAATCTACCGCTTGAATATCAAAACCTTCTACCGCATACTCTCTATAAGCTGTTGTAAAAATCACCTTTGTTTTTCCTTGAATAGCCTTTGCAAACATGATTCCTGATACCTCAGGCATATTAATATCTAAAAACACAAGATCTACTTTGTATTTACTTAAAGCGCTGAAACCTTCAGCAGCATTTTTACATTGTGCAACTACGGTAATTTGGTCAATTTTAGATAAGTGTTCTTCAAGAATTTCCCGAGCCATAGGCTCATCATCGATAATGATTGCGTTGTACGTACTCATAGTTATAGAAAGATTTCAAGATTGAGAGTATACCAATTTTCTGTAGATACAGTGTTTAAAGCGTAAGCAGATGGGTACAAGGCGTCTAATCTTTTTCTGCTGTTTTCAATACCTAGACCATGATTTTCCTTAGGTATGTTTTGATCTGTTGTACTGTTTTTAATTTGAAACCAAAGCTTTTCATTGTTTACTTTAAGTTCAATGTAAACTTCTAGAAAGCCATTAACAGGAGCTCCATGTTTAAATGCATTTTCAATAAAAGCTATAAATAACATTGGAGGAATGTGAATGTCATTCTCAATTTGCTTATCAAAGTAAACGCGCACAGAGTCCTTGAACCGTACGCGTTCTAGTCCTATGTAAGATTCTAGATAACTCACTTCTTCTGTAATCGCTACCTTGGGTTTTTCGATTTGATTGAGTGTGTAATCTAATAAATTTGATAATTTTAAAATGAGATCTGGTGTGTCTTCAGATTTCTTAAGAGCTGCTCCGTAGATCGTATTGAGGGTGTTAAATAAAAAGTGAGGGTGAATTTGTTCTTTTAATAAGTGAAGTTCTTTTTCTTTAAGCTGTAATTGACCTTGAATAATCTTTTTTTCTAATTGGGTATTGTGATGTACTGTTTTATAATTATACCTCAGTAACTGTACAAAAGAAAAAAGGCCAGCTACTAAATACACTAAAATAAAAACAAATAGAAAATTTCGTGTAAGTAGCGGCATATTATTCATATCAAAATCAGATATGAAAATGTAATTTACAAATGTGATAATAATTATAAAAAACAGAGAGCATACCATAGTGTATATGAGGTATACGCCAAATTTTAAATAAAGCCGTTTAACTAAAAACTCAGGAATTAAAAAATATATAATTGTATAGGTGACTGCTATGGTAACTGGTAAAAGACTTGTAGAGAATGAGTAAACAAAATTTTCATTGTCTGAACCATAACTAAAGAAATAAATAAAAAATAGCCACACCAGTATCCATACAACTATGTGAATAGGGAGTAAAGCTATTTTTCGAAGTACCCATTTGTGCATTTTACAAATATGCATAATTTATGGTAAGCTAATTTCTAATTGCGGTCGATGGCTAGTTTAATATGTGTTTTGACAAAAAGGATAAACTCTTTGTAACTTGTCCTACTTATATGGTTAAAATTTGTGTTGATGTTGTAGGTGGTCTATTTATGCTTTCGCGAAAGCGTAACCGAAGTACTTTTATCACATATTAATCTTTTAAAACAAATTATTATGTCACAAATTATCGATCGCATCAACGAAGGAGGACCTGTGTTTATGGTTCCAATTTTACTTATTCTAATAGTAGTTGTGGTTCTATTTATTATAGGACTTATGGGGAAAAAGAAAATTCGCCATGTCATGGAATTATTAAGTCACCTGAGTCTCTTTGCGTTTATGTGGGGATTATTAGGATCTACCCTGGGGTTGATTCAGGCTTTTGATGCTATAGAAGGAAGTGGTGCAGTCTCTCAACCTATGATGGCTGGTGGGCTTAAAATTGCCCTGCTTTGTACAGTATTTGGTTTATTTTGTTTTGTCGTTGCAAGAGTGTTTATTCTCGTACTAGCCATTAAAGCACAACGCGCTGAAGACGCTCAGTTAATTTAAAAACTTAATTATAAATAAACGCAACTCTTATCTATATGAGTTGCGTTTTAAAATATTTTCTTTTTACGCAATTCGAAGTTTTGACCTAAATAAACTTTACGCACCATTTCATCTGCAGCGAGTTCTTCTGGTTCTCCATGTTTTAAAATGCTTCCTTCAAACATAAGATAAGTACGATCTGTAATAGCTAGTGTTTCTTGTACATTGTGATCTGTAATTAGAATCCCAATGTTCTTATCCTTGAGTTGCGCCACAATACGCTGGATGTCTTCTACTGCCACTGGGTCAACACCTGCAAAAGGTTCGTCTAACAGGATGAATGAAGGAGAGGTAGCAAGTGCTCTTGCGATTTCTGTACGACGGCGTTCACCTCCAGAAAGTAAATCACCACGGCTCTTACGAATGTGTCCCAAACTAAACTCTTCAATAAGCTCCTCCATTTTATGAAGTTGCTCTTTCTTAGAAAGTTTAGTGAGTTGTAATACACTTAGAATGTTATCTTCAATACTTAATTTTCTAAAGACAGAAGCCTCTTGTGCTAAATACCCTATGCCGTTTTGAGCACGCTTATACATTGGGTACTTAGTAATATTTTGCTGGTCTAAGTAAATATTTCCTCCATTGGGTTTTACAAGCCCAACAATCATATAAAAAGAAGTAGTTTTACCCGCCCCGTTAGGACCTAAAAGTCCTACAATCTCTCCTTGATTTACTTCTACAGAAATCCCTTTAACCACCTGGCGGCCTTTGTAGGATTTCATAAGATTTTCTGCTCGTAATTTCATAGTAGGTAAATATACAAATTGTTTAATCTGCAGTTTCAGTTTTGCTGAAACGAGTGAATGTAATTGCCATTACAAGACCAAAAAATAATCCTTGAAGTAGAATGCTAACCCTGTTAATCTCTCCTTCGCTGAAATATTCAAAGAAACACAGGAAAGTGCTTTGCAGTAGAAAAAAGGCTAAAAAGAGCTTAAAGAATTTAGAAGATTTTTTCATCACTCCTTAATTCGATTTTTTCTTTTCATCGAGCACTTCCCAATATTCATAAGCCCTACGCAAGTGAGGGATTACAATGGTACCTCCTACCAGTGTACCTATACTCAAGGTTTCCATTACTTCTTCTTTGGTGACACCTTCGTCATGGCAACTTTCTAAGTGATATTTTACACAATCATCACAACGTAAAACAGTTGACGCTACAAGACCCAAAAGTTCTTTAGTTTTTTTGTCAAGCGCCCCAGCAGTAAAGGCATTTGTGTCTAGATTAAATATACGTTTGACGATTTTATTATTATCGGCAAGTAATTTGTCGTTCATTTTAGAACGGTAGTCATTAAAGTCATCTACTATATTGCTCATGAATTGTTGGGGTTGTTACGCTTTCGCGAAAGCGTATAATTTTAATATTTAATGTTTAGACATATAATTAAGCAAGTCCTTGTTTTTTGAGTCGGCGTTTTTCTCTTCTTAAAACACCTCTAGAAATAAAGATACTCACTTCATACAATAAAATGATAGGCACTGCCACGATAACTTGAGTAGAAATATCTGGTGGTGTAATAATTGCTGCAAGTATTAAAACAATCACGAGTGCATATTTGCGATTTCTTCTAAGGAACTCAGGAGTTACTAGTCCTATTTTTGTCAAGAAATACATGATAATAGGGAGTTCAAAGATTAATCCTGATGCCAGTACAGAAGCTCTTACGAGCGCTATGTAATTATCAATGTCAAATTCATTCTGAATGGCGTCACTTATTTTGAAAGTTGCTAGAAAATTGATAGATAAAGGGGTTACAACGAAATAACCAAATCCAGCACCCAGGAAGAATAGGATAGAAGCAATCACAATAAAACCACGACTAGTTTTACGTTCATTCTCATATAACCCTGGTGATATAAATTTCCAAAATTCATATAAAATATATGGGAACCCTAACACGACTCCAGCCATAATAGACGTCCATATCGCGGCACTAAATTGCCCTGCTACTTTGCGGGATTGTATGACGAAGTCCATCTCTCCATCTGCAATGCAACCTTTTTCAGCACCAAAGAATTTTGAGATTTCACACAAAATTTCATAGGAAATAAAGTCTGCATCTTTAGGGCCAAAGATGACTGCAAACAATGTTTCCTTGAAAATAAAAGCAATTATTCCAATGGCTACTACGGCAATTGTAGCGCGTATAAGATGCCATCTTAATTCTTCTAAGTGGTCGAGAAAAGACATCTCGTCTGGATGTTTCTTAACTTTTTTTGCCATTATGCGATTCCTTCTTTTATAAGGTCGTGTATGTGTACAACACCTGCATATTTGCCGTTTTTAGTAACAAGCAATTGAGTAATATTGTTCTCTTCTAAAATTTCTTTTGCAGCAATAGCCATAGTGTCATGAGCAACACTTTTAGGGTTTTCGCTCATAATGGCTTGTGCTGTCAACCCGTCGAGAGAGTCATTCTTAGCTAGCATTCTACGTAAGTCTCCGTCTGTTATAATGCCTTGTATGACGCCATTAAGTACAACAGCGGTTACACCTAGCATCTTGTTTGTAATTTCTACAATCACTTCTTTTATACTTGCATCAGGGGCAACTTGCGGATTTTCATGTGCGGCACAAATATCGTTTACCGTAAGATATAATCGTTTTCCTAGCGCACCACCAGGATGATATCTCGCAAAGTCTTTTTCAGAAAATCCTCTAAGATTTAATAGCGCAACAGCAACAGCATCTCCAAGAACTAACTGAACTGTTGTACTAGTAGTTGGGGCTAAGTTATTAGGGCAAGCTTCTTCTGCTGTAAAGGCATGTAACACATAGTCCGCTTCAGTACCTAAAAAGGAAGCTCTATTAGAGGTGAGTGCAATGAGCGTATTCTCTGTTTTTTTAATAAGTGGGACTAAAACTTTAATCTCTGGAGTGTTGCCACTTTTTGAAATACAGATAACAATATCGTCTTTTAAGATACTTCCAAGGTCACCGTGTATGGCATCTGCAGCATGCATAAAAAGTGAAGGTGTACCAGTGCTGTTTAATGTTGCAACAATTTTTTGAGCGATTATTGCACTTTTTCCTATGCCTGTTATAACAACTCTGCCTTTTGATTTGTAAATTGTATATACCGCTTGAGCAAACTCATCATCTATTTGTGTTGAGAGATTTGAAATAGCATCACGTTCTATTATGATGGTTTTCTGTGCACTAGCAATAATTTGCTGGGAAGTATTCAAAACTTGGTTTCTTGAGATTTGTTTAACGAGTGGAAATTACTATCTTTAAAAAACACAAAGGTATGTAAAAATGCATTTGAATACATGGGAATAAGGGAAATAGACTTACACGCAGAGCTAAAAAAACATTTCGGTTTTGGCCAATTTAAGGGGTTGCAGGAAGATGTCATTAAAAGTGTCGTTGGAGGTGATCATTCATTTGTAATTATGCCCACTGGTGGCGGAAAATCTTTGACGTACCAGTTGCCTGCACTCATTGCAGAAGGAACGGCGATTGTGGTGTCACCACTTATCGCATTGATGAAAAATCAAGTGGATGCCTTACGAGGGATATCTCAAGAAAATGGTATTGCTCATGTTTTAAATAGCTCTTTAACTAAAGGAGAGGTAAAAACAGTAAAGGAGGATATAACCAGAGGAGTGACAAAACTTCTGTACGTTGCACCAGAATCGCTTACTAAAGAAGAGAATGTTGAGTTCCTAAGAGGTGTGAAAATATCATTTTTAGCTATTGATGAAGCTCATTGTATATCAGAATGGGGGCATGATTTTAGACCAGAATATCGCAATTTGCGTAAGATCATAGGCCGGATAGGTGAGAAAATACCCATCATTGCAGTAACTGCTACTGCAACACCTAAAGTGCAAGAAGATATTATTAAAAATTTAGGGATAGGTAATGCAAATACCTTTAAGGCTTCTTTCAATAGACCTAACTTGTATTATGAAGTACGACCTAAAACAGCTCAAGTAGATGCAGATATCATTCGGTTTGTTAAACAAAACGAAGGTAAAAGTGGAATTATTTACTGCTTAGCACGTAAACGAGTAGAAGAACTAGCTCAAGCATTGCAAGTGAATGGTATTAAAGCAGTACCATACCACGCTGGGTTAGATGCAAAAACGAGAGCAAAGCATCAAGACATGTTTTTGATGGAAGATACAGACGTGGTTGTTGCTACCATCGCTTTCGGAATGGGGATTGACAAGCCAGATGTGCGCTTTGTAATTCATCACGATATTCCTAAGAGTATAGAGAGTTATTATCAAGAAACAGGTAGAGCAGGGCGTGATGGAGGTGAAGGTCACTGTTTAGCTTTTTATGCATATAAGGACATTGAAAAACTCGAGAAGTTTATGAGTGGCAAGCCTGTTGCAGAGCAGGAAATAGGACATGCATTACTACAAGAGGTCGTTGCTTATGCTGAGACAAGTATGTCAAGGCGTAAATTTATTTTGCACTATTTTGGGGAGCAGTTTGATAACGAAACGGGTGAAGGAGGAATGCTGGATGATAATATGCGATTCCCAAAAAAGAAGCATGAAGCAAAAGATGAACTTATAAAAGTACTATCTGTAATTAGGGATACTAAGGAAATTTATAAAAGCAAAGAGATTGTTCTAACTTTAAGAGGGAAGGAAAATGCAATCATCAACTCTCATAAAACAGATGATCAAGCTTTTTTTGGAATAGGAAAAGATCAGAAAAAAGAATATTGGTTTGCTCTGCTTAGACAGGCGCTTGTAGCTGGATTTATAAAAAAAGATATTGAGACCTATGGAGTGGTAAAAATGACTCAAAAAGGTTTAGATTATTTGAAAAATCCGGAGTCTTTTATGATGACAGACGATCATGTATTTGATGAAGATACAGATAACAGTATAATTTCTGCTCAAAAGTCAGGTGTTGGAGCAGATAAACAACTCATTGCGCTACTAAAAGATCTCCGTAAAAAAGTATCAAAAAAACTAGACGTACCACCGTTTGTTGTTTTTCAAGATCCATCTATTGAGGATATGGCTATTAAATATCCCATTACCTTACAAGAATTGGGAAATGTGCATGGAGTAGGTGATGGGAAAGCAAAAAAATTCGGTAAAGAATTCGTGTCTTTAATTGCACAGTATGTAGAAGATAATGATGTATTGCGTCCCGATGATTTGGTAGTCAAAAGCACAGGAGCAAATAGTGCTCTCAAACTATATATCATTCAAAATGTAGATCGTAAACTTCCCCTAGATGATATTGCTGCTGCTAAGGGGAAAGAAATGCCAGACTTTATTAAAGAGATGGAGGCAATTGTTTTCAGCGGAACAAAACTCAATATCGATTATTGGATAGATGATCTTTTAGATGAAGACCAGCAAGAAGAGCTTCATGACTATTTTATGGAGGCAGAAACTGATGGAATTGAAACAGCTCTAGAGGAGTTTGATGGAGACTATGAAGAAGAAGAAATACGATTGTACCGCATCAAGTTTATGAGTGAGGAAGCAAACTAGATATTAAAATTAAATGCTAATTTTACGATTGTAGCTTTTTGATTTATAGCTTTCGCGAAAGCTATAAAAAAGATTAATACCTAATCTAAATTTCTCTAATTATTAGTTTTAGATTATTGATTTTTCAATTGAATTTGTAAGCTTATATTTAAGTTCATTTACTACCTTCACCTTATGCTATCACTTGTATATGATATTCGACATTACTTTGAAAAACACGGTTTTTACGTGTCTTCACGACTTGCAGATAGGTTAGGTATGCGTGCAAAAAACGTACGGCTGTTTTTTATATATGTCTCTTTTGCAACACTTGGAATTGGTTTTGCATTGTATTTAACTGTTGCATTCTGGCTTAGGTTAAAAGATTTAGTATATACCAAGCGAACTTCAGTTTTTGACCTTTAGATGTTTTCTCTTTTTAAAAATAAAATATATCTCGCCTTAACGCTTTTAGTTTTTACTATAGGTGTGGGTATTTTTGGCTATAGATTCATAGCAAATTTTAGTTGGGTAGATGCTATTTATATGACGGTAATCACAATCACAACGGTAGGTTTTGGAGAGGTGATGCCGCTTACCGCAGAAGCCAAAATTTTTACAGTCATTCTTATATTGTGTAGTGTAGTGATTGTGGGTTTTGCAATTTCGGTCATCTCAGAATACATTATAAGTAAGAGCTCGTATAATGATCTAAAACATAAGAAAATGCAGGATACAATTGACAATTTTAAAGACCATGTAATTGTTTGTGGTTATGGTCGCAACGGCCAGCAAGCTGTTCAAAAACTAATGGCTTATAAAAAGCAATTTGTAATTGTGGAGCTAGATGAAGATTTAATTGAGCGCTATGACGATAATGATGGAATTCTTTTTGTACACGGTAATGCAAATGAAGATGAGACATTAGAGCTTGCAGGTATCACGAGAGCTTCAACACTTATATGTGCATTGCCAGATGATGCAGATAATTTATTTATTGTTTTGAGCGCTAGACAGCTCAATAGTGATTTAAAAATTATAAGCAGAGCTACTGTAGAAACTTCACAAAAAAAACTTATGCTTGCTGGAGCAAATAATGTTGTCATGCCAGACCGAATAGGTGGTGACCATATGGCTTCACTCGTAGTAGTCCCAGACTTAGTTAACTTTTTAGATAATTTATCAGTAAGTGGTGAAGGTGATAGTATTAATGTACAAGAAGTTGCTTTTGATAAGGTATGTCCAGATGGAAAAGAGCTCACTATCAGAGAAGTAGATTTAAGGAATAGAACGGGGTGTTCGATAATAGGTTATAAGACACCTTCTGGAAAATATACTGTTAACCCTGCAGCAAACCAGAAAATAGAGCATGATTCAAAACTTATAGTTTTAGGTCGTCCAGAGCAAATAAAGAATTTACATGAAGCCTTTGGTGTTTAGTGTTGTTAAAGATTTTAAGAAACTTTCCTTTGAGAAAGGGTGTTTTTTTTAGATATTGCTAGCCAATTTAAAAATAACTTAACATAAACTAAATGATGAAGAAATATCTTCTAGTACTTATTTCTGTAATGACTCCCTTATTATCTTTTGCGCAAGAAACAGAAGAAGTGGGTATTGACCAGCAAATTGACCAGGCTTTTCAACCTATTTCTGATTTCTTTTCAGCAATGGTATTCTTTGAAATATATGGCACCCCCTTCGTTCTTATTTTATTAGTATCTAGTGCATTATTTTTTACGATTTATTTTGGTTTTCCTAACATTCGTTTTTTCTGGAGAGCTATTCAGACTGTTCGTGGTAAATATGAAGATATAGAAAAACATGGGGCTGCAGAGCTTTATGGTGAAGATGGTATTGCACAAGGTCAGGACTTGTCTAATGTAGATATAGAAGATCATATTGATAATTTAGAAGTTGATGACGATTTAGCTATTGATGGAGATATTGTAGATACCATAAGAGACGAGAGCTCTGCTGGTGAGGTGTCTCACTTTCAAGCTCTTGCAACTGCTGTTTCTGGTACTGTAGGAAATGGTAACATTGCAGGTGTGGCATTAGCTATTGCATTGGGAGGACCAGGTGCAACCTTCTGGATGATTATTTGTGGTTTATTAGGAATGTCAACAAAGTTTGTAGAATGTACGTTAGGTGTACAATATAGAGATGTTGGTGAAGATGGGACCGTATATGGAGGTCCAATGTATTACTTAACTAAAGGTCTTAAGGCTAAAGGGTTCAAAACATTAGGAAAAGTCGCAGCAGTTATTTTTGCAATTTTCTGTATCGGTGGTTCTTTTGGAGGTGGTAATGCTGCCCAGTCTAATCAAGCAACCATTGTATTAAAAGAAATGTTTAATATGACAAGTGCTGCTTCTGGATTTATCGTGGGAGTTGTTCTAGCGATTGTAGTAGGTATTATCATCATCGGGGGTATAAAGAGAATTGCTCAGGTAACAGAAAAGGTTGTTCCATTTATGGCTGTTATGTATGTAGTTGCCTGTTTATATATCATATTTAGTAATTTTTCTTTAATTGATGATGCGGTTGGTCTTATTGTTCAAGAGGCATTTAATCCTACGGCCATTGGTGTAGGAGGTTTTATTGGAGTTTTGTTAGTTGGTTTTAAGCGAGCAGCATTTTCAAATGAAGCTGGAGCTGGATCTGCTTCTATTGCCCACTCTGCAGTACGTACTAAGTATTCAGCTAGTGAAGGTTTGGTAGCGTTATTAGAACCTTTTATCGACACGGTTTTAATTTGCACGATGACAGCTTTAGTAATAATTATTTTTAATTTTAGTGGTGCTTTCCAATATGGAGGAGACGGCCTTGGAGCTGTAATTATAGACGGAGAATCTTTTGAAGGCGCAGGAATTACAGCCAAAGCATTTGCTGAGTACATTCCTTATTCTAATATATTCTTAACAATAGCTGTGGTGTTATTTGCTGTTTCTACAATGATTTCTTGGTCTTACTATGGACTTCAGTCATGGAAATTCTTATTTGGACGAGGTAAAGTAGCAGATTTAGTGTATAAAATACTATTCTTAACATTTGTGGTTGTAGGAGCCTCTGCAAGTATGAAATCAATTTGGGATTTTTCTGATGCTATGATTTTTGCAATGGTATTTCCTAATATGGTAGGTCTATTTTTCCTTTTCCCAGTAGTGAAGAAGCAACTTAATCGTTACTTAGATGCTATAAAATTAAAAAAGGAAGCCATAGAATAACGCCTTAGTATATGAAAAGTTTTAAATCCCACGTCATTTACGATTCACGTAAAAGACGTGGGATTTTATTTTTTGCTGGAATTCTAGTTTTATGTATTCTAGCTATAATCTGGTATCCTCCAGAGGAGGATATTACGGTAGCAAAAGAGGAGAAGGTAATAGTTACATCTGTTCAAGAAAAAATCGATTCACTTAAAAAGATTGAGCTTGAAAGCCGGAAACCTAAAATTTTTCCATTTAACCCTAATTATATTACAGATTACAAAGGGTACACTCTAGGTATGAGCGTGCAGGAAATAGATAGGTTATTACGCTTTCGCGAAAGCGGAAAATGGGTTAACTCTATTGCTGACTTTAAGAAAGTGACGGGTGTTTCTGACTCCTTGCTCAGTAGGATTTCCCCTTATTTCAAATTTCCAGATTGGGTTACAAATAAAAAATCTAATAAACGATCTGCAACTAAGTGGAAAACTGCAGCTCAAAAATCTGATTTAAACAGTGTTACTTATGAATCGCTCATAGCAATTGAAGGCGTTACTAATGAGGCTGCTACGAAGATTTACCAACACCTAAAAAAGCTGGGTGGTTATCAAGTAGATAATCAGATTTATGATGTGTACGGTGTATCAACAAAAATAAAAAGAAGCATTCTCAATGAATATACGGTTAAGAATAAACCCGACCTTGACTTAATTAATGTAAACGAAGCCAGCGCATCTGAGCTTGCAACGGTTCCGTTACTCACCTTTGATATTGCAAAAGAGATTGTAGATTATCGTATTCTTAGAGGTGGCATCACATCACTTGAAGAATTGAAAGATATAGAAGGTATGACACCATATAAATATGATAGAATAAAGTTATATTTACATATTGATTAAAAAGAATTACGATTGCTTGTATTATTCTTAAAATACAAGCTTAAAAAAGAGAAAATGACAAATTTATATTACACAGAAGAGCATCATCTTTTTAGAGAAAGCTTAAAAGATTTTCTTCAAAAAGAAGTGGTACCGCATATTGACAAATGGGAATCAACAGGAAAGATTGAACGTTTTATTTGGAAGAAGTTTGGTGATATGGGATTTTTTGGGATTCCTTATCCTGAAGAATATGGAGGAATGAATTTAGATTTCTTCTATACCGTTATTCTTCTTGAAGAGTTACAGAAAATAAATAGCGGAGGATTTGCTGCTGCAATTTGGGCACACGCATACCTAGCTATGACCCACCTCAATGCAGAGGGTGATGAAAGAATAAAAGCAGAATATTTAGCGCCAAGCATCGCGGGTGATAAAATAGGTTGTTTATGTATTACAGAACCTTTTGGAGGTAGTGATGTAGCAGGTATGCGCACTACGGCAGTAAAAAATGGTGATCACTATATAATCAATGGATCTAAGACTTTTATTACAAATGGCGTATATTCAGATTATCTCGTAGTCGCTGCAAAGACCGCTCCAGAACTGGGTGGGAAAGGCATGAGTATATTTCTTGTAGACCGCGATACACCAGGAGTGAGCGCTACTAAACTTGATAAATTAGGATGGCGCGCATCAGATACTGGGGAAATTGCCTTTGATAATGTAAAAATACCTGTAGAGAATTTAATGGGAGAAGAAAATGCTGGTTTTGGCTACATTATGCAGCATTTTGCTACAGAACGCCTCATTATGGGAATTAATGCACATGCAAGAGCAGAATATGCAATTGAATATGCTCTTGACTATATGAAAGAGCGAACTGCATTTGGCAAAACAATTAATAGTTTTCAAGCACTTAGGCATAAAATGGCAGAGCGTACTGCAGAAGTAGAAATGTCTAAAGCTTTTAATTATAATGTTGCTTACAGGCTAGATAAAGGTGAGTATGTTGTGAAAGAGGCGACAATGTCTAAGCTTACAGCGACAAAAATTGCAGATGAGGTCATTTATGATTGTCTACAAATGTTAGGTGGTTATGGCTATATGGAAGAATATCCTATGGCTAGAATGTTGCGAGATAGTAGATTGGGCCCTATAGGTGGTGGTACATCAGAAATTTTGCGAGAAATTATCGCAAAAATGGTTATTGATAAAAAGACATATAAGCCTAAGACAGAAGAAATTTTAAAAAATTAAAGATCAAAGTTGTGTGATTGCATTTTAAATGTATCTTTGCAGTCTGAAAACTGAATAAGAATTTAAAGAAAGGAGGTCCCATTATGTTAATCATACCAGTAAAAGACGGAGAAAATATAGATAGAGCGCTTAAACGTTTCAAAAGAAAATTTGATCGTACGAAGACAATGCGTAATCTAAGAGAGCGTAAGCAGTTTACGAAGCCTTCTGTTCAAAGAAGACGTCAGATTCAAAAAGCTTCTTATATTCAAGGTCTAAGAGACGCAGAAAATATTTAATATTTTCACTTAATCCGTCGTGCAATTATTGCATATTGGATTAACAGGGAGACTCATACTCTCTCAATCATATAACCGTTGTATCTTTGTGATGCAACGGTTTTTTTGTTTAAATGCTGTTGTGATTCAATTTTATTGATTAAATAGTAACGGTATAATGGCCATAACTTCTTTTGTAGCGTATCTTAACTTGGAAAAAAACTATAGCCAGCACACCGTTTTGGCTTACAGAAAGGACGTGGAGGTCTTTTTTGCTTTCGCGAAAGCGAATTATGATATTTTTCATCTTGAAGAAGTAGGGTATACGATAATAAGGAGTTGGATAGTACTTCTTGTAGATGCAGGCGTCTCTAACCGGTCTATTAATAGAAAGATAGCTTCATTAAAATCGTATTATAACTTTCTTCTCAAGGTAGGAGCTATTGAAAGTTCTCCACTAGCAAAACATAAAGCTCTCAAAACCCCAAAAAAAATACAAATACCCTTTTCTCAAAAAGAAGTGAGTGCTGTTTTGTGTAAAATTAAAGATACGGGTGACTTTGAGTCTTTGCGGGATCTTTTGATGATAGAGCTACTCTATGGCACTGGAATGCGTAGAGCGGAGTTAATTGGTTTAAAAAGTTCTTCAATTGATAGATTTCAGAAAACCATACGAGTAGTAGGAAAGCGTAATAAAGAACGGCTTGTGCCTTTGTTGCCATCTATAGAAATGACTTTAGAAAAATATTTAATAGAGCGTGATAAGCTTTTCGATGCAGTTTGTGATGCGCCGTTACTTGTAACAAAGAAGGGTGTTAAATTATATGATACACTTGTTTATAGGGTAATAAAAGCCTATTTTAGTGAGACGTCAGATAAGCTAAAAACGAGTCCGCATATACTAAGACATTCATTTGCGACTCATTTGCTTAACCAGGGGGCTGATTTAAATACGGTAAAGGAGTTGCTCGGGCATTCTAGTTTGGCTTCTACGCAAGTATACACTCATAATAATATTCAAACATTAAAAGATGTATATGCAAAATCCCACCCTCGCAATAAAAAATAACTTCTGACAAGTTTTGTGTGGCACAGAAATGTGTCAAAGTTCTAACCAAATAATTCAATAAGCTTATGAAAGTAACTGTAGAAGCGCCAAAGTTTGACGCAGATGTAAAACTGACAGCATTTATTAAAAAAAGGGTAGCTAAACTAGAGCATTATTATGATAAAATTATTGCAACAGACGTGTTTTTAAAATTAGAGCCTAATGTGCGACCTAATAATAAATATGTTGAAGTTTTAGTAAGTGTTCCTGGAGATGAATTTATTGTAAAGAAGTCTGCAAAGAGTTTTGAAGAGGCAACAGATGTGTGTGTACAGTCCCTAGAAAGGGCATTGGTAAAACGAAAACAAAAAATAAGAGCACGCGCTTAGAAAAAAAATTAAAAATATTTTTGGGTAAGAATAAAAATTACCTACATTTGCAGTCCGTTAGAAATAGCGGACTTTTTTATGCTTCTTTTGAGAGGTTTATTAAAGTAAAAAGCCGATGTAGCTCAGCTGGCTAGAGCAGCTGATTTGTAATCAGCAGGTCGTGGGTTCGAGTCCCTCCATCGGCTCTTTTTTAACTAAATAAATTAAGTTAAAAAGTTCTTTAAAATTTTGTTTTTATATCGATTTAAATTGCGTAGTTTTGCGCACTCAAAATAGATATTAAACGGGGAGATACTCAAGCGGCCAACGAGGACTGACTGTAACTCAGTTGTTTTTAACTTCGCAGGTTCGAATCCTGCTCTCCCCACACCTTTAATTTTTAATTTACCTCGGTGAATTGAGGATTATAAAAGCGGGAGTAGCTCAGTTGGTAGAGCGTCAGCCTTCCAAGCTGAATGTCGCCAGTTCGAACCTGGTCTCCCGCTCAAAATACCTTTGAGGTATTGGGCTTTCGCGAAAGCGTAAAAACAACCGCCGACGTAGCTCAGGGGTAGAGCGTTTCCTTGGTAAGGAAGAGGCCACGGGTTCAATTCCCGTCGTTGGCTCAAAATCAAATTAATAATGAGTGCTGGTCGCACTCACTTTTTGTGCTTACATAAAAAGGAATGAGATCATATTAAAAGAGTACACTAATAATAACTAAGATTAAATAATTTCATTATGGCAAAGGAAACATATGATCGTTCGAAACCCCATTTAAATGTTGGTACTATCGGGCACGTAGATCACGGTAAAACTACATTAACAGCTGCGATTACTAAAGTATTGGCAGATGCAGGGTATTCAGAAGCTTCAGCTTTTGATCAAATTGATAATGCTCCTGAGGAAAAAGAAAGAGGTATCACAATTAACTCTTCTCACGTTGAGTATGCGACTGAGAATCGTCACTATGCACACGTTGATTGTCCAGGTCACGCCGATTATGTGAAGAACATGGTTACTGGTGCTGCTCAAATGGACGGTGCTATTCTTGTTGTTGCTGCCACTGATGGTCCTATGCCACAAACACGTGAGCACATCCTTTTAGGTCGCCAAGTAGGTATTCCTCGTATTGTTGTTTTTATGAACAAAGTTGATATGGTGGATGATGAAGAGTTACTTGAGCTTGTTGAGATGGAAATTAGAGATCTTCTTTCTTTCTACGAGTATGATGGTGATAATGGACCTGTAGTTGCTGGTTCTGCTCTTGGTGCACTTAATGGTGAGCAAAAATGGGTTGATACAGTATTAGAGCTTATGGCTGCTGTAGATTCTTGGATTGAAGAGCCACTTCGTGAAACTGAAAAAGATTTCTTAATGCCTATCGAGGATGTATTCTCTATTACTGGTCGTGGAACTGTTGCTACAGGTCGTATTGAAACTGGTATCGCAAACACTGGGGATCCAGTTGAGATCATCGGTATGGGTGCAGAGAAATTAACATCTACAATTACTGGTATTGAAATGTTCCGTCAGATCCTTGATAGAGGTGAGGCTGGAGATAATGCAGGTATCCTTTTAAGAGGTATTGAGAAATCTCAAATCTCTAGAGGTATGGTAATTGTTAAGCCAGGATCTGTAACGCCACACGCTAAATTTAAAGCTGAGGTTTATATCCTTAAAAAAGAAGAAGGTGGACGTCACACTCCATTCCACAATAACTACCGTCCACAGTTTTATGTACGTACAACTGATGTAACTGGTAATATCGCACTTCCTGATGGAGTTGAGATGGTTATGCCTGGAGATAACTTAACTATTACTGTTGAGCTTATCCAGCCTATCGCACTTAACTTAGGTCTTCGTTTCGCTGTCCGTGAAGGTGGTAGAACTGTAGGAGCTGGTCAGGTGACTGAGATACTAGATTAATTTCTAGATAAATTATAGAAGTAAAGGTGTCTTGCTTTGAGCAAGACGCCTTGACTTTTGTTAAGAGGTCTGTATTTCTTTTGCTTTTGCGAAATATAATATGTTCCTTTTTTAATACGGGTTTAGCTCAGTTGGTAGAGCACTGGTCTCCAAAACCAGGTGTCGTGAGTTCGAGTCTCTCAACCCGTGCATATTAAAAATGAATAGTTATAAGTCATTTTTAGAGTCAATTGAAAACTAAGATGTTGTGTTAATCGCAACTGTCTTTATAAGAAATAAGAATTATGGCTGGATTTGTCAATTATGTTCAAGAATCATATAATGAGCTTAAAAACCACGTAACTTGGACACCGCTTTCTGAAGCGCAACGTCTTATGGTTGTTGTTGCGGTATTTTCAATCCTTTTTTCGTTAGCGATTTGGGGTGTAGATACTGTTTTTAGCAATGTGATTAAATTGTATTTTGATAAAATAGTAGGAGCATAATTCTTAAGCAAATGGCTAAAACAAGCAACACAAAACAGTGGTATGTAGTAAGGGCCGTAAGTGGTCAAGAAAATAAAGTTAAAGCATACATTGAGCAAGAAATTTCTAGATTAAATCTTGAAGAATCAATAGAAGAAGTTCTTGTTCCTACTGAAAAAGTTATTCAAATCCGTAATGGAAAGAAGGTAAATAAAGAAAGAGTTTATTTTCCTGGGTATATAATGGTTAAAGCAAACCTAGCGGGTGAAATTCCTCACATTATTAAATCTATTAACGGAGTTATAGGTTTCTTAGGTGAAGTTAAAGGAGGTGATCCTGTGCCGCTTCGTAAATCAGAAGTTAATCGTATGCTTGGAAAAGTAGATGAATTATCTGTGAAGCAAGATAGCGTTGCTATACCTTTCACTATGGGTGAAACGATTAAGGTTATCGATGGTCCTTTTAATGGATTTAATGGTACTGTTGAGAAAGTAAATGAAGAAAAGCGCAAACTAGAAGTAATGGTAAAGATCTTTGGAAGAAAGACGCCATTAGAGTTGAGCTATATGCAGGTTGAGAAAGTATAAGAAATTAATTGTTACATTAATATATTTCGGATTTTGTTCTATTGCTTCCACTTTATGAACAGATCAATTTAAATTTTTAGAAATGGCAAAAGAAGTAAGTAAGGTTGTAAAGTTACAAGTACGAGGAGGTGCCGCAAACCCTTCTCCACCAGTAGGACCTGCTTTGGGTGCGGCCGGCGTTAATATAATGGAGTTCTGTAAGCAGTTTAATGCTAGAACGCAAGATAAAGCTGGTAAAGTTCTTCCTGTTGCGATTACTGTTTATAAGGATAAGTCATTTGATTTTGTAATCAAGACTCCTCCTGCAGCAGTTCAGTTATTGGAAGCAGCCAAAGTTAAAGGTGGTTCTGGTGAGCCTAACCGTAAAAAAGTTGCAAAAGTTACTTGGGATCAAGTAAGAGCAATTGCAGAGGACAAGATGCCTGACCTTAATGCATTCACTGTTGACAGTGCAATGAAAATGGTAGCAGGTACTGCGCGTTCAATGGGAATAACGGTTAAAGGCGGAGACGCACCAGCTTAACAGCTTAAAACAAAATTAAAATGGCAAAATTAACAAAAAAGCAAAAAGAAAATCAGTCTAAGATTGAAGCGGGTCAGACCTACAATCTTGCTGATGCTTCTGCTTTAATAAAAGAAGTAAGTAACGTAAACTTTGATCCTTCTGTAGATATTGCTGTACGTCTTAATGTGGATCCACGTAAAGCAAACCAAATGGTTCGTGGCGTGGTTACATTACCTCACGGTACTGGTAAAGATGTAAAAGTGCTTGCACTTGTTACACCAGATAAGGCTGCAGAGGCAGAAGAAGCAGGTGCAGATTACGTAGGTCTAGATGAATACCTTGAAAAAATTAAAGGTGGTTGGACAGATGTAGATGTAATTGTAACAATGCCTAGCGTTATGGGTAAATTAGGGCCATTAGGACGTGTCTTAGGACCACGTGGTTTAATGCCTAACCCTAAAACGGGTACAGTAACTATGGATATAGCAAAAGCGGTATCTGATGTAAAAGCTGGTAAAATTGATTTCAAAGTTGATAAAACAGGAATCATTCACGCATCTGTAGGGAAAGCATCTTTTGATGCTGAAAAAATTGCAGGTAATGCAAGAGAATTAATAACAACATTAGTAAAGCTTAAACCTACAACGGCAAAGGGTGTGTACATTAAGAGCATTTTTATGTCAAGTACAATGAGTCCTTCTGTAGAAGTAGATACAAAGCGTTTCGCTACGGAGTAGATTAAATTTTAGATTATGACAAGAGAAGAAAAATCAATAGTAATTAAAGATTTAACTGCACAATTAGCTGATAATGCTCATATTTACTTAGCAGATATCTCTGGACTAGATGCTGGTTCGACGTCTAATTTACGTCGCGCTTGTTTTAAAGCAGGAGTTAGTCTAGCAGTTGTTAAAAATACATTGCTTGCAAAGGCAATGGAGGCATCAGATAAGGATTTTGCAGAGCTTCCTTCAGTATTGAAAGGAAATACCGCAATCATGTTTGCAGAGACAGGTAATGCACCAGCAAAGGTTATCAAAGAATTTCGTAAGAAATCTGAAAAGCCTTTACTTAAGGGAGCATTTATAGAAGAAGCTATCTATGTTGGTGATGATCAACTAGAGAGTCTGGTAAATATCAAGTCGAGAGAAGAGCTTATTGGAGAAATCGTTGGATTACTTCAGTCACCTGCTAAGAACGTCGTTAGCGCGCTTAAGTCAGGAGGAAGCACAATCGCTGGTATTATCAAAACCCTTTCTGAGAAGGAAGGTTAAACAGTACGCACTTTATTTATTATATAACAATTACAATTTTCAAAAACGATAGAAAATGGCAGATTTAAAAGATTTCGCAGAACAATTAGTTAACCTTACTGTAAAAGAAGTAAACGAGTTAGCAACAATATTAAAAGACGAGTACGGTATCGAGCCTGCTGCTGCTGCTGTAGCTGTAGCTGCTGGTGGAGCTGGTGGCGGAGAAGCTGCTGAGGAAAAGTCAGAATTTGACGTAGTACTTACGGCTGCTGGTGGTTCTAAACTTGCTGTAGTTAAGCTTGTAAAAGAATTAACTGGTGCTGGTCTTAAAGACGCAAAAGAGCTTGTTGATAATGCTCCATCTCCAATTAAGGAAGGAGTTTCTAAAGACGAAGCAGAAGCACTTAAAGCTCAATTAGAAGAAGCTGGTGCAGAGGTTGAGCTTAAGTAAGCTTACCATAATAATTAGATAAAGGTTTAGGTTAGTTGCGCTTTCGCGAAAGCGTAATTTGACCTAAACCATTTGTCGTATAAGATGGTTGCCTTAATTGTAACTCGATGTTTCTTGATTTTTAATCGTAGTAAAAAATCAAATTTTGAACTTGCTAAGGGGCAAGTTTAGTTCTAATCAAATTCCGTTCGTTGATGATGCAAGATGCAAAACAAGGAGAAAGAATCAGTTTCTCATCGGTAAAGAATAGACCTGACTATCCAGACTTTTTGGATATTCAAGTAAAGTCTTTCCAAGATTTTTTCCAACTGGAAACCAAATCTGATGAGAGAGGTGATGAGGGTCTTTACAATACTTTTTTAGAGAACTTCCCAATTACAGACACTCGTAACAATTTTGTACTCGAGTTTTTAGATTATTTTGTAGACCCACCAAGATATTCTATACAAGAGTGTATAGAACGTGGTCTTACCTATAGTGTGCCTTTAAAAGCACGTCTAAAATTATACTGTACTGACGAAGAACACGAAGATTTTGAAACAATAGTTCAAGATGTATATCTTGGAACAATCCCATATATGACTCCTAGTGGTACATTTGTGATCAACGGCGCAGAGCGTGTTGTTGTATCTCAATTACACCGTTCTCCAGGGGTATTCTTTGGACAATCGTTCCACGCAAATGGAACAAAATTATATTCTGCTCGTGTGATCCCATTTAAAGGATCATGGATAGAATTTGCTACCGATATAAATAGTGTAATGTATGCTTATATCGATCGTAAGAAAAAATTACCAGTTACTACGCTTTTCCGTGCTATAGGTTTTGAAAGAGACAAAGATATTCTTGAGATCTTTGATCTAGCAGAGGAAGTAAAAGTATCAAAAACTGGACTTAAAAAATATCTTGGTCGTAAACTTGCTGCTCGTGTTCTTAATACATGGCATGAAGATTTTGTAGATGAAGATACAGGTGAAGTTGTATCTATTGAGCGTAATGAAATTGTGCTTGATCGTGATACTGTTTTAGAAAAAGAGCATGTAGAAGAAATTCTTGAGGCAGGCGCTAAAACTATCTTACTTCATAAAGAAGATAATCAGCAGGCAGATTATGCGATTATCCACAACACGTTACAAAAAGATCCAACAAACTCTGAAAAAGAGGCTGTTGAACATATTTATAGACAACTACGTAATGCTGAGCCGCCAGATGAGGAAACAGCACGTGGTATCATCGATAAGTTATTCTTCTCAGACCAACGCTATAACTTAGGTGAAGTAGGTCGTTATAGAATGAATAAAAAATTAGGTCTTGATATCGAGATGGATAAGCAAGTGCTTACAAAACTTGATATCATTACTATCATTAAGTATTTAATAGAGCTGATCAATGCAAAGGCAGAGATTGATGATATTGATCACTTATCAAATCGTCGTGTACGTACTGTAGGAGAGCAACTTTCTGCACAGTTTGGTGTAGGACTTGCACGTATGGCTCGTACCATACGTGAGCGTATGAATGTGCGTGACAATGAGGTTTTTACACCTATTGATTTGATTAACGCAAAGACGTTGTCTTCTGTGATTAATTCTTTCTTTGGTACAAATCAGTTGTCTCAATTCATGGACCAGACTAATCCACTTGCAGAAATTACGCATAAGCGTCGTCTTTCTGCTCTTGGACCTGGAGGTTTATCTCGTGAGCGTGCTGGTTTTGAGGTGCGAGATGTACACTATACACATTACGGTAGACTTTGTCCTATTGAAACACCAGAAGGTCCAAATATTGGACTTATTTCTTCACTTTCTGTATATGCAAAAGTGAATAATATGGGATTCATTGAGACTCCATACCGTAAAGTAGAAAATGGTAAGATAGATTTAAAATCTGAACCGCAATATTTAAGTGCAGAGGAGGAAGAAGGTAAGTTGATTGCACAAGCAAACAATCCAATGACGGATGACGGAGCTATTACTGACGAAAAAGTAATTGCTCGTATGGAAGGTGATTTTCCTGTTGTAGATCCAGATACGGTTCATTATGCAGATGTTTCTCCTAATCAAATTGCATCTATTTCTGCATCATTGATTCCTTTCTTGGAACATGATGATGCAAACCGTGCATTGATGGGATCAAACATGATGCGCCAGGCAGTACCACTTATTATGGCAGATGCTCCTATTGTAGGAACAGGTCTCGAGCGTCAAGTGGCTACAGATTCAAGAGTTCTTATCAACGCAGAAGGTGAAGGTACCGTTGAGTATGTAGATGCAAATATGATCACGATTAAGTATGATCGTACAGATGATGAGCGTCTAGTAAGTTTTGATGATGATAATAAGTCTTATAACCTTATTAAATTCCGTAAAACGAATCAAGGGACAAATATCAATTTGAAGCCTATTGTTAAGGTAGGTGATAGAGTTTCTAAAGGTCAAGTTTTATGTCAAGGGTATGCTACTGAAAAAGGTGAGCTTGCACTTGGACGTAATATGAAGGTAGCCTTCATGCCTTGGAAAGGATACAACTTTGAGGATGCGATTGTAATCTCAGAGAAAGTTGTACGTGATGATATATTTACTTCTATTCACGTAGATGAATATTCGCTAGATGTACGTGATACAAAACTTGGAAATGAAGAGTTAACTAATGATATTCCTAACGTTTCTGAAGAGGCTACAAAAGACCTTGACGAGCATGGAATGATCCGTATTGGTGCAGAAGTAAAACCTGGAGATATATTAATAGGTAAGATTACTCCTAAAGGAGAGTCAGATCCTACTCCAGAAGAAAAACTTCTTCGTGCGATATTTGGTGACAAAGCAGGAGATGTAAAAGATGCTTCTCTTAAAGCGTCTCCATCTTTACACGGTGTCGTTATAAATAAGAAATTATTTGCACGTGCTATTAAGGACAAACGTAAGAGAGCTAAGGATAAAGAGGATATAGCAGTACTAGAAGATCAGTACGATGTGAAGTTTGACGATCTACAAGCAGTTTTAATTGAAAAATTATTCAAACTTGTAAATGGTAAGACTGCTCAAGGTGTTATGAATGATCTAGGTGAAGAAGTTCTTCCTAAAGGAAAGAAATTCACGCTTAAGATGCTTAATTCTGTAGACGATTATACACACCTCACGCAAGGTACTTGGACTACAGACAATGCAACTAATGCATTGGTTGCAGATCTTTTACACAATTACAAGATTAAAGAAAACGATCTACAAGGAAACTTACGTCGTGAGAAATTTACAATTTCGGTAGGAGATGAGTTACCAGCTGGTATCATCAAACTTGCTAAAGTGTACATTGCTAAAAAACGTAAGCTTAAAGTAGGAGATAAGATGGCAGGACGTCACGGTAACAAAGGTATTGTTGCCCGTATCGTTCGTCAAGAGGATATGCCGTTCCTAGAGGATGGAACTCCAGTAGACATCGTATTGAATCCACTAGGGGTACCATCACGTATGAACATTGGTCAGATTTATGAGACCGTTCTTGGTTGGGCAGGTCAAAAACTAGGTCGCACCTATGCTACACCTATTTTTGATGGAGCGACACTAGATCAAATTAATGCGCTTACAGATGAGGCAGGGATTCCACGATTCGGACATACCTATTTATATGATGGTGGAACAGGAGATCGTTTTGATCAACCAGCAACCGTAGGAGTTATTTACATGCTAAAATTAGGGCACATGGTAGACGATAAGATGCACGCGCGTTCTATCGGGCCATACTCACTTATTACGCAACAACCTCTTGGAGGTAAAGCGCAATTTGGAGGTCAGCGTTTTGGTGAGATGGAGGTTTGGGCTCTTGAGGCATATGGAGCTTCGGCGACATTGCGTGAGATCTTAACCGTAAAATCTGATGACGTAATCGGTCGTGCTAAGACGTATGAAAGTATCGTAAAAGGAGAGCCTATGCCTGAGCCAGGTCTTCCAGAATCTTTCAACGTATTGATGCATGAACTTAAAGGACTCGGACTAGACATTCGTCTAGAAGACAAGTAAATAGTTTTTGGGAAGCGGATTCTCTCTAGGGATTCCGCTTTCGCGAAAGCGTAACAACAACTATTTACAACAATATTTAATTCGACATATTAGAATTATGGCAAGAAATAATAATCAAGTAGAACAACCGAAGTTTAACGCAATTTCCATAGGTCTCGCATCTCCAGAATCAATCTTGGGAGCGTCTAAAGGAGAGGTGTTAAAGCCGGAAACGATAAACTATCGTACGCACAAACCTGAGCGTGATGGTTTATTTTGTGAGCGTATTTTTGGCCCTGTAAAGGACTATGAGTGTGCTTGTGGAAAATATAAAAGAATACGCTACAAAGGAATCGTTTGTGATCGATGTGGGGTAGAGGTGACAGAGAAGAAAGTGCGTCGTGACCGTGTAGGACACATCTCGCTTGTAGTGCCGGTAGCACACATTTGGTACTTCAGATCTTTACCAAATAAAATAGGATACTTACTAGGTCTTCCATCTAAGAAATTAGATATGATCATTTATTACGAGCGTTACGTGGTTATTCAACCAGGTATAGCAAAGAATGAAGAAGGTGAGGAGCTTAACAAAATGGATTTCCTTACAGAAGAAGAGTATTTAAATATTCTTGATAGTCTTCCACAGGAGAACCTATATCTTGATGACGAAGATCCAAACAAATTTATCGCCAAAATGGGTGCTGAATGTTTGATCGAACTTTTAAGAAGAATTGATCTAAACGAACTTTCTTACGAGCTACGTCACAAGGCAAACAACGAAACTTCTAAACAACGTAAAACGGAAGCACTTAAGCGTCTTCAAGTTGTTGAGGCGCTACGTGATGCAAACAAAAACCGTGAGAATCTTCCAGAATGGATGATTATGAAGGTTGTACCAGTAATTCCGCCAGAATTACGCCCATTGGTGCCACTAGATGGAGGACGTTTTGCAACTTCAGATTTAAATGATTTATACCGTCGTGTAATTATACGTAACAATCGTTTGAAGCGCTTGATGGAAATCAAAGCTCCAGAAGTAATTTTACGTAATGAAAAGCGTATGCTACAGGAATCTGTAGATTCACTTTTTGATAACACTCGTAAGTCATCGGCTGTAAAAACAGATTCAAACAGACCATTAAAGTCATTATCAGATTCACTTAAAGGTAAGCAAGGACGTTTTCGTCAAAACTTACTTGGTAAGCGTGTAGATTACTCTGCTCGTTCTGTAATTGTTGTAGGACCAGAACTTAAATTATTTGAGTGTGGTTTACCTAAAGGTATGGCAGCAGAGCTTTATAAGCCATTTGTAATACGTAAGCTTATTGAGCGTGGTATTGTAAAAACTGTAAAATCTGCAAAGAAAATAATAGATAAAAAAGAGCCAGTAGTTTGGGATATCTTGGAAAATGTTCTTAAAGGACATCCAGTACTCCTTAACCGTGCTCCTACGCTTCACCGTTTAGGTATACAGGCATTTCAGCCTAAACTTATCGAAGGTAAAGCGATACAATTACACCCATTAGTTTGTACGGCATTTAACGCCGATTTTGATGGGGATCAAATGGCAGTACACTTACCGTTAGGGCCAGAAGCTATTCTTGAGGCGCAACTATTAATGCTTGCTTCTCACAATATTTTAAACCCTGCAAACGGTGCACCGGTAGCAGTACCTTCTCAGGATATGGTTTTAGGTCTTTACTATATGACAAAGGCCAGAAAATCGACTCCAGAATTTCATGTTAAGGGTGAAGGAATTACTTTTTATTCTGCAGAGGAGGTAAATATCGCTTATAACGAGAAAAGAGTAGACATTAATGCTATCATAAAGGTAAGAGCATTAGATTTTAACGAGAATAAAGAATTAGTATATCAAGTAATTGAGACTACTGTAGGACGTGTACTTTTTAACGAAGCTGTACCAAAAGAAGCTGGTTATATTAATGAAGTACTAACTAAGAAGTCACTACGTGATATTATTGGTGGTATTTTAAAAGTAACTAGTGTACCAGCTACGGCTGCATTCCTTGACCGTATCAAAACGATGGGTTATGGTTTTGCATTCCGTGGAGGGTTATCTTTCTCACTCGGGGATATCATTATTCCAGCTGAGAAACAATCTATGATTGACGAAGCTAATGAGCAAGTAGAAGGTATTACAGGATCTTATAACATGGGTCTTATTACTAATACAGAACGTTATAACCAAGTTATTGATGTATGGACATCAACTAACGCGACACTTACAGAGCTTTCTATGAAGCGTATACGTGAGGATCAGCAAGGATTTAACTCGGTATATATGATGCTTGACTCTGGAGCACGTGGATCTAAAGAGCAAATACGTCAGCTTACAGGTATGCGTGGTCTAATGGCAAAACCTAAGAAGTCTAACGATGGAGGTGGAGCTATTATTGAAAACCCGATTCTTTCTAACTTTAAAGAAGGTTTATCAATTCTTGAGTACTTTATTTCTACGCACGGTGCGCGTAAAGGACTTGCAGATACCGCTCTTAAAACGGCAGATGCAGGATACCTAACACGTCGTCTTGTAGATGTATCGCAAGATGTTATTATAAACAGTACAGATTGTGGTACGTTAAGAGGTGTAGAAGTAGCTGCTCTTAAGAAAAATGAAGAAGTAATAGAGAAATTAAGCGCACGTATCGTGGGTCGTACTTCTCTTAATGACGTTATCAACCCTCTTACAAATGAAGTAATTGTTGAAGCTGGTGTGGAGATTACAGATGATCTAGCAGATTTAATTGGACAAGCGCCTATTGAAACTGTAGAAGTTCGTTCTGCACTTACGTGTGAGGCTAAGAAAGGAATTTGTGTAAAATGTTACGGTCGTAACCTAGCTACCAACAAAACGGTACAAATGGGCGAAGCTGTAGGAGTTGTTGCAGCACAGTCTATTGGAGAGCCAGGAACTCAGCTTACACTACGTACCTTCCACGTTGGAGGGGTAGCAGGAGGTGTGTCTGAGGATAACTCTGTGACTGCAAAGTTTGATGGAAAACTTGAAATTGAAGATCTCAAAACTGTAATGGGAGAAGACAATGAAGGAAACCCAGCAGAGATTGTAATTTCAAGAACATCTGAAGCTAAAGTTACAGATCCTAAGACAGGAATAACACTTAGTACAAATACAATTCCTTACGGTTCTCAACTTTTTACTAAATCTGGTAAAGTTAAGGCGGGAGAGGTTATCTGTAAGTGGGATCCATTTAACGGAGTTGTAATTTCAGAATTTGCAGGAAAAATTAAGTTCGAAGATATTGACCTTGGTGTTACATATCGTGTAGAAACTGATGAGCAAACTGGTTTCCAAGAAAAAGTTATTTCAGAATCTAGAGATAAAAAGAAGATACCAACATTAATCATAGAAGACAGCAAAGGGAATGCACTGCGTTCTTACAACCTACCAGTTGGCGCTCACTTAATGATTGATGACGGTGATAAGATAAAAGAAGGTAAGATTCTTGTAAAAATACCTCGTAAGTCTGCAAAGGCTGGTGATATTACAGGAGGTCTTCCGCGTGTAACAGAACTTTTTGAAGCTCGTAACCCATCTAACCCAGCAGTAGTTTCTGAGATAGACGGTGTGGTTTCGTTCGGAAAAATTAAGCGTGGTAACCGTGAGATTATTGTTGAGTCTAAACTTGGTGAAGTGAAAAAATACTTAGTGAAGCTATCTAATCAAATTCTTGTACAAGAAAATGATTATGTACGTGCCGGTATGCCACTTTCTGATGGTTCTGTTACTCCTAACGACATTCTTAATATTAAAGGGCCATCTGCTGTACAGCAGTATCTCGTAAACGAAGTACAGGAAGTATATCGTCTACAAGGGGTTAAGATTAATGACAAGCACTTTGAAGTAGTAGTACGACAGATGATGCGTAAAGTTCGAATTCAAGATCCAGGAGATACGATCTTCCTAGAAAACCAATTGGTTCATAAGGATGACTTTATCGAGGAGAATGATGGATTGTACGGTAAGAAGGTAGTAGAAGACGCCGGAGATTCAGAAACGCTCAAAGCTGGTCAACTAGTAACTCCTCGTGAGTTGCGCGATGAGAACTCATTACTAAGAAGAGAGGATAAAAATCAAGTTACGGCTAGAGAAGTATCTCAAGCAACAGCTTCACCTGTACTTCAGGGTATTACGAGGGCATCGCTACAGACGAAGTCATTTATCTCTGCAGCATCCTTCCAAGAGACAACAAAAGTATTGAACGAAGCAGCTGTAGCTGGTAAGGTTGATATGCTAGAAGGCCTTAAGGAGAATGTAATTGTAGGTCACAAGATACCAGCTGGTACTGGTATGCGTCGTTATGATGATATTCTAGTAGGAAGCAAGGAAGATCTTGAAAATATGATGGCAGAAAAGCAAGAGGTTAACTATAACTAATTGTTTTAAGTACGCTTTCGCGAAAGCGTAAATAACTTAAAATCCCGTTTAACAGCTGTTAAGCGGGATTTTTTTATAAAAAAAATTCTTCTACTGAAAGACAATCGGTATCTTTCTAGAGAAGAAAATAATTCATTAAAAAATAAAATTTATGAGCCCCTATTGCGCTCAACGATTTAAACATAATTATGGCAGATCAAAAAAAAGAACAAAATAATCAACAGGGAAAGATAAATATTGAACTAGATGAGGCAATGGCACAAGGAACTTATTCAAATCTTGCTATTATAAATCATTCAGTATCAGAATTTGTGGTGGATTTCGTGAATATCATGCCAGGAACCCCAAAAAGCAAAGTTAAAAGCCGCATTATTCTAACTCCTCAACATGCAAAAAGATTGGCTAAAGCACTGGCTGAAAATGTGAAACGTTTTGAGAACGCACACGGAGCTATTAAGGATTATGAAAAAAATCCTATCCCTGTAAACTTTGGGCCTACCGGTCAAGCATAATATTTAAAAAAAATGGTATTGGTGTACGTCCTTGTAATAAAATTGCAAGGACTTTTTTGTTTTATACAGTTGCTACTTTTAGTGGTGTTATATAACTAACAAGTCGCATGTTTTTGAGCTTTAAAAAACTACGATACGTGTTAAATATAAGTGAGGTTTACCAGATAAAAGTGTAGTTTTTGAATTGTTAAAATTATTGTAACTTTGAGTATGTTTAATAATTAAAATGTCTTTTATGTCAGTAATGATAGGGATTCATAAAGATAGACTCTATTGGTGTAAATGTTAACGTTTTTGATTAAAATTTAAATATTGAAGGAAAGAAAGCATATAATAGTAGCTGTTGGAGCTAGTGCAGGAGGACTGGATGCACTCAATGGATTTTTCGATAATGTAGTTGAAAATGCAGATTACAGTTATATTATTATACAACATTTATCTCCAGACCATAAAAGTTTAATGGCGGAACTACTTGCAAAAAAGACAAATGTTCCCATAGTTGCTGTGTCTAATGATTCTGAGATTAAGAGAAGTCATATTTATGTGATACCTCCTACGATGAATTTAATAATTGAGAACAATCATCTTATACTTCTCGAAAAGCCCAAATCTCAAAAGCTGAATTTACCTATAGATATGTTTATGGAATCTCTATCCAAGGCCTATGGTAAATCTGCAGTTGGAATAATTTTGAGCGGTACAGGTAGTGATGGTACAAAAGGAGTAAGAGCTATAAAAGAAGCTGGAGGTGTTGTATTTGTACAGCAGCCAGATGAAGCGGGTTTTGATGGAATGCCTACTAGCGCAATTGCTACTGGTGTTGTTGATTACATTCTTCCTGCGGGAGAGATGATTGATGAAATTTATCGTTATTTTCAAGACGATGACCTTGCTAATTTTGAAAGTGACATATCTAATGCAGATTTAGAGTTACTTCGTGAAATTTTAAATATTTTACACAAGCAGACAAATATTAATTTTAACTATTATAAAAGGCCCACTATACTTAGACGTACTGAGCGTCGTATTAAAACTCTTAAAATGGACGGCTTTGAGGAGTATTTAGGCTACCTTAAAATACATCCTGACGAAATTGAAATTTTATATAAAGAGTTTCTAATTGGGGTTACAAATTTTTTTAGAGATCGAAAAGCGTGGAATCTGTTGGAAACAGAAACGATACCTGAACTTGTAAATTCAAAAAGTGATGGTGACACCTTAAAAGTGTGGGACGTTGCTTGTTCCACAGGAGAAGAGGCATATTCTCTAGCAATTTTGTTTGAAGAAGAAATACAAAAGCAGGATAAAGATATTTTATTAAAAATCTTTGCGACTGATATTTCTGAAGAGCATATTAAAATTGCCAGCCTAGGTAAGTTTAAAAAAGACATAGAATCAAATATATCACCTAAAAAACTAGATAAGTATTTTGTAGAGGATGGTGAAGGTTATATCATAAATCCAGATCTCCGTAAGCGTATTATATTTTCAAATCATGATATTCTCAAGGATCCTCCATTTAAGAATATGGATATGGTGGCATGTAGAAACTTATTGATTTACCTAAAACCAGATGTTCAATCTGCTGTGTTACATACGTTGCATTATGCACTGAGAATTAATGGTGTCATGTTTTTGGGCTCAAGTGAATCTAATACTGCCCTACGTAATTATTTTAAGACGGTAAGTGAAAAGTTTAAGATTTTTAAAAACATTCATGTTTCAGAACGCTTACATAGTGAATTATTAACCTCTAATTTAGATAAAAGTAATTTTATGCTTTCGCGAAAGCAAAAGAGCCCGGTAGAAGTGAGTAAAGAAACTTTTTCTGAAGATGTTAAGTCAACTATAAGTAATACAATTATTAATCAGTTTGATGTAGCTAGTGTTTATATTGATTCTGATTTTAAGGTTATTGATGCAATGGGATCATTCTCAAAATATGCAGAATTACCTTCGCAGGGCTTTACATTAGACCTTCTTAAAATGCTTCCAGACTCGATAAAAACTGCCGTGAATTCTGGAGCGAGAAAGGCTAGAAGATCAAGGAAAGATTTTATTTTTAAAGATGTTATCACCCAAAAAGCAGGGAATGATACAGTAATCGATGTACTTGTAAAGCCCGTTTTCCATACTAATGATGAAATCTGTAATTATGTAATTACCTTCATTGAACAAGAGTTGAATCCAGACCTTATATTCCAGAGGGAATCTTTAAATTTTTCCAATAAGACAGATGAAAGAATTACTGATTTAATCGAAGAGATTGAGGAAACTCGTTCTGAATTGAAGAAGGCGCTAGAAGATGCAGAAACAAGTAATGAGGAACTACAAACACTTAATGAAGAGTTATTAGCTTCAAACGAAGAACTTCAAAGCACAAATGAGGAGCTTCAAAGTGTAAATGAAGAGTTACATACTGTAAATGTAGAGCATGTAGAAAAAATGGATGACCTAGCGATGCTCAATGCAGATATGGATAACCTTTTGAATAGCACTCAAATAGCTACAATTTTTTTAGATCGTGGCTTAACTATTAGAAAATTTACACCCTCAATACAACAACATTTTAAGCTATTGAAGCAAGATGTAGGACGGCCTATAGATCATTTTTTAGTACAATTAGGAGATGGTAAAAAATTGACACTCAAGGAGAAGATTGAGAAAGTCATGAAAAATGGCAATATCAATGAGGTTAATATAACTAACAATGAGGGCAAAACTTTTATACGAAGGATATCTCCCTTTTACACTAATTTCAGGAAAATAGAGGGGGCAGTTATTACTTTTATTGATATTACTAAAACTGTAGAGTCACAAAATAAATTAAAGGAAAGTCAGAAAAAATTTAAAGAATTTTACGAAAATGATCCTGTCATGCATGCGAGTGTGGACCCTTCCACTGGACAGATCTTAGAGTGTAATAATATATTTATTGATACCCTAAAATTAGATTCCAAAAAAGAGGCTATTGGTAAGCGTATTTTTAATTTTTACAGCGATGAATCCAAAACTAAAGCTCTTAAGCTTTTGGACCAGATCCAAAAGACAGGATTTGTAGAAGGGGAACAAATGACTATGATCAACACAGAAGGTGAGGAGATTCCAATTATTTTAAACTCTGAGTTAGTCATCCCTGATGTTGGGCCAAGTTACACTAGATCAACCCTTGTAGATATATCAGATTTACAGAAAGCACAACAATTAATGTATGATAAAAATGCAGAGCTTTTACGTATAAATAGTGATCTAGAGCAATTTGTTTCTATCTGTTCACATGATTTGCAAGAACCATTAGGTACTATAAAATTTAGTAGTGATGTAATTCTAAAGAAATTTGGAACTGACCTTGAGCCTAAGGTTACTGAATATCTTGGTTATATTTATGGTGCGGCTGGACGAATGGCAGAACAAATAAAAGGATTGTTAGAGCATAGTCGTATAGGTCAAGACCTAGAGCGTACCCAAGTAGACGTAGAGGAGCTTTTAAATATTGTAGAGTATGATTTAGGTAAACGTCTAAAAGAATGTAATGGAAAGCTTCACGTAGGAAAAATGCCAGTGATACAAGCCTATAAAGTGGAATTGCGTTTATTGTTTCAAAACCTAATAGGTAATTCTTTAAAATATTGTAGGGAAGGTATTAATCCAGAAGTAAGAGTTTCTGCCTTTGAAGACGGTGATTTTTGGACTTTTTCTATTAGTGATAATGGGATAGGTATAGCAGAGGATGATCTTGAGAATGTTTTTAAAATCTTTGGCAGAGCGGCAACACAACACAAGTATGAAGGGACTGGAGTGGGGCTTGCTCATTGTGAAAAAATAGTAAAATTACACGAAGGAACTATATGGGCAGATTCACAAGTAGGTGTGGGTAGTACATTTTATTTTAAAATTAAAAAGTAATTTATTATGGAAAGCCCCTCATCTTTATACCCGAAAACAGTTGATTTGACTAATTGTGATAAAGAACCTATTCATATTTTAGGTTATATCCAGTCTCATGGCATGCTCATTGTCTTTGATAAGAGCAGTTTTGAAATTGAGAGAGTTTCTGAAAATGTACTAAATAATTTTTCGCGAAAGCGTGATGATTTATTGCAATCTAATTTATTTGATAGCCTTACTATCGATGAAGCAGACGAAATAAAAAGTTATATAAATAAGAAAGAGACTTATGCTCTTGAACTTACCATTGAAGGATTTTCCTTTAATGGTATTGTGCATTATGATAATGATCTAGTTTACTTAGAGCTAGAAGGGGCTACATTAACAAAGAACAGAGAAATCCCACAGAGCCATTTATCTGATATTGTTTCAGAATTGAGTGATGCGACAGATGTTGCTCACATGTGTGATGAAGCTGCGGTTTTAATAAAAAATCTACTCAACTATGATAGAGTTATGATCTATCAATTTGATGAGAACTGGAATGGAAAAGTGATTTCTGAAGCTCGAGATAGCAATCTTGAAAGTTGGTTAAATATGTCATATCCAGCTACAGATATACCACAACAGGCGAGGAAATTATTTTTAAAGCAAGGTGTTCGTATTATAGTGGATGTAAACGATGAGCCGGTTAAGGTTGTACCTGAATTAGACGTTAACGATAAACCGCTCGACTTATCCAGATGTGAATTACGCGCAGTATCTCCTATACATATTGAATATCTTAAGAATATGGAGGTAGGCGCAACGCTTACAGCTGCGATTATAAGCAACGGGGAACTCTGGGGATTAATTGCATGTCATCATTATAGTCCGAAATTTATTTCCTATTACAAGAGATTATCAATAAAATTTTTGACACAAGTATTTTCAACTCAACTCACTTTAAGAGATTCTAATCGTGTTTTAGGTAAAGTAAACGAAGTCTCTAAAAATCGCGGTATTCTAGTAGAGCAAATGAGTAATGGTTGGGATGTACACAGTGGTTTGACTACAATCAATGGTCATACCTTACTTTCTATTAATGAATCTACTGGAGGTGCCATTTTGTTGGAGGATAAATTATCTGTTGTTGGAGAGACCCCAGAAGAAAAAGAAATTCAAAATCTTATAGATTGGATTTATAATAGAAAAGATGGAGTGTTGTTTCATTCTAAAAGTTTACCTAAAGAATATGATGCAGCTGTAAATTTTTCAGGAGTAGCATCGGGAGTGCTGTGTTTGTTTTTTTCAGAAAATAAGAAGGATTGTTTATTATGGTTTAAAAAGGAATCTAAGCAAACCATCTCATGGGCTGGTAATCCTGATAAACCCGTAGATGCTACAGCAGGAACATTGAGTCCAAGAAAATCTTTTGAAAAATGGAATGAAGAGCAGGTTCATACTTCTGAGTCTTGGAAAGATTATGAAATAGCATCTGCAAAGGCACTAAGAGAAAATATTTCAAGTGTAATTTTAAATAAATATGAAGAAGTAAAAAGTCTCAATGATAAACTTAATGAGGCTTATAAAGACTTAGAAACGTTTAGTTATAGTGTATCTCACGATTTGAGATCTCCATTACGGGGTATTGATGGTTTTGCACAAATAATAAAGGAAGATTATTATGATACTCTCGATGACTTTGGAAAATCTGCAATAGAACGTATTATTAATTCATCGAATAAAATGAATGCCTTAATTGATGATATTCTTGAATTTTCTACGTTAGGAAAGGAAGAGATTAAGTTTATTACAATTCATATGGGTGAAGTCGTTTCTGAGGTCATAGATTTCATTGATGCACGTACAGCGTATCCTGATACTCAAATTGATATCCAAGAAAATTTTCCAGAAGTAAAAGGAGATAAGACAATGTTGTTTCAATTGTGGAACAACCTTATTTCAAATGCATTAAAGTATTCTAGCAAATCTGAGAACGCTATTGTTGAGATTGGTTTTGAGGAAAAAGAGGATTCTATCGTATTTTACGTAAAAGACAATGGTATAGGGTTCGATAGTAAGCATTCGGAAAAAATATTTGGAGTATTTAATAGGTTGGTTAGTGAAGAATATCAAGGCACAGGTATAGGATTATCTATTGTCAAACGCGTTATTGATAGGCATAATGGTACAATTTGGTCAGAAAGTGAAGTTGGTGTTGGAACAACTTTTTATTTCAAACTGCCTAGTATTGAAAATTATAATTCTTAGTTGTAAATTCACGAGCGAATTGAAAATTTAAGGAATTACATACACATTTCATATTATGATGAAGTAGCATACAAACAAGTAATATCAATATAATGCCACTATTGTGGTTTGTTTTAAAAATACACCCATGAATATATCTGATTTGCATATACTTTTAGTTGAGGACACAACTTCTGATGCAGAGTTAATCAAAAGACAAATTCATAAAATAGATAAGGATATACAAACACAAGTTGTAGATAATTTATCTGATTTAAAAGTTACGATTGCAACTTTTAACCCACAAATTATTTTATCAGATTATAACCTACCCACTTGTACGGGGATGGATGTTTTGAAGGTAGCAAGGGAAAACTCTCCTAGTGCCACCTTTGTTTTTCTTACGGGCACTCTTCAAGATGAAGAACTAGCGGCAGAAACTATATTAAACGGAGCAGACGGATTTATTCTAAAAAAGCATATAAATGATTTAGTCAGCAGACTTAAACCTTTTATTGAAAAAGTGCGAAACAAACCTAACATTGTTCAAGATGCTCAAAATCGAATAAAAAAGAGCTCTGATCTGATTAGCAATATCAAGGAGTACATGGAAAATATTAATAACGAAAATATGACGCATCAAGAACGCCTTGATAAGATTAGACTTCACCTCGATAATATAAAAAAATCCCTTTGATACTAGAAAAACTTAAGGCAGATACCTTTGAGATCCATAAAGAGGTAGAAAAAGACAATCTTGCAAAATTCATAATGGATGAGTCTATTACTCAAACACAATATGAAATTCTTTTAAGACAAAATTTTAAGGTTTATAAAGCCGTAGAAGACTTTGTAAATTCCCATTATGATATTTTGCCTCAAGAACTAAAAGCTTTTACAGGTTATGAAAAAACAAATAGACTTGCAAAAGACATAAATTCTTTTTCCAATTTACCATTGCCTCAACCTTATAAAATTGCCAGTAATAGAGATCTCGCTACTGTAATTGGACTTCTTTATGTAATTGAAGGTTCTATGTTGGGAGGGATGATGATGTCAAAAAAAATTCAAAGTTGCGCCCACCTATCTCATATAGATACACATCATTTCTATCACTCTAATGTAAAGGAAAGCGCAGCAAGATGGAAAAACTTTAAAGCTGTTTTAACTTCTATTACATTTTCAGATCAAGAGTCTGAAAATGCAGTAGCAAGTGCAATGAAGACTTTTTCGCTATTTCAAGAGTCTTATAAGTCTAAAAATATATAGCAGGCATACAGAATTGTCGAATTCCTTTTTTAAGCAAAATTAAATTTAACATTAAGAATAGTACTATGAAATCATATAAACTAAAAATCGAACAAGTTGATGATTTTGTTCCAGAACTGGCAGATGCATTTGGTGTTAATTTCACAAATAATTTTGGAGAATTTTCAGTAGAGGTTCCGGATCATATAGGAGAAGGTACTATTAAGGGTATAAATTTTCCTAATGGGATAGGCTTGCATATCATTCAATGCGAAATGAAGGATGATACAGAGTTTTACTTTAAAAATAATGCTATCAATTCCCTCCGTTTTATCTATTGTATGAAAGGGGTAGTGGGTCATAAATTTTCCAGTTCAACTGAGGAAACAACCATTAGAAGAGCAGAACACCTTATAGCCGCGGCTAGATATAATGAAGATCAAATGTATATCATTAAAAAGCAAACCCCAGCGATTATTTGTTATTTGGAGCTCGATAAAATGAAATTTCAAAAACAGTTATCTTATGATTTGTCAAAAATAGACCCTGTTCATTATCCACTTTTTGCAGACGTAAACGCACTTACACAAATTTGTAATAAAGGCTACTATAGTCTTCAAATATCTGATATTATTGATGATATTCTTACAAATGACGATGTAGGATTAGTGCGCACAAATTACTTAGGAGCAAAAGCGCTAGAGTGTACTTCTTTAATGCTCAAATTATATAAAGAAGACTCCTTACAAGGAGGAAAACGTACTACACTACGTTTATCAGATTTAGATAATGTTGCAGCTGCAGTACAGTATATTCAGAAACATATATCAGACTTGAGTACAATACCAGAAATAGCAGAGGCTGTTGGTATAGAATCCTATAGGCTGCAAGATGGTTTCAAAAGAAATTATGGGGTAACTGTAAATGATTACATTAAAGATTACCGTTTAAAGAGAGCACTTGCAATGCTCACAGCAGAAGATATGAATGTATCTGAGGTTGTATATGCTTTAGGGCTATCTAGCCGAAGTTATTTTTCCAAAATTTTCAAAGAAAAATATGGCATAAGTCCATCTTCTTTACGTAAAAACCCTGAAGAATAATTATCAAAAAAAAATAGGTGTCTATAATAATTCAAGGTTGTTTGTCTAGAGATATGGTGCTCCAAGCTTCTGGCTTTCCAGAAAACTTTGTTTTAGTTTGAGACCAAATATTCTTGAAAAACGCAGAGTTTCGATAATTTTCTAAGTCCTGTATGCTTCTCCAGTGGCTATGTGTAAAAAATATACACACATCATCTGTATCTTGTAATAATTCTAAATACTCACAACCATCAAAGGAGCGAATGGTTGATTTTATTTCTTCAAAATTTATTAGAAACGAAGAAATCTCGCTTTCGCGAAAGCGTAATTTTACCAATCTTACAATCATTTTTCACTAAAATTTATAAGTATGATATCTCTGTAAGTAAGTCCAAAAAGTGTTGATGCACTTCCTACTGTATTAGGGTTACTTTTGTATATAGCAAGCTCTATGTAATTTCCAGAATTAAATATGGCAAGTTTCTTTCCTTCCTCTTCTCTCTTTCCTTTTTCCTTGTCAAAATTTATAGCATCACTATAAGTATTGTAAATTTTTGTGATTTCAACTCCTCTTGCAACCATCTTAAACGTACGTCCTTTTCCCACTTCGTCAAAAAGTTTCTTTGTGATAGTACTCACCACATTACCATAATTGTCTATATATATTACACTTCCAGAAATTTGGTTGCGAGCGTTGTTTACCACAGGGCTGATGCCTGTGAGTTGGCGTATTTTTTCTATAGGTTTTCCTATAACTCCTAATGTACCACCACGAGCAATGTGACAAGCAGCTTTTACAAACACATCTAATACTGTGAAATTAGTCTGAGTTCGAGAGTGTATATTAATTTCAACTTTCTCCTCTGGGACAATATCTTTTGTGAGCAAAGAAATGATCCCATTATTTGCACATATGAAGTAATGACCGTCTAGCTTTACGGCAATATGATTATTTTCTGGGGTAAGTTCACTATCTACTCCTATAATATGGATCGTTCCTAGTGGGAAATTTTTATAAGAATTCTGAATTATATAAGCAGCCTCTCTTAAATGAAACGGAGATACAGAGTGAGATACATCAACTATGCGTACCGTCTCTAACTCAGAGTATATTGCACCTTTTACAGCACCTGCAAAGTGGTCCTTCTCCCCAAAGTCTGTCGTAAGAGTTATAATTTTCATTAGAATGTATGAGTTACGCTTTCGCGAAAGCGTGCAATACCACCACTACTTATTTACAAACAATTGTTCATTAATTCTTACCACAGCGTTATGTTAATTAGCCTTTAAACTCCCTAAAAAAAGCGTATTTTGGTATAGTATTTTATGAAAAGTGTTTATACAAACAAATCTAAAATAATTTAACCAAGTAACTCACCTACCAATGAAGTTTTACAAAACTATTTGGTAACAAAATATTCTGCCTTTTGAACGAATTAATCTTAGAACTTTCAGAGATAAACCCGCGCGAATTTTTTGGACAGCGCAATCAAAATATTGAGCTATTAAAACAATATTACCCTAAGTTAAAAATTGTAGCAAGAGGTAATAAAATCAAAGCATATGGAGATGAAGATCTTCTAGAAGAATTTGATAGACGTATGGAAATGCTTATGGAGCATTTTGGGAAGTATAATAAATTAGATGAAAACTCTATAGAACGTGTCTTAACGAGTGTAAGTAAGGCAGACTATGAAACTCCAGTTGAGAGTGGAGAAATTCTTGTGCACGGTGTTAGTGGGAAGCTTATCAAACCGCAAACAGCAAATCAACGTAAGCTTGTAGAGCTTTCAAAAAAAAATGATCTTACTTTTGCTATAGGTCCTGCGGGAACAGGCAAAACATATGTAGGTGTTGCTCTCGCTGTAAAGGCGCTTAAGGAAAAACAAGTAAAACGAATAATTCTTACCAGACCAGCGGTAGAGGCAGGAGAGAATCTTGGTTTTTTACCAGGAGACTTAAAAGAAAAATTAGACCCTTACATGCAGCCGCTATATGATGCATTGCGAGATATGATACCGCATGAGAAGCTAGAGACATTTATTGAAAAGGGAGTGATTCAAATTGCACCTATGGCATTTATGAGAGGACGTACGTTAGATAATGCTTTCGTCATTCTTGACGAAGCTCAAAATACCACTCATGCGCAGATGAAAATGTTTTTAACACGTATGGGGCGCAATGCAAAATTCATGATAACGGGTGATCCTGGTCAGATAGATTTGCCTCGTCGTGTAACTAGTGGCCTTAAGGAAGCATTGCTTATACTTAAGACAGTAAAAGGTGTGGGAATGATTTACTTAGATGATAAAGATGTGGTGCGTCACCCTCTTGTTAAAAAAATGATTGCCGCTTACCGCGAAATTGAAAATAGGAATGACTGATTTTGACTTGCAATAGTCAATTAACGGAACCAAAATTTTTATTTTTGACTTTTATTTAAAGCCTTTTTTACAATTGGTATTGCTTTTGTTTACTAACCACTAATGATCAATTTTTGTGAATACTATTATAGACACTAATTTTAATTTTCCAGGACAGCAATCACTTTACAAAGGCAAAGTGCGAGAAGTCTACACTTTAGAAGATGATCTGCTTTTAATGGTGGCAACAGATAGGTTGAGTGCTTTTGATGTAGTAATGCCAAAAGGAATTCCTTACAAAGGACAGATTCTTAATCAAATAGCTACTAAAATGATGAAGGATACTGAGGATATAGTTCCTAACTGGCTGGTTGCTACACCAGATCCCAATGTGGCTATAGGTAAACGCTGTGAACCATTTAAAGTAGAAATGGTGATAAGAGGTTATATGTCTGGTCACGCTGCTAGAGAGTATAAACAAGGAAAGAGATGGCTTTGTGGTGTTGAAATGCCAGAGGGTATGAAAGAAAATGATGCATTTCCTACTCCTATAATAACACCTGCAACAAAAGCAGAAATGGGTGATCATGATGAAGATATTTCTCGTGAGGAAATCTTAAAAAGAGGAATTGTTTCTCAAGAGGATTATATTATTTTAGAAGACTATACACGGAAGCTTTTTGCTAGAGGAACTGAGATCGCTGCATCTAGAGGCCTTATTCTTGTAGACACAAAATACGAGTTTGGAAAAACTGCACAAGGCGAGATTGTACTTATAGATGAAATACACACTCCAGATTCTTCTCGCTATTTCTATGCAGAAGGATATGAGGAACGTCAAAATAAAGAAGAGCCACAAAAACAACTTTCAAAAGAATTTGTAAGACAATGGCTTATTAGTAATAATTTTCAGGGATTGGAAGGGCAGACCGTGCCAGAAATGAGTGATGCATATATACAATCAGTCTCAGAGAGATATATTGAGCTATATGAGAATATTACTGGGGAAAATTTTCACAAAGCAGATACAGAAAATATACAGCGGCGTATAGAAAATAATGTGTTAGCCTATTTAAGCTAATAGGCTTATTTCTTTTTATGTAGACTTGGATGTAGTAGTTTCATTGAGCATATTATTTATTTTTTGTACCTGTGTAAGTGCTTTAAATAACTTATCTATTTCTATAGGCTTCCATAAAAAACCATTAAAATGATGCGCGTATTCATGAGAGTTTGCCGCTGTGACGTCAGCTGTTAAAGCAAATATAGGTGTGGTTTGATTTACATTAGGAATTGTCCGAATTGATCGTGTTGCATCAAAACCATTTAACTCTGGCATATGGATGTCCATAAGTATAAAATCAACACGCTCTTCACTAGCTATTTTGACTGCTTCTAATCCATTTTTTACACGCTTTATTTTTACACCCCATTTAGTAAGTAGTTTATTCATCACTAAGGCATTAATTTTATTGTCCTCGGCCAGAATAGCAACTTTTCCCATTAATGTGTGTTTTTCCTGCTTTGAATACTGGAAGGGTATACTTGTTTTTTCTAAATTAAATTTAAAAAGAAAGGTAGATCCTGCATTGACCTCACTTTTAATTCTAATAGAGCTATTGTGCAATTCTACAAGCTTCTTTACGATAGCCAGACCAAGTCCTGTACCACCATCATTTCTAGTGGTTATAGATTTAGGAATGTAAAAACTTTCAAAAAGCTTTTCTTGCTCCTCTGGGGATATACCAATACCTGTGTCTATTACTTCAAATGTAATGGTGTCATACTGATCACCTTCATAATCTAAAATTACATTTATCTTAATACCACCGTTATCAGTAAATTTTATAGCATTACTAATTAAATTGCCTAGAATTTGAAAGAGCTTGGTTTCATCAAGTAGGTAAGCCTCACTTACTTTAGGGTCTATTGTTAAAGAAAGTTTGATGTTTTTTTCATCTGCGAGACTTGAATAAGTTTGCTTTATATTATTTAATAATTTTTTAAACTCAACAGGATATATTTCTAACTGCATATTATCTGATTCTAGTTTGGAAAAATCTAGAATATCATTAATAATTCGCAATAGATTTTTTGAAGAAAATTGAAGAGAAGTTAACAACTCTTTTTCTCCTTCATCAGATCTTTCATGTAGAAGAGAGATGATACTTGTAATTGCATTTAGAGGAGTCCTAATTTCATGACTCATAGCAGATAAAAAGTTCTGCTTCATGGCTGCAGTTTGTTCTGCGCGCTCTTGTTTTTGAGCTATTTCAAATTTTTGACGCTCTAGACGTGCTTGGTTTTCTTTAGATTGTAGCTTAGAAATACGCTCATAATTTTCAATCACTTTTAAAGTTTGAGAATTAACAGCATCATCCTTTTCATCTATATATTTCTCCAAGTAATTTAAAGCCTTCTTTGTATTACCTTCATCTTTATAAATACTATACATGAAATGATAGCATTTATATTTCATTACAGAAAGTTCATTTTTATCACTGAGATCTATAGCTTTTTTTAAAAAAAATTTTGCTTTTTCAGAATCTCCTTGTCTCACAAATAAATGAGCAATTTTATTATAACACATAGCTATACCAAAAACATCATCTACTTCCCTGTGGATAGCTAATGCTTCTTGAAAATCACTGAGAGCATCCGAGTATTTTTCTAAATACGTAAGTATTTTACCTCTACCATATACAGCAAAAGCATAACCTCTTCTATCACCAGTAGAAATTTTAATAGAAATCGACTTTGTAATTAGATTGAGAGCTAGATTAATTTTCTTTTGCTTCAGGAGTATTCCTGAGAGAGGATTGTAAACGTTAGATTCTAAATTAAGATTCTCAGCTTGTTGTGCACAATTTATAGCATTTTCATAAGCGACAATGGCATTGGGTTGATCTCCTAAAATTTCAAATATAGTTCCAAGAGATTTATGGGCTCTTGACTCGTTGTGCTTATCACCATATTTCCTGTAAATTGTCAAACAATCTATCAAGTGAAACATTCCTAGGTGATAATTATTAGTTTTGTAATATACTCCAGCAATGTTATAATTTGCATTAGCAATCCCAAGCTCATCATTATCTTCTGCGAAATATTGTATTGCTTCCTCAGACATAGCAATAGCCTTTTCATTCTCTGCACTTATCATATGATAGAGAGAGATTTTTGTTAGGCATTTACCAATGAGTGATGGGTTCTGTAAATTTCTACTTAAAGCAAGGGCATGGTATGAAATTTCAAGACTTTTATTAAGGTCATCGCCACGTTTTAAATAGGCGTGATCAAGAAGTTCTAAAACATTAGCTTCTACATCAAGTTGTAGACTCATATTCTTGGGGGATGTTGATTTTATAAATCCATTTTCTGTTTTAGGGAAATCAAATTTACTTATAATAAATAGTATTTGTAATCTATTTTTCTGAAATTTAGAAGATTAGGTTTTAATTGTGATTGTTATTTAGACTCAGTCAAATTGTTTTAGATAGTTTTACAGTATATCTACTTCCACTAAAGTAGTATATCGATTTATTCATCTTTACTGCTAAATTTAAATTTACGATAATAAGAGTGCAATAGTTTTTCTATATTATCAATTTCAATTAAAAGTACTTAGTTTTAGAGAATTATTCTTACTATGAAAAATCAATTTCAAATTTTGAGATCATTTGAAGTAATATTTCTTCAGTCTCTGTAAAGAAAGGCCGAGGAGAAGTCTGGCTATCAATTTTGTCGAAATATTCAATAATACTTCCCGTTTCATAAGCATCTACTACCTGAGGGTGTACGTAGTAATTCCTGCAAACATTTCTAGTATTACCTAATGCTTCTGCAGCAGCATCAAATCCTCTTAAAACATTGGATTTATTTTCTTTTTCATCTGGAGTATAGCCAATATCATAAACGGTCTCAAAAAAAGTTTTTGTCGCTCCCCATGTTCTGAAGTCTTTTGCTGAGAATAAATCACCACTTATTTCTTTGATATAGTCATTTACCATCCCGCTATCAATACGATGCTTTTCTCCTATAGAGTCGTAAAATTGAAATAGCTCCCAACCAGGTATTTCCTCGCATCTATTTACAAGCTTTGCAAGCTTTTTATTACGAATAGTGATTGCGTGCTTTTTTCCTTTTTTACCAGTAAATTCAAATTTAATTCTGTTTTTAGATGTAGTGACATGCCTGGTTCTTAACGTAGATAATCCATAGGTTTTATTTCTTTTTGCATAATAATCATTACCGATTCTAATGTGAGTTTCTTCCATCAATCTAAGAATGAGCGCAAGAACCTTGCGTTGTGTCATCCCTGGTAGATCCAGATCTTGATCAACTCGATCTCTAATAAGTGGTAGAGCCTTACCGAAACTAGCCAACTTATAGAACTTAGTCTGGTTTCTTATTTTAGACCATAAATCATGATAACGATACACCTTTCTATTCTTTGCATCACGACCTACTACTTGCAAATGTCCGTTTGGAGGATAAGCAATACGTACCTTCTCCCAGTTAGGGGGTATCACAAGTTTATTTATGCGGTCTAATTCTTTTTTATCTTTAAGTGGTTTATTATTAAAAACATAGTCATACTTTTCTTTATTTTTCTTTCTGCGTATGTTGAGGTCCGCATCAGATACGTAGATTAGGTTTGCTATTGAAGCTGTCTCTTCTGGATTCTTAAGAATTTTTTCTATTTGGCTAGCTGTAAGTGTCATTGTACTAAAATACCGCCATAAACAAAATCGATTTCAAAAAAATGTGTGAACCTTTTCGTAAACTGCTCTTAAATTTTGTTACTTCACTTTCTAAAGTATGAGAACTATGATTATGCAAACCTCTTTTTATGAGCAACTCAATACTATAATTTCAGATTTTTCTAGTGCCATGTGGGGTATTCCTCTGGTATGCTTACTCATAGGAGGAGGATTATTCTTGTTGATTTATTCCAGATTTCTTCCATTTAGATATCTAGGTCATGCCATAGCGGTGTTACGTGGTAAATATGATGATGAGCAAGATGAAGGCGAGATTTCACATTTTGAAGCGCTCACTACAGCCTTAAGTGCAACAGTGGGAATGGGAAATATTGCAGGAGTAGCAGTAGCTATAGCAATAGGTGGTCCAGGAGCAGTTTTTTGGATGTGGATGAGCGCTATTGTAGGTATGGCAACCAAATTTTTTACAGGATCGCTAGCCATTATGTATAGAGGTAAGGATAGTGAAGGTAAACTTCAAGGAGGACCTATGTACTTTATAATGGAAGGAATGGGAAAGGCATGGAAACCTCTTGCAGCTATTTTTAGTGTCGCTGGACTCGTAGGGGCATTGCCTGTATTTAATGTCAATCAGCTTACACAAGCCATCAACGATATTTTATTAGTGCCTCAAGGAATTGCTGTTGGATTGCAAACCAATCTTATTATTGGGTTAGTGCTTGTTATTATCACTGGATTTGTAATTCTTGGTGGTTTAGACCGTATTTCAAAAACAGCAGCAAAGCTAGTTCCGGCTATGGTATTACTATATTTTCTAGCTGTTTTAGCTATATTATTTGTTAATATAGAAGTGGTTCCTAGCTATTTAATGCTCATTTTTACAGATGCCTTTAGTGCAGATTTTTATAAAACTGACGAGCTGTTAGGAGGCGTTTTAGGCGGTTTGATTTTACTTGGTATCAAACGTGGTGCATTTTCTAATGAAGCAGGTGTTGGTACGGCACCTATGGCACATGGAGCGGCAAAAACAGCTCAGCCCATACGCGAAGGGTTAGTTGCTATGCTTGGGCCAGCTATTGATACCATTATTGTTTGTACACTTACGGCGCTGGCAATATTGGTAACAGATGTTTGGCAAACAAGTGATGCAAATGGAGTAAGTTTGACGGCTTCCGCTTTCGCGAAAGCGTTATCACCCGCAGGTAAATACATCTTACTAATATGCATCGCTGTATTTAGTATCTCATCCCTGTTTTCGTATAGCTATTACGGAACAAAATGTTTGAGTTTCCTTTTCGGAGCACAAAATAAGAAATACTATAACATCATATACATCGCAAGTATATTGCTAGGAGCCACAACATCTTTAAGCATGATGATTAATCTCATTGATGGTTTTTTTGCGATAATGGCAATCCCAACAATGATCGCCACACTTTACCTTGCACCTAGGGTTATGAAAGAAGCAAAGCGTTATTTTAAAGATTTAAAATAACGCTTTGTTAATAGTTTTATGTGATGATTTAAACTTGTATTATCCCAAGATTAAATGGCTTTTCGATAGGTGCATGATCTGCAGCTTCAATTCCCATTGAGATCCATTTGCGCGTATCTCGTGGGTCTATGATTCCATCTGTCCAAATGCGTGAGGCTGCATAGTATGGAGAAACTTGATCGTCATACTTAGATTTAATTTTTTCAAATAAAGCTTTTTCCACCTCTGGAGTAATTTCCTTTCCTTTTTTCTTTAAAGAGGCAGTTTCTATTTGCAATAGCACTTTTGCTGCACTATTTCCAGACATTACGGCTAGCTCTGCACTAGGCCAGGCAACTATTAACCTAGGGTCATAAGCTTTACCACACATCGCATAATTTCCAGCCCCGTAAGAATTCCCTATTACAATTGTAAATTTTGGAACCACAGAATTTGAAACAGCATTTACCATTTTAGCACCGTCTTTAATTATACCTCCGTGCTCGCTTTTACTACCCACCATAAATCCAGTCACATCTTGTAAAAACACCAGCGGTATTTTTTTCTGGTTACAATTAGCTATAAATCGTGTTGCCTTATCTGCGCTATCAGAATAAATAACTCCCCCAAACTGCATTTCACCTTTTTTTGTTTTTACGAGTTTACGTTGGTTTGCCACAATTCCTACTGCCCAACCATTTATTCTAGCATATCCAGTTAGTATTGTCTGACCGTATCCTTCCTTATATTCATCAAATTCAGAGTTATCTACCAATCTGTCTATGATATCTCGCATATCATATTGGTCTGCACGAGATGCAGGTAAAATACCAAAAAGTTCTTCTGGGTCTTTTGCAGGTTTTGCAGATTCAATACGATTATAACCCGCTTTTGTATAATCGCCGATCTTTCCCATCAATTTTTTGATGGTATCAAGAGCGTCTTTGTCATCTTTAGACTTATAATCTGTAACCCCAGAAATCTCACAGTGTGTTGTAGCACCACCTAGGGTCTCATTATCAATAGATTCACCAATAGCCGCTTTTACAAGATAACTTCCAGCTAAGAAAATACTACCTGTTTTGTCAACAATAAGTGCTTCGTCACTCATGATAGGCAAATAAGCACCTCCTGCAACACAGCTTCCCATGACTGCAGAAATTTGAGTAATTCCCATACTGCTCATCACTGCGTTATTTCTAAAAATACGGCCAAAATGTTCCTTGTCTGGAAAGATTTCATCTTGCATAGGTAAATACACACCGGCACTATCAACTAAGTAGATTATAGGTAATTTATTTTCCATTGCAATTTCTTGCGCTCTTAGGTTCTTTTTACCAGTTATAGGAAACCAAGCCCCAGCTTTTACGGTAGCATCATTCGCAACAATAACACATTGCTTACCAGATACATGTCCTATTTTAATGACCACACCACCAGATGGACATCCACCATGATCTTCATACATTCCATCTCCAGCAAATGCAGCGATTTCTATACACTTATCTGGATTATCTACAAGATAATTAACACGCTCACGTGCGGTCATTTTACCTTTCTCGTGATGCTTATCTATTCTCTTTTGTCCACCTCCTAATTTAACTTGGGCAAGACGCTGACGCATGTCAGAGAGTAACAATTTGTTATGATCTTCGTTTTTATTAAATTTTAAATCCATAGATGGAATGCTATTGTTTTTAAGAGGCATAAAGGTACATAAAGAAGCGCAGGAGAAAAATGGTAAATGAGCAATCTTATAGTGTGAGATTTAGGTTTTTTCTAAGGAAACAAATCTTTGGGTTTAAAGAAGTATTTTTACATTAAAACCGACTCATTTTGACAATTAATTGCCTAGGAAAACTTGTTGACCTTTCAACTCCCAGTGTTATGGGGATTCTTAACCTAACTCCAGATAGCTTTTACGATGGGGGCAGCTATCAAGATTTGGACAAAGCCTTGGTTCATACGGCAAAGATGCTTGATGAAGGAGCGACCTTTATAGATGTAGGAGCATATAGTTCGAGACCAGGTGCTCAAAATATATCAGAAGAAGAAGAAGAAAAGCGATTGATACCCATTGTAATAGAACTAGTAAAGGCTTTTCCTGACATTTTAATTTCTGTAGATACTTTTCGTGCAAGCGTAGCAAAAAAAGCTATTGAAAGTGGTGCCGCTCTAATTAACGATATAAGTGCGGGTCAACTAGATCCAAATATGATGGAAATCGTAGGTAACCTTGGCGCCCCCTATATTATGATGCATATGCGTGGTACTCCACAAACAATGAAATCTTTCACTAGTTATGATGATATCACAAAAGACGTAATACACTATTTTTCTGAACGTGTTGCGCTTTCGCGAAAGCATAAAATAAATGATCTCATTTTAGATCCAGGTTTTGGATTTGCAAAAGACACAAGTCAAAACTTTGAGTTGCTTAAAAATTTAAGCTTATTAAAAAGTTTTGAGTTACCAATTTTAACTGGTCTTTCAAGGAAATCTATGATTTACAAGACTTTAGGTGTCTCTCCAAAAGAAGCTCTAAATGGAACGACAGCGTTGCATATGGTTGCCTTGCAAAACGGCACTAAGATTTTAAGAGCACATGATGTAAAAGAGGCTGTAGAGTGTGTAAACCTTTTTAATGTTCTTAAATGAAGATGGTTTTAATTTTCAGTATTTAACAATTGTGAGTTCTTAATTTATTCTAATAATATTAAGTCTATAATAGTATTACTCTATAGTGTAGAGCGTTAGTCATTACTCTGACATAAGAAAATTTATAATTGCTTTCTTGGACTGCTATAAAAAAACCTCTCCAGAGGAGAGGTTTTTAAAAGTGCAATTTGGTATTGGTCAGTGAATAATTACTTGTTATCGGTATCTATAAAGACACCAGGTATATTTTCAATATATTATGCTTCTTACTTTATCTTCAGCCTATAAAAGCAGTATTTGTTGTGAGTACTAACTCAGACATTTACTAAAAAGTGATGCAAATATTTTTCAAATTCAGCGCTTAAATCGAGCACTAAGATATTAAAATTTAAACGATTATCAAATTATACAACAGCAAATGTTAATGAGGAATTCATGAATTAATTATCGCTACTTTGCAAGCTTAGTAACTGTAAATTAGTTTAGTAAGGCTGTACTTCGTAATATAACTATTTGTGAGGTATACGCTTTCGCGAAAGCGTACTCGCAACCACAGAAATAATACGCCATCTCTAGCTATTGTTTTCAACATTTGTGTCGTCTAAAGTTTTTAGAAAGGCGATGAGAGCTTCAATTTCTTCTTGACTAAGCTCAAGTTCGTCAAATGGTAACGTTTGGTGTGGAAGATCAAAACCTAATCCAGCACCTCCTCCTTTATTGTAAAAATCGAGCACTTCATCTAGGGTACTATATACTCCATTATGCATGTACGGTGCTGTAAGAGAGGCATTTCTTACGGTAGGAGTTTTAAACATTCCTCTATGTTTTTCTTCTTCAAATGTAGGGTAGTATCCCAAATCGTCATCAAGCTCCTCATTTGCTGAGGTTGCAGGGACTCCGATAACTTCCCGTTCTGTTTCTGAAAAAAATGGAGGTACCGTACCATTTGTAAGCGGCACAAAATGACAGGTAGCACATAATGCTTTGCCCATAAATAAATTCAATCCTTTTTTTTCTATTCTTGTAAAACTACGCTCGTCATCCCTCATATTCTTATCAAATTTCGAGTTAAAACCATTTAGCGTGGCTACATAACTAGAAATAGCTTTGATAACATCTGTATTTCTTGTGGAAATACCACCGTAAGCCTCAGTGAATAAATCCTGATAGGCAGGGTCTCCTAGTATTTTATTAGAAAATTGATGTACACCAGAGTTAAACTCATCCTTATTTAAAAATACAGAGGATACTTGATCAATGATTGTACTGGATCTACCATCCCAAAAGAAATTTTGCTGAAAGATAGTGTTTAGTAACGTAGGAGTGTTACGTTTAAGTAGTTGACCCTTATTACTTATGCTTACTTTGCGAGCATCTGCATAGCCTTTTTCTGGAATGTGGCAAGTAGCACACGACATAGTTTCATTAGCAGATAATTTTACATCATTAAATAATTTTTTTCCAAGAGCAATTTGTGCCGGGGTTTGATTTTGATTTGTATTGGGCATAAAATAAGATGCATTGTAAGCATCCGTTTGGAAGAAAGTTGGCGCGTTATAATTAAAAGGTTGATTTGTAACGGGAGACCACAAATTACTGGCTTGACGTATACGTAACCAAGATTTAGTTATTGGCGTAAAGTGTTGTTGTATAAAGGTGTACCTATCGAAGGTTGCAAAATCGCTTTGTTCTTTTATATAACTTACGGCTTGCTGGATTTGTTGCAAGAAAGTTTTACTTAAGTCAGGATCTTTTGATTCAATAATTTCCTTTAAGCTTATATTATAGGTGTCTCTTAAATTTTCCAAGGAAATACCACTTTCTAGTATTCCTAAATGACTTACAGGTGTGTCAAACCCTGTGATACTAAAACTCATGATCCTAAAAAGTTGCTGGTGGGTTGCTATAAAATACCTTTGAGGATTGAGCGCTCTCTTTTCTATGTTTTTTTGCAAATTAAGTAATAAGCCTTTGGTCGTTTTAAGTTCGCCTTGGTATTGACTATTTTGGGTACCTCCATCATAGATACTCTCTTCAATTTTTTGAAAACCAACAGGGTGTAGTGTCTTTCCATTATCTTCCTTATAAATGGGTAGTGCTGGACCATTTACACGATGACCCACAGGTGGATTAAGGTAAGAAGCATAGGGTTCTGCCTTTTTAAATGCTATACGCGTATTTTTAAATATAGCTTTTGCATTAGGGTCTTGTGCGTCTATGGTAGCCAGAGAGTCGATGCCTTTAATGGTTTTTTTTATTTCGGATAAATAAATAGCTCTAGCACCATCCCAGTCGGGTACAATTTGAACGCTGTAATTTTCTTTTTGATCGCAACTTAAAATGGAAAAAAAACCAAAAAGGCCTAATATGAAATATTGAAGTACTTTAGTAGTCATAGTTTTAATTAAAAAACGTAGCCCTCGGTTGCAAAACCGAAGACTACGTACCTAAGCATTATAAAAATTTATTTTTCAAAGATTAACGAGGTAACCCTTTAAGAAGTACTACTTGAGAAGCTTGGTTATCTTCTCTACTTGTATTTGTATGACCGTCAAGTGATGCAAAACTGTCATCTTTCCAATAGTGAGGCTGTATATTCAATATGAAAGTGTTAGGAACTCCTACTTTGTCAGAAATGTCAATAAGCGCTCCAAATTCTCCACTCAATCCAGTACTATTGTCTTGCGCTAAATCCTGGCGTACCACGAGCTCTAAAACTTGCTGAATATTTGTTCCAGAGAGGTCAGATTGATAGATGTAAGCTGCATGTCCTCTATCAAAAGAGTTTGGATCTTCCTGTACATACACAAAGTTTTCAGTAACACATATATTGTCTGGACTTTGAAGATCTGCTAGATTTCCATCCTGATTATTCGTGTTTGTATTTCCACTTATGATTTGTGTAAGATTTCCTTCTAGTGGATTAGAAGAATCGAGTTCAAGTTTATAAACCGTCCCCCAATCATTATATGTACCACGTCCAGGACCTCTACCAGTCACTGCAAAAAATACATTTCTACCATTTGCATCACTTCCTTTTTGATAATCTACGTCTTCTACACGCATAAACTGAGAAGCATTTACAGCGGTACACGCATCTTCCATTTCATTTTTAGTAAGTGAGCTTCCATTAGGAATTTCAACAAATTCTACAGCATACGAAGTTTGAAAATCTAAAGACCCCTCGTTGTAAGTAGTTGCGGCAGCAACGTCTTGCTTACCACCTTGTCCATCTGCTATTTCTTTAAAACGCAATACATAGATAGAACCACCTGTAAAATCTGCATCACCCGCTGTAGAGTAATACATAGAAACTTGCCCTTCTGACCCACTAGAATCGTCGTCTCCACCTATAATAACTGTACTTCCACTATAAGCATCTTTAGGTAATGGAGTAGCGTTTTCCCAAGAAAATTCACCCAATGCATCTAATCCAAAATCTGCTTGTGGTGTAGGAGTAGTTACTCTAGGGTCTATAGCTTTCACATCGTAATTAATGCTTTCTGAAGCAGATAAGAAAATATCTTCAGAACCACCATGAACAGAAGCTTCCCACATAGTTGCAGAACATTGTCTTGCAAAATCTGCTACACCAGAGTTCAATAAATAATCTCCCGCGATAGGGATAAGATTTTCGTCTAAGCGTACACGAGCTACTGCATAACTATCTTCACAGTTTGTAACAAATATGTAGTCGTCGCCATCTTTTAAAAATCCTGCACCATCGGCAGATCCTGCTAGTTGAAAATCATTACCTATTACATCAGGAGTAGATATAAGAGAATATGCCTCTACATAATTAAATTGTGAGGACATTGCAATAAGTGGCGGCGTAGATGATTTATCAGAAAACATAGTTGTTCCCATTTCAAAATCTTCTCCATCTTCGCCATCGAGTCCGTCTTGACCATCTTCTCCATCAACACCGTCGATCCCATCCATACCGTCAATTCCGTCTTTTCCATCCTCACAACTTAATAGAAAGGTTCCTACTGCAAATACCATAAGTATTCTTTTGCAAATTAAATTTACTGTTTTCATTAGTTTAATGTTTGTTAGTTTTTGTTGGTTTTGAGGTTTAAAAGTACCCTGAGATTACTTTTGGAAGGTTATGTAAACATGGCGTTTTGTTTACTAAAGAGTTGTCTTACTGTTAAGGGATTAACGATTATATAACAATAGATTTTACCTTAATTTTATACAAGTTTTTTTTCTATCGACTATTTTTAGAGGTTCTATTAATTGGAAATACTGCGAGTTACGCTTTCGCGAAAGCGTAAAAATTATTTTACAACCTTAGGTTCTTTTACAAATCAAAATGACGTGTTAAAATTCAAACTGTAAGTATATTATTTTAAAAACCGCGTCCAAGAAATGTAGCACAGGCAAAAAGTACTATAAGGTTTTATCAATTCTAAGTTGTAATTTTAAAGTACCTATAAAAAGTTTACAGATGACGAAGAGAGCCTCAAATGCCTTAGAAAAACTATACACAGCCTTTTATGAAGGGCGGCTACACCCAGCGTGTTGTACCGCTTGTGCTGTGGGTAACATATGTGACGCTAGTGATGTTTGGAAACATTTTACAGATGCTCATGGGTCTCAAAAACTTACCTATGTGGGAAGTGTAAATGAAACTTTTAAAAAACGCATAAATGGCTATTTGCCTAGTGAATTGTTAGCCATTGAAGCTACTTTTCTTAGAGGCTGTGGGTATGATCTTCCAATTAGAAGGGGCAGTTTTAAACCAACACATCCTCAATCTGAAGAAGTATTATTTAATGGCTTAAGAGCTGTAGTTCACCATATATGTGAGCTAGATGGGATTTCAGATGTAATGGCAATTTCAGATTCTTTTTTAGAAAGGTTGCTCTCTGTTTGTGATAAACGCTCTATTAAACCTTCTGTTTCTATTAGTTAAATGGAAACGAATTGATAAAGATTTATTAAAACCTAGTGAAGTAGTAGGGTAATAGGTTGTACTCTCGTATTTTTGATGCTTAAAATAGAAATTATGAGTGATTTAAAACTAGGAGCAATAGCACCAGATTTTACAGCCCAAACCACCGAAGGAGAAATTAATTTTCACAGTTGGCTAGGAGAGCAGTGGGGAATTCTTTTTTCTCACCCTGCAGATTATACTCCTGTGTGCACCACTGAGTTGGGTATGGCGGCAAAATATAAAGGGGAATTTGATAAACGTAATGTAAGAATGATAGCCCTAAGTGTAGACGGAGTTGCGTCACACTTAGACTGGATAAAGGATATCAATGAAACTCAACAGACTACTATAAACTTTCCTATTATAGCAGATGAAGATAGGAAGGTTGCAGAGCTGTACGACATGATTCACCCAGAGGCAGATGATAAACTTACCATAAGATCAGTTTTTATTGTAGGACCAGATAAGAAAATTAAATTAGTATTATCATATCCAGCATCTACCGGACGTAATTTTGATGAATTACTCCGTGTAATTGATTCCTTACAATTAACTGCATATCGTAAACTGGCTACTCCAGCAAACTGGAAACATGGTGATGATTGTGTAATATCTCCATCTGTCAAGAATGAAGAGATAGCAGAATTATTTCCAAAAGGTCATACTGAAATAAAACCTTATTTACGCATGACACCCATGCCAGAATAACGTATTAGTCGTACTTAATTTTTCAAAGCCAATACTTTTTTAGTGTTGGCTTTTCTATATATAATACTGTTAAAAAAACCAATAATTACTTCGGTATATAGCGTAATAACGCAAGAGTGTGTTAAAATTTTATGAGATTATTAAGATTTTATTAATACATATTCAAAATTTATTTCTGATCTTCAATCGCTTTTAATAATCAAGTAGTCAATCAACATATATACTTATGAAAAGAAGAAATTTTGTTCAGATGGCAGGTATGGGCGCTGGAGCCCTTATGGTACCTTCCATGCTGCTAGGTAATTCAATTCCCACGGAGGCACTTTTAGAGCCAGGAATGGATACACTAGTTAAAAAACAACTTGCAGATGTAGCCCTAAATACAGCAAAAAGCTTAGGTGCAACGTACGCAGATGCTCGTATAGGAAGATATTTAAATCAATATGTATTTACGCGTGAAGAGAAAGTGCAAAATGTTGTGAATACAGAATCATTTGGTATTGGCGTTCGTGTGATTGCAAATGGAACTTGGGGTTTTGCTTCAACAAATGATGTAACAGATAGTGGTATCAAAAAAGCGACACAAGAGGCGGTTGCCATCGCAAAAGCAAATTCAAAATTTCAGAAAGAACCTGTGGTGCTGGCGCCGGTAGATTCTTACGGTGAAGTGTCTTGGAAAACTCCTTTGAAAAAAGATTTTAAAGACGTTCCAGTATCAGAAAAGGTAGATTTACTACTTACTGCAAATGCAGCGGCCATGAATAATGGTGCGAGCTATGTAAACTCTGCTCTATTTATGGTAAATGAGCAGAAATATTTTGCCTCTACAGAAGGGTCATACATAGATCAAGATGTACACCGTATCTGGCCTACGTTTGGGGTGACTGCAATAGGTGATGGTAAATTTAAAACTCGTCAGGCAATGAGCGCACCTATGGGAATGGGCTATGAGTACTTAGATGGTTTAGAATCTGAAAAACTGGAAGGACCAGCAGGTCTTAAGTTATACAGAAATAGTTACGATATCATAGAAGATGCTACTACCGCAGCAAAGCAAGCTAAAGAGATGCTCACAGCAAAATCTGTAGATGCAGGTAAGTATGATCTTGTTTTAGAACCTAATCATCTTGGATTAACCATCCATGAGTCTGTAGGACACCCCACAGAATTAGATCGTGTTCTTGGTTATGAGGCAAACTATGCAGGTACAAGTTTTGCAACTATTGATAAATGGAAATCTGGCGACTTTAAGTACGGTAGTGATATAGTAAATATAGTTGCAGATAAGGTACAGCAAGGTTCTCTAGGGGCTGTAGGATGGGATGACGAAGGAGTTAAAACCAAGCAATGGGATATTATTCGTGATGGAGTATTGGTAAATTACCAAGCTATACGCGATCAAGTGAAAATGATAGATCAGAACGAGTCACACGGATGCTGCTACGCGCAAAGCTGGAACGATGTGCAATTCCAACGTATGCCTAACATCTCGCTAGAAGCAGGAAAAGAACCTTATTCTATAAGTGAGATGATAAAAGATGTAGAGAAGGGAATCTATATTGCCGGTCGTGGATCATATTCTATAGATCAACAACGCTACAACTTCCAGTTTGGTGGGACTGTATTCTATGAGATAAAAGACGGTAAGATCGTAGGAATGCTTAATGATGTAGCGTATCAATCAAATACTCAAGAATTTTGGAATTCTTGCGCAAAAATATGTGATCAAAGTGACTATAGACTTTTTGGATCCTTCTTTGATGGTAAGGGGCAGCCTTCTCAAGTAAGCGCAGTGTCACATGGTAGTGCGACTACGCGTTTTAACGATATAAATGTCATCAATACAGGCCGTAACGTCTAGTATATATTTTCTTACTCAAAATAAAAAATACAATGGGAATATTTTCAAAAGAAGAGGCTAGAAAGATATTAGAAAAAGCAATGAGCTTTTCTACTGCTGATGCCTGTGTTATAAATTTAAGCGGGAGCGATAGCGGTAATATACGCTATGCTCGTAATACTGTATCCACATCGGGATCACAGTCTAATCAAAGCATGGCCGTAAACGCAAGTTTTGGTAAAAAGTCTGGTACTGCTACTATTGATGAATTTGATGATGCCTCACTGGAAAAGGTAGTGCGTCGGGCAGAGGAGCTAGCAAAGCTTTCACCAGAGAATCCAGAATTTATGGAACCACTAGGACCACAATCCTATGATGAGTCTAAAACGTACGTAGAAGCCACAGCAAACATCACCCCAGAATATAGAGCTGAGGTGGCAAATAGCAGTATCTCTCCAGCCGTTGCAAATGATGTTACTGCAGCAGGCTTTTTGGATGGTGGAGCAGGATTTAGTGCAATGATGAATTCAAATGGTTTATTTGCATATAATAAATCTACTAATGTAGAATTTACCGTGACGATGCGTACAAATGATGGTACTGGTTCTGGATGGGTAACAAGAGACTATAACGACATTACAAAGTTTGACGCTGCCGAAGCATCAAAGGTCGCCATCGATAAAGCGGTAATGTCTCGTGAAGCAAAAGCGATAGAGCCTGGAAAATACACTGTAATTTTAGAGCCCTCTGCTGGTTTAGGACTCTTGCAGGGATTAGGTAGGTCTATAGATGCTCGATCTGCAGATGAAGGTCGTAGCTTTATGTCAAAAGAAGGTGGAACTAAGTTAGGAGAAAAAATTGTAGATGAACGTGTGAACTTATGGTCAGACCCACTCAACGAGGAAGTACCTGCGGCAACATGGGATGGAGAGGGACAACCGCTTAAGAAAACAACTTGGATTGAAAATGGTGTAGTTAAAAACCTTGCCTATGGACGTTATTGGGCAAAGCAAAAAGGAGTAGATCCAGTACCATTTCCAAGTAATTTTATCATGGGCGGAGGTGATGCCTCGCTAGAAGATTTAATTAAAAGTACTAAGAAAGGAATATTAGTTACGCGACTATGGTACATACGTTCAGTAGATCCTCAAACATTACTCTATACGGGACTTACACGTGATGGGACGTTTTATATTGAGAATGGAAAAATTAAGTACCCGGTAAAGAACTTCCGCTTTAACGAGAGTCCTATTATTATGCTTAATAATTTAGAGACATTAGGAAAGCAAGTACGTGTAGACGGAAGTCTCATTCCATATATGAAAATACGTGACTTTACCTTTACAAGTCTTTCAGACGCTGTTTAAGAAAAAAATAAACAACAAGGCTGGCTATTGCAAATTGTGATAGCCAGTTTTATATTTTTATACGCTTTCGCGAAAGCGTAAAAGAACAATTATGAATCATCCATACGTATAAATGAATAAGTTTTTCTTCACACGCTTGCAGTATGAGTCTGGAGATTGGGATGTAGACCAGCGTATGCCGTCTAATTTGCTAAATTCTTTAGTTGAATATACGACACTGCCTATTGATACTCAGGAAAATATTATTCCCTTAGCCAGTGACGATATTTTTAAATGTCCATTTTGTTATATATCTGGTCATAAACTGGTGCAATTCACCGAAAAAGAAAAGGAAAATTTCAAGAAGTATGTAGAAAATGGAGGTTTTGTATTTGCAGATGATTGTAATCATGATATTGACGGCCTCTTTGCAAAATCATTTGAACGACAGATGGATGAAATTTTTGGAACAGAAGCCTTGAAAAAGATTTCAAATAACCACGAGATTTATTCTGCTTTTTTTGAATTTGAAGATGGACCTCCTACTACGAGCCAGGAGCTGAATGGCTGGGGAGATGACTTGGTACACGATTATCTAAAAGCCATCATAATAAAGGACAGAATTGGAGTACTTTATAGTAATAAGGATTATGGATGCGAGTGGGATTATGATTTTAGAAATAAGCGGTGGTATAAAATAGATAACACAAAGTTTGGCGTAAACATCGTGATGTATGCACTTACATCATAATACATTTAAGTATGAATAACGAATTAGAGGAACTACAACGGGAAGTAACAACCTTAACAAAAAAGTTGGCAGCTCTTAAAGTAGAGATTGCTAAAGTAATAATAGGTCAAGAAGAGACCGTAGATCAGTTGCTTATTGCGTTGCTTGCAAGAGGGCACGCATTACTAGAAGGAGTACCTGGTTTAGCAAAAACTTTGATGATCCGCACGCTTTCCCAAGCTATTGATCTTAAGTTTAAACGCATACAATTTACTCCCGATCTGATGCCTTCAGATATTATAGGTACAGAAATTTTAGAAGAAGATCACACCACTGGCAAGAAATCTTTTGAGTTTAAGCAAGGTCCAATTTTCTCTAATATTATTCTAGCCGATGAGATTAATCGTACTCCACCAAAAACCCAGGCGGCTTTATTAGAGGCGATGCAAGAGTTTGAAGTTACCTATTCTGGGAAAACCTACACTTTAGAAAAACCTTTTTTTATTCTTGCTACCCAAAACCCAATTGAGCAATCGGGAACCTTTCCTTTACCAGAAGCCCAGCAGGACAGGTTTTTATTTTATATTAAAATAGCGTATCCTACTGCTCAGGAAGAAGTAGCTATTTTAAAAGCCACTACGGGCGGAAAACTTGAAAAGGTGAACCCCATACTTAGTGGGAAAGACATTATTAAACTTCAAGAATTTGTACGGGAAGTCCCCATAAGCGACCAGCTCATTGCTTATGTGAGTGCTATTGTAAGAGCTACGAGGCCAGAAACAACTACTAATGCTTACGTAAAGCAGTGGGTAGGATGGGGTGCAGGTCCGCGTGCTGGACAAGCGCTTATTCTTACAGCAAAGGCTAGAGCCCTGTTTCAAGGAAGAATGGCAGTTACTTTAGAAGACCTTCATAATGTAGCGTTACCTGTTTTACGCCATCGTATTATTGTAAATTTTAAAGCAGAGGCAGAGGGAATTACATCAGACCAAGTAACCAAGACGCTATTAAAAGAAACCAATTTTTCCAAATAGAACAAAGTAAACGTGCCTACAGATTACAAAGAGCTTCTCAAACCTGAAGTGATAAACAGTGTTTCTGGATTATCACTCATTGCGCGTGTGGTTGTAGAGGGATATTTATCTGGGCTTAATCGAAGTAGACGGGTAGGAGCGGGTTTAGAATTTAGTCAATATAGAGGTTATGAGCCAGGAGATGATTTACGATTGCTAGACTGGAAAATGCTAGCACGCTCTGGTAGATATTACATAAAACAGTCCGAACTTGATACGCATATTAATGTTAAGTTTATTATAGATAACAGCAACTCAATGCTTCATCAAGAAGATGAATTATCAAAGGCAGCCTATGCAAATGTACTTGTGGCCTGTCTTGCCCACCTTGCACACAGTCAAGGAGATGCAGTAGGTTTACATATCATTAATAACAAAAAAATAGAAACTATTCAACCAGCGATAGGTAAACAACACTTTAATCGATTTTTATATCAATTGATAGAAAGAGAGGTGTCAGGAACATGGCCACAAAATTTGACTAGTGAAAAACTACATCACCGTAATGACAAAGAATTACTATTTTTTATAACTGACTTTTATGAAAATAGTGAAGAAATTACAAAGACAATTCAACAATTGAAAACCACACGGAATGAGGTAATAGTCATTCACTTAATGGGAAACTCAGAACTAGCGTTTAACTATGAAGGACAAATTATTTTTGAGGACTTAGAAAACAGAAATAAAATTAAAGTCAATACAAAGGACGGAAAAAAGGAATACTTAAAACATCTTACAGCACATATGAGTGCTATAAAAGAACTTTTACTAAGGAAGAATATAGGTTATGAGTTAATTACACTCGAAAGTGATGTTGCTGAGGCGCTACAACTTTTTCTAAAAAAGCGTAGAAATTTAGTTTGATATGACCTTGCTGCAACCTTCATATCTTTGGGGATTATCCTCACTATTAGTACCTATCGCTATTCATTTATGGAGTAGAAATAAGGTGCGTGTGATTAAGGTAGGTAGCACACAGTTTATAGCACAAACAAAATCAAATAAAAGCACTACCATACAACTTAATGAATTGTGGCTTCTGGTTCTTAGATGCTTGATGCTAACTGTATTAGTTTTTATCATCGCAAAGCCTTTTTGGACTACAAAATCAGATCAAAAGCAAGTGGTTTATGTATTTGAACCTTCACTACTTGCTACTGCCACTGCTAGAGAAAAATTTAAGGATATACCTCAAGAGGATAGACTTTTGTTAGCCAGTGGCTTCCCAGAATGGCGTGAAGATCTTGAAATTAATCATATTGCACCGCCAAATTATTGGCAACTGGCTCAGGAAACCACAACGATAGCGGCAGATAGTATTGTTATTTTTACGAACGCTTTCGCGAAAGCTATAAAAGGTAAACGACCTACTATTAACTCAAAAATTAATTGGATCGTCGTAGATTCATACCCTCAAGAAGATACTCCTATAGTAGCAGTACAAAGAGTAGACAGTACAGCAGTGATCTACGCTCAAATGAAAGAAGGCAATCTTTCATTTTATGATAAAATGCAACCCTCTCAAAGTAGAATTTCTCAAGGAGATAGTATTTCTGTAGGTCCAGTGGATAACGATAAAGTAGTGCCTTTAATCATTAAAGAGCCTATACAAGTAACCATTCTTTCAGACCAATCTACCATAGCCGAATTGTATTACTTAGAAGCAGCATTCCGGGCAATTTCTAAGTATACCTATCGGGATATTAGGACTCAAAAAATCTCAAAATTGGATACTTTAGAGAATAGAGATATGGATTACTTGATTTCTTTAATAGAGGCTCCAACGCAATATTATATAGTCCCTACCTTAGAATTAAGTCCTGACCCAATAGCCCGCAAACTTATAGCACCTACCAGCATAGCACTTAAACATACACTTACCAGAAGGCTTTCGCCAAAAATTATAGAGGAAAAGGACTTTGTACCTCAGTTACTAGACTGGATGCAGTTAGATATCCCTATTAAGAAAATTGCTGTTGATTATGATTATAGAACAGTTCCAGAAGAAACGATCCAAACCAATTATATAAACGCAGGTAACCAACGAAACAAAGTAGTTCAATCGAGTTTGTCAAGTGTACTCTGGGTAATTTTGATATTACTACTATTTATGGAACGTCTTGTAGCTAGCGCACGTAAACAATAATGGAGGAAGGAAGTAATACCATACAACGCTTTACTACAGCCTGGCGACAGCAAGAGCTCTTACTGGCATTTTGCTATGCTTTTGGCAGTGCCGTATTTGTAGGTTTTCTTACGTGCAATATTTGGGTTAGTTGTATTGCTTTTCTACTTGTTTTCGGAATCATTATCCTATTTAGAAAACCTTGGAATATTACAGTTCATAGTAGTAGTGACTATTTAGACACCCATCTTCATACCACAGAATTTAGTACTAGTCTATTGCTTTCTGATTCTAATAATCTATCGAGAATAGCACAGCTACAGCGTGCAAAAGTCGATTTGCAATTGCAAAACGATGTGCATTTGGTTAGGCCGCAAACTAATTTAAAAAGGGCAATTTCCATTGCTGTCATTTTGATTTTTACGGGCTTTATTCTCTCACAGTTTTATTCCTATGGCACTGGAAGTGAAGCTTTAGTCGTACCAGAGAAAGAAAAAATAAATTTTCAATCTTCAGCTGCTGTACTTCCTTCATATGAGCCCCCAACATTAGAGTCACAAAAACTCACCATTTCATATCCCGTTTATACTCGAAAATCAGCTGAGAGTACTAGTTCAATGAATGCAAAAATTCTAGAGGGATCTAATTTATATTGGCAGTTAGATTTTAAAGGCTCAGTACGCAAGGTTGAAATGGAAGGTATGTTTTCGAATATAGAAATGGGTGTTATGCGTACCAATATTGGGGGTAATTCCGCTTTCGCGAAAGCGTACACACCCAAAACCTCAGGGTATTATAATTTTAAATTTTATGATTCCCTAGGAGCCAGCTATATTTCTGATATGTACGCTATAGAAATCATTAAAGACAAAGCACCAGAGATTAAAATTAATGGACTACCACAATTTACTTCTTTTGATCATCAAGATGTGAAAGAGCTTTCTTTTACTACAGAAATTAGTGACGATTATGGTATTTCCCATGCTGCTATTGTAGCAACCGTAAGTAAAGGAGCAGGGGAGTCTGTAAAATTTAGAGAAGAAAGACTCGCTTTTGATCAACCAGTACCTACGGGGCAAAAAGTTGTGACACTTTTCAAAAAAATCAACCTTGAAGAACTCAAAATGGAAATAGGAGATGAGCTGTATTTCTATATTGAGACTTCAGATGAGAAGGCACCAAAGCCTAATATCGCGAGAAGTGAAACATATTTTGCAGTAATTAAAGACACGGTAAGTGACAGCTTTGCTGTAGAAGGTACTTTAGGTGCAGATCTAATGCCAGACTATTTTAGAAGTCAGCGACAATTAATTATCGACACTGAGAAATTGCTCAAAGAGCGACCTACACTTAGTCTGGCAGAATTTACATCGAGAAGTAATGCGTTGGGATTTGATCAAAAGGCGTTAAGGCTAAAGTATGGACAGTTTATGGGCGATGAAGATGATTCTGGAATAGCAGTAGATCAAGAAATCCACATGGATGAAAGCCCAGATGATGACCCAACGGCAGGGTACAGGCACGACCACGATAGTGAGAATGAACATAACCTTGTAGAAGAAGCATCTCATGATCATGATACGGATGAAAACTCCCCATTAGAAAACTATGTGCATAACCACGATGACCCAGAGGAGGCTACCTTATTTACTGCATCCTTACGCGGCAAGCTTAAGCAAGCCATGGCCGAAATGTGGGACTCTGAGTTGCACTTAAGATTGTCAGATCCCAAGACATCATTACCGTATCAATATAGGGCGTTGCAATTAATTCAAGAGATAAAAAATACGGCTCGAATTTATGTACATCGTATAGGTTTTGATCCGCCACCCATCAAAGAAGAAAAGCGCTTAACGGGTGAAATTAAGGATCTAACAAATATATATGAGAGCAAAACAATAGATACTGCAGATCCTTTATCTGCTATAAGAGAAAGTATCGAAATTATCGAAAATAGATTGCAACAGAATACTACACTGAGTGTAGGGGATAAAACCGCTTTCGCGAAAGCGGGACAGCAACTAGCAATGATCGCTATTAATGAACCCACAAAACACCTTAAGACGTTACAGCTATTGAAATGGCTTACAGAGGAAAAGCCACAATCTAGAGAGGTTTGGAAATCTGTACAAAGAGGACTATTACGTGCCTTACCTACTAATGATTTACAAATATCTAAGGGCTATAAATCTACAGGGAGTTTAGAACGAATGTTTTACAAAGAATTACAGCAAGGTGATAGATAAGGTAACATTTCTTAAGCAGGATATGGTATGGCTTGTTGCTGTAATTGCACTAGTTATGTGGTTACTTTTTGTTTTGAAAGATGCCCGTCAAGTGAAGGGTAGTAAGCTTTTAATAAGGGCACTACTAGGATTTGTCGCGGTTGCAAGTCTTGCCCTATTATATTTAGAACCACAAATACCAACTGCTAGGAGCAAGAGTCTAGGAATCATTCTCACAGAAAACTATAACAAAAAACAGCTAGATAGTTTAAAGAATTTACATACCAGTCTTATTGAAATACCCTATAACGAAGATGGTTTTAGACAAGAACAGCTAGACTCCATAGATAAATTTTACATTTTAGGAAATGGAATTGAGTCCTATGACTTTTGGCAACTTCATGCTAGAAATACCTCTTATTTAGGCGGAAATGAGGTAAGGGGAATAATAAGATTAAATTATAATGAACGTTTTACGCTGGGCGATTCCTTAAAAATTTTAGGAGCCTACCGAAAACCCCAAGGTACACAACTCATATTGAAAGATCCAGCTGGAACCAGCGTAGATTCATTACAGCTTACGACTAGTCTTGAAGATCAGCTTATTTCGCTAGGAGAAACACCTAAGGCGACGGGAATGTATATATATACCCTTGTTGAAAAAGATAGTTTAGGTAAAGTACAACGTATAGATCCATTACCTATAATCGTTTCGAAAAAAGAAGTACTTAATATTTTAATGCTACAGACATTCCCTACGTTTGAATCTAAATATTTAAAAAATTATCTAACAGCTGATGGACATAGGATTTTGTCTCGTGTAGCGCTTACAAAAGGCAAATACAAATTTGAAAGTTTGAACAGGGCAAAAGGAACTATTTACGGCTTGACCAAGTCTAATCTTGAAAATTTTGACCTCATTATTATGGATATAGCATCTTATAGGCAATTATCTCGCAGCTCTAATGGTGCCTTGGTGTCTAGTCTGCAAGATGGGTTAGGGATGTTTATATATTCTGATGGCAATCAAATAAATACCTTATCATCGTTTGGTTTTAAGTTTAAAAGAGCCTCTCAGCAGGTACTAACATTACCTCAGTATCCAGCGGTAACTATACCGAGCATACCGTATAAATTTATAGATACTCCTATGCATGAACCAATCCTTTCTACAAACAGTAAGAATATCACTGCATATAGTCTTCAAGGGAACGGGAAAGTGGGTACTTCATTACTTACAGATACGTATCAGTTACAGCTAAGAGGGAATGCTGCAGTTTACAATTATATATGGGCAACTACATTAAAGGCATTACGAAAAAAAAGTAACGTGTCCACATGGTGGAGTGCAGAGGATATAATGGCTACGGCAGATAAGCCTTATAAGGTTAATCTAAGATCTAATTTAAAGATGCCAACGGCTCTTAATAATAGAGGAAATCATATAGGTCTTAAGCAAGATCTAACCCAAAAAAATAAATGGTCTACAACTATATATCCTAAAACTATTGGATGGGACAGTATAAACATACAACAAGACCCTACAGCCACCCATTATTTTTACGTAAGTGATAGTCTCGCTTGGGAACACAAGAAAGCCTATACTACAACAACAAAAAATAAAGCGCAATTTAATAATAGTGCAAAGGAAAAGACCTCATTGGCAAAAATTACACCGCTCAACCCCTTATGGTTATGTGGTGCTTTTCTAATAGCTATGGGATGTTTATGGTTGTTCCCAAAATGGAGAGGTTAAAAGGGAGTTATTGATTTTTTAAATTCTTTATTTTCTGCTGGTCATTCGCTTTTCTTATTTCTTCTTTTTCAACAAACTTTTGATGCTCGAGGTGAGCGTAGTGATCTTTTTTTCTTCTGTATATACTTTCAATACCTTCTGCTTTTCCATAAATGGTTACCTTATCTAGTGGTAGCATTTTAAAAGTTCCTGAAGGGGAGCCAAAATACCCGGCACCCTTGCGTTGTATTCCTAAGATGGTGATGCCTTCTTCTCTTAGGTCCAATTCTTCTAGAGTACGATGGCACATCCATCCATCTACATCAACCTCTGCTTCTACAATTTTAAAATCGTCTTTAAGATGCAGTACAGCCTCATAGTCGTGTATTTGAAGATCTGTATACCTCTTTAACATATTTGTAATAATTTTTGAAAGTCCATTATTGACCCATTTGCTTCGTATAGCAAGCCATAGAAATGACATTCCTCCTACAATTATTAAAAATCCGTATAATCTGGAAGCATTGGATTCTGGTAGCACAAATGTGAGTATAAGCGAGGACATGGCAGTTACAATACCTGCGTTTCCAATAAGCATCAGGTTATAAATAATCTTCCGCCTCACAGGGTGATTCATAATATTCTCTGTTTCCTTAGTACTTAGGCCAGCACCTGTGTAAGCAGACCGAGACTGAAATTTTGCTATTTCTTCAGATAATCCTGTATGTACAAGAGCTATGGTACAAATTTTTGTAATGAGGACAGAGAATGTTATAATGAGGAATAATGAAACAGCAGCAATCATAGAAAAATATACTGTAAAACTAGCTATTTAAAAATACATTACTAAAAACCTTTTAAAGAATTTGTAATCTGAAGAAATTGAGGTTTTTTTTAAATTAATTTGAAAATTTATCATTTGGCTTATCAAAAGTATCAAATGAAATCTCAACTTCTCTTTTACCCCAATTTATAGCCGCTTCATGATCTAAACCCATATAGATATCAATCTTTTTTCTCCAACGTTTATTCATTTTATCTTTGACGATATAATCACCATTTAAACCTTTTATTTCCACTTCCTCATTGTGATCTAGCCCTAATTTTATAAGATCTCTAGAAACAGCGATGGCTCGTTCTCCAGGTTCAAGAATGTCTCCCCATGCTGCCAGGAATGGATTTCCTTTTTTTGTTTGTCTTTCGAAAGAATTATAAGCTGTTGCAGTTACATCTAAAGAAATTCTTTTTTTTACAGGTTTTTCATACAGATTTTTTACATCTGTTTCTACACCTTTTTCAGAGTAGTTTTCATCAGCAATTTCTCTTAGAGACTCATTAATTTCATCTGAAGAGCATGCCGTAGAGATTAAAATTATTAAAATACAGTTTAGAATATTTTTTGCTATGTTGTTTTTAAGTTTCATAATTTTAATATAAAGCTATGAATTTCAAAAAACTAGGGATTTACAAATGATTTATAAGTTTTACCAAGGTATTTAACATAGATTAAGAATATCACATAGTGAGGATAGGCTTTATTACTTTGCCATCGTGCATGTCTAATAATGCCTCATTAATATCTTTAAAATCATAAAAGGTCACTAGTTTATCAAATGGGAATTTTCCCTGCTTGTATAATTCAATAAGACGTGGAATGTAAATTTTTACAATACTATCACCTTCAACAACTCCAATAATTTTTCTTCCAGATAGAATTAAATCATTCGCATCAAAACCGTACATTGTTTCTCCTGGAGGGGCCCCAACAATAGCTAAGGTTCCTCTTTGAGCTAATGAGTTGAAAGCTAATTGAGCAACTTTTTCAATTCCTGATGCTTCTATTGCAAAATCCACTCCCTTTTCAACAATTTTTTTAATAGCTTTTATTGGATTCTTAACTTCCTTACTATTTACTGTATCAGTAGCGCCTAATTCTTTTGCAAGTGAAAGTCTTTCTGTATTAATATCTACAGCGATGATCTTAGAGCATCCAGCATTTTTTGCAGCCATTATTGCAGATAGACCAACAGAACCTACGCCATACACAGCTATAGATGTTCCAGGATTTGGATTAAGAGTGTTCATTACTGTTCCAGCTCCTGTTTGTATTCCGCAACCAAGAGGTCCCATAAGTTTTAAATCTACCTCCTTGGTAATTTTCACAACATTACGATGATGTGCGAGGGCATATGTCCCGAAAGATGACTGTTGAAAGAAAGCTCCGTTAATATTTTTATGCTCATTTTTATAAATAGGATCTTCTCCACCTTGGCGTTTATTCATAAAATTAAGAGGATTAAAATCTTCACAGTACGCTGGATCCCCTTCTTGACAAGGCTTACAAGCACCGCAAGATCCATAAGATAGAACGACATGATCTCCTTTTCTTATATCTTTAATATGTGAACCTACTTTTTCTACAACTCCTGCGCCTTCATGACCAAGTACAACAGGATAATTTGTAGGGAGGTTACCATCTTTGACAGCGACATCTGTATGGCATAAACCCGTCGCAACTATTTTAATTAATATTTCATGTGAATTAGGTTCTGAAATGTTGACATGCTTCATAGTAAATTCTTCTCCAGCTTCCTCTATTACTGCTATTTGTGCTTTCATTTGATTAGGTTTTCAATAATTTTAAAAATAATGTGGAGCGCATCTCTTAAAGATTCAAACTTAGAACATAATTGAATAGTAATTAATAGTTTTTTAAGACTGAAAAACTTTAATGAATACCGCTTTCGCGAAAGCAAAAGAGGCACTCTTACATCACCTATTAGTAATAAATTTAATTTTTTCCAATAAAAGGTCCTCCTTAAGTTTTAAGGAGGACCTTCATAGAGTAATACATACAATTAACGCTTGATAAGTTTTATACTTTTTTTACCAAACGATGTCGTAAGTTTTGCAATGTAAATCCCAGCTTTTAATACTGTCGCATCAATACTTAGAATTTCTTTTGAATTGTTGATTTCTAATACTTTTCGTCCAGCTATATCATAAAGACTTACTTGTGTAATGAGGCTATTCTTGCTTTCTATTTTCCACTCATTTAGTGCTGGATTAGGATACACGTTTACTACTGTGGTATCAAAATTTTCTGTGCTAAGTACAGTATTATTATGTAGATAAATATTATCTAAAAAAAGTGTTCTAGATCCATTATCTGCACCTACCACAGTTAGAATAAATTGTCTCAAGGCATCTCTTTGCTGTGTGGAGTCATCAAAATCGAAATCTGATAAAGGAACATCAACAGATACCCATTCACCGAAGGTTGATATAGGATTTGTTAGTCCAAATGCAGATGTTTCTCCACTGTCTCCTACGTGGTTTGAAAATTTTGGATTAGCGATAAGTCCAGCACTAAGATTGGTTTGAATCCAATAATCCATATGGAAATGCGATAAGTCTGAGTTATTTACTACCGTTCCCCAGTCAATAAGCAAGAATTGCGGATCGGGTTGCGTAAAAACAATTTTTTGAAAGTTGTCGCCATCTATAGTTTGTTCAGAAATATCTGTAGTTCCTTCGTTAAAAGCACCAAATACCACATTTGGCTGGTCTGTATAAGTATCACTATATATAGAGAAAACGGTTTCTGCATCTCTTGCTGGAGGCGCAGGTGCTGCTACAGTTGGTACAGAATCTCCACCAGTTGCTGTATCATCAAGAACGAGTGATACGTTGTCTATAATTACAATACCTGTATCTGCTCCCATATCAAACAGTACACGTCCATCTGTGGAGCTAAAGTTTGCAACTAGAGTTAAGGTAAAGGTTTGTGAGTTTTCAGTAAGAGTTACCTCTTCTACTTGCGCTGTAAAGGGATCTACAAATAATCCTATACCTGCAATCATCGTTCTACTAGCTGTAGTAGCATCTGTATTTGCATCAAAGGTCAAAATATAGGTTTCTCCTTCTGTAATAGCAAGGCCTCTCTGACTTAGATTTACATTAAATGCATCACCTGCGGTCGTAACGTCTGCAAAGTTAAAGCTATTTCCTCCTTCTGTCTGTAAATTAAAGGCGTTACCTTCCCATGCCGTTGCACCTTCTTCGAAATCACCGTTAGATAACAATTCGTCTCCAGCCGCTGGAGTATCATCAAGAACGAGTGATACGTTGTCTATAATTACAGTACCTGTATCTGCTCCCATATCAAACAGTACACGTCCATCTGTGGAGCTAAAGTTTGCAACTAGAGTTAAGGTAAAGGTTTGTGAATTTTCAGTAAGAGTTACCTCTTCTACTTGCGAAGTAAAGGGATCTACAAATAGTCCTATACCTGCAATCATCGTTCTACTAGCTGTAGTAGCATCTGTATTTGCATCAAAGGTTAAAATATAGGTTTCTCCTTCAGTAATAGCAAGACCTCTCTGACTTAGATTTACATTAAATGCATCACCTGCGGTCGTAACGTCTGCAAAGTTAAAGCTGTTTCCTCCTTCTGTCTGTACATTAAAGGCGTTACCTTCCCATGCCGTTGCACCTTCTTCGAAATCACCGTTAGATAACAATTCGTCTCCAGCCGCTGGAGTATCATCAAGAACGAGTGATACGTTGTCTATAATTACAATACCTGTATCTGCTCCCATATCAAACAGTACACGTCCATCTGTGGAGCTAAAGTTTGCAACTAGAGTTAAGGTAAAGGTTTGTGAATTTTCAGTAAGAGTTACCTCTTCTACTTGCGCTGTAAAGGGATCTACAAATAATCCTATACCTGCAATCATCGTTCTACTAGCTGTAGTAGCATCTGTATTTGCATCAAAGGTCAAAATATAGGTTTCTCCTTCTGTAATAGCAAGGCCTCTCTGACTTAGATTTACATTAAATGCATCACCTGCGGTCGTAACGTCTGCAAAGTTAAAGCTGTTTCCTCCTTCTGTCTGTACATTAAAGGCGTTACCTTCCCATGCCGTTGCACCTTCTTCGAAATCACCGTTAGATAACAATTCGTCTCCAGCCGCTGGAGTATCATCAAGAACGAGTGATACGTTGTCTATAATTACAGTACCTGTATCTGCTCCCATATCAAACAGTACACGTCCATCTGTGGAGCTAAAGTTTGCAACTAGAGTTAAGGTAAAGGTTTGTGAATTTTCAGTAAGAGTTACCTCTTCTACTTGCGAAGTAAAGGGATCTACAAATAGTCCTATACCTGCAATCATCGTTCTACTAGCTGTAGTAGCATCTGTATTTGCATCAAAGGTTAAAATATAGGTTTCTCCTTCAGTAATAGCAAGACCTCTCTGACTTAGATTTACATTAAATGCATCACCTGCGGTCGTAACGTCTGCAAAGTTAAAGCTATTTCCTCCTTCTGTCTGCACATTAAAGGCGTTACCTTCCCATACCGTTGCACCTTCTTCGAAGTCACCATTAGTCAGCATATTTGTTTGAGCAAACAGGAAGTTACAAGCCGTAAATATTAAACAAGTTAATAGTGTAATTTTTTTCATAAGTTTTTATTTAAGTATTGGATCTTGATGTAATAAGATAATTTCATAAAATTAACAGAATAACTGCATTATTACGCGAAATGTTTTGTTAAATTTAAAAATAATGACTTTGCAGACTTATATTTTGAGGATATAATAAACTTAGCATTTGTTGCGGTAATTCATATTATTGAATAGATACTTAATTTAAAAAACTTTACAATCATTCAGTTTATGATGTTTATTTATATTTTATAATTATAAATGATTTGAGTAATTTGGAAAAAAATAATGGCTATATGAAAAATTACTATGCATTAATTTTACTCTTTATTCTTCCACTATACGCTTTTGCTCAAAGTAAAAACGTAACAATTGAGACTACAACAGAGGGATCAAAACTTATTGTTGGGGGAGAAGATTTTATTATTAATGGAATGAATTGGGATTATGTTCCAATAGGAACTACAATAGCAACTACAGCATACCAATTCTGGAACCAGCCTGATGAAATTATTGCTACTGCATTAGATTCAGAAATGGCGCTTCTCAAAAATATGGGCGTAAACACTGTACGTTTATATACTGGTGTTCAACCAAAATGGGTAAAATATATCTATGAGAAATATGGGATTTATACAATGCTCAACCATTCTTTTGGAAGGTATGGGCTAACTATAGATGGTTCTTGGAAACCTAATACTGATTATGGTGACCCCAAAGTCAGAGAATTGTTGTTAAGAGAAACTACAGCGTTAGCAAATCAATTTAAAGGAACTCCTGGATTATTAATGTTTCTTTTGGGAAATGAAAATAATTATGGTCTTTTTTGGGATGGAGCAGAAACAGAAGATATTCCTGTAGAAGATAGAAAATCTACAAAAAGAGCTCGAGAGATGTATACGCTTTTTAACGAGGCTGCTATCGCAATGAAGATTAGTGATAATAAACACCCAATTGCTATTTGTAATGGAGATGTTTTGTTTTTAGATATAATAGCAAAGGAGTGCCCTGACATCGATATTTACGGGACTAATATGTATAGAGGAGCTTCTTTTGGAGATGCTTTTGAAAAAGTAAAAACGATGTACGGGAAGCCTTTGATGTTTACAGAATTTGGAGCAGATGCTTTCAACACTAAGGAAAACCAAGAAGATGAAGAATCACAAGCGCATTATTTAGTTAAGAATTGGGAAGAGATCTACGCAAATGTTGCTGGGCTTGGAAAAACAGGAAATTCAATTGGCGGATTTACATTTCAGTTTAGCGATGGTTGGTGGAAAATTGGACAGACAACTAATCTTGATATTCACGATACAGATGCAACCTGGCCTAATGGAGGGTATCAAAATGATTTTGTTGAAGGACAAAACAATATGAATGAGGAGTGGTTCGGAATATGCGCAAAAGGTCCAACTAATGAAAAGGGACTCTACACTCTTTATCCAAGGGCTGCTTATTACGCACTAAAAGAAGCACATAACTTTAGCCCTTTTGAATCTACAGCTTCCGACTTGCAGAATCATTTTAACAATATTCAAATTATGGAAGCATTGTTAAAGGCTCGTGGGGATCAAGCTGCTTTAAAAGCCTCTACTGGAGGCTCAAAAATAGGCATAAGCTCTTTAAGAGCAGAGTTTACAACATTTAATACTGGAGGAAAACGTATAACTACACCAGAAAATGCAGACCCTAATGCTTCAATTTTTCCTGATGAGTTAGGTTTTGATAATATGGAATCTTATTATATTGGTGTAGAAGCAAATCCTTCTCCAGGATTAAGAGCAAATGTAGTCACAAACATTATTGGAAACGTAGCCAGCAATCCTATAAATGAAATATTTTATGAGAATAGAGGGAGGCCAGTATCTGTAACATCAGATTCTGGAGAGGTCACGCTAGTTGATAATAATAGAGTACAGATTTATCAAGCAGAAGTAAATTGGCAATCAAAGTATGTAGATTCAAAAGCATTTTATCGTACAGGACATTATCATTGGGGTTATGAGGGAGATTTCTTTGGGCTATATCCTGAGGCAAACTATGGCCCTAATATTGACATTTATAACGGAGTAGCCCCTTTTGGCTTTGAATTTGAGGGCAAAAAGGAGTTAGATGGTTTTAAAGTAGCCTTTGGACCAGAGTTATGGTGGGGAGCAAATCCAGCGGTGTTAGTGAAGTATCAAACCCAAATTGGAAAATATAAAATGGCTGGTATTTTTCATGAAGATATAGCAGATCGTGGTGCGGGAATTAGTTCTGTAGCGATTCCTCAGCCAAGAACCCGTAGAGCTACAGCTTATATTCAACGTGGATTTAATAAATTTACAGTTGAACTAGGCGGTATTTGGGGAGGGCAACCATTAAATGGAAGAGACTATCAAGTGGTTAAAGAAGAAGATAATGTGACCAATGTATACATTAACAAGGTTAATACCAAAGATAACTGGGGAGGTAAAGCTAAGGTTACTTACGCAGGTGGTAAAATTAATTGGTATGCACAAGCAGCCGCACAAGGGCTCGTAGCTTTTGGAGGCGCAGACTACACACAGACCTTTACTGGGTGGAGATTAAAAGATAGTGGTAGTGGAAATCAATATAATTTTTTAACAGGATTTACCTATACCGTAGGCAATTTACAAATTGCACCCAACTTTTTGTGGCAAGAGCCCATAGTGGATCCCATTCCGCTTGGCTCTCCAGCACCTGCAAGAGCTAGAAATATATTAGTAGATCCTTTTGTGGTGAGAGCTAACCGTAAAACTACTGCGGGGGAGCTATTACTTACGTACGATCCTACACCAGGTTCTTGGTTTTATCAATGGGATAATGATCGAGCAGAAGACGCAACATTTGCAGCAAACTTAGGATTTGTATATAGAGCACAGCCTACTACACAAGATGCTGCAATTGGATTTTTTGGAGATAGCAGAGAGCCAGTAGCCTTTGATGCGGCTCCACCAGCTCAAGATTTATGGGAATTTCATGGTAGAGTGGTCTCTAAAATCACGCCTAGTTTTGGAGTGATAGGTAACTTTTACGGTGGAAATGCGCAGGCGAGAGGAAGCGATAATCGCTTAATATATAGATACGGAGCAGATGCTCGTGTGATCTATGAAAAATTTAAATTGATATCTGAAATTAAGGTTGATGACTGGGGTCCATACGATTACCACAGAGATTTTAACTTGACCTTCCCTTTACAATTACAATTAGACCTGTCTACAACATTTGGAAAACAAGATTGGTTTATACTTCCTAGTACCCGTTTTGGTGTGCGCTACACATGGCGTTCATTGAATAATTTTTCACCTCGATATGAATTTCAAAATCCAATAGACTTGGGTTTTGCTAATGGTTCTGAGTGGGAAATTAGAACCTATTTACACCTTAATATTGGAAAATAAAAGATTATGAAATATACTTTTTTAAATAAGACTTTTTACGCTTTCGCGAAAGCGGTCATCCTTTTATTATTTGTGGGCTGTCAGCCAGATGATGAAAATTTAGAACTAGCAACCTTTCCTACAACTGCAGAAATCTTTATTGATGGATTCAGTGCTGGATTGCAATACGATGCTTTTGGAGAATCAAAGGTAACAGCATTTGATGTGGATACCCAAAATACATTTGAAGGAGCTGCATCGATGCGTTTTGATATTCCTAATACGAGTGATCCTCAAGGTGGATTTGCCGGTGGTGTTTTTTCTACATCAAGTGGAAGAGATTTAACGGGCTATAACGTATTAACTTTTTATGCTAGAGCATCTAGAGGTGAGACTATTAATCAAATTGGTTTTGGCCTCACTTTTCAAGGTGAAACCTATAGAACCCAGGTGTCTAATCTTCAAGTAGGGACAGCTTGGCAAAAATATTACATTCCAATTCCTAATGCAGCAAAGCTTACCCAAGAAAGAGGGATGCTATGGATTGCAGAAGCGGCAGATAATGGTGAAGCGTATCAATTATATATAGATGAGGTTAAGTTTGAAAACCTAAATACTCTTATATTGGAAGAAGCTGGTATTGTAGAGGGGCAAGATCGTGTATTTCCAGCAAACCTTGGAAGTACAATTCCAGTAAATGGAAGTTTTGCAAACTATAACCTCCCAGATGGATTATTGCAACGCGTAGAAGCTGCGCCAGGTTATTTTGATTTTACTTCTTCTAATACGGCCGTAGCCACGGTAGATGAAATAGGTGTTATTTTTGTGGAGGGATCTGAAGGTTTTTCCATTGTTACGGCTATGCTAGTCGATGTTCCTGCAGTAGGCTCTATTACTGTAGGGATGGAGCCCTTACCACCATCGCCTAATGTAGACGATTCTCAGGCTTTAGGGTTTACGATGCCAATAGGTTTTGAATCCAGTACTGTAAATTATGCAATAGAAGGATTTGAAGGAGCATCTTCTGCAATAGTCACAAACCCAAATATAACGGGAATTAATACAACAAACACTGTCTTAAGATCAGAAAAAACACAAGGATCACAGTTCTTTGCAGGAACATTACTCAACTTAGAGGCACCTATTGACTTTGCAACTTCTGAAATTTTAAGCATAAAGACACTATCGCCCAAAGGTGATATCCCAGTAAGGATTGCCATAGAAAATCAAGCAATAGGTGGAGATTCTCAAGTTTTTGTGGATGTAAATACGACAGCTATAAATGAGTGGGAAGAATTATTATTTAACTTTTCAGGACAGCTAGACCCCAACGTTTCTTATGATCGTATTGTGATCTTTTTTGAATTTGTGACAGACTTAGCGGGTGATGGATCTACCTACTACGCAGACGACTTTTTTGTCATAGGCTCAGATCCAATAAACACAGGAGAAAACAATAATGGAGATAATTTATTATCAAATGGTGATTTTGAACAAGGTATGGTAGACTGGTTTGGTAATGCTTTTAATGTTCAAATGGAGGGCGGTAATAGTTATAATTTTGCAAACGTTGTCACCGCGGGTAATGCTTTTGATGTAAATTTAAGTCAGTCTGTAACATTAATAGAGGGAGAGATTTATACGTTAACTTTTGATGCATCTTCTGATACAAATCGCTCTATAATCGCAGGAATAGGTCTTAATGAAAATCCTTTTACATCTGTAACTGAAACTATAAACTTAACACCCACATCTCAAACATACACACTTACTCTAACTGCCACAGGCGTAGGGTCTTCAAATGGAAGGGTGCTTTTTGATATGGGAGCAGATACTGGAGTAGTTGCAATAGACAACGTTATACTTACTTTTGGTGATACTGGAGGAGGAGGTTCTAGCGGAGAACTTTTAGGTAATGGAGATTTTGAACAAGGAGCCACGGTCTGGGAAGGAAATGCTTTTAATGTGCAGACAGATGGTGGTAATAGCTATAATTTTGCAAACGTAGCTACAGCAGGAAATGCCTTTGATGTAAATCTCAGTCAGCGTTTAACTATAGTCGAGAATGAAACATATACTCTTACATTTGAAGCATCATCTGACGGGAATAGAACCATGGTGGTTGGTATAGGACTATTTGAAGCTCCATTTACAGCAGTAACAGAAACTGTAAGTTTAACAAATACAACACAAACATTTACGCTCACTTTAACGGCAACTGGTTTTGGCAATTCTAATAGTCGTGTACTGTTTGATATGGGAGCAGATACTGGGGTAGTGGTTATTGATAATGTATCGCTTATTCAGAATTAGGTAAATACTATTTTAAAAAGAAATTGAGATGAAATTACTAAATACATTGAAACTATTGTTTTTGACAACAATAATTTCATCAGGATTACTAAGCTGTGTTGACGATGAGGGAACTTCTGCAGGAACACAATTAAATTTACAACTCCTTTTTGAAGATAACTTTGATGGGGCAGCTGGCGAGTCGATAAATACTGATAATTGGAATTTTGATATAGGTACTGGCTCTAATGGATGGGGTAACCAAGAATTACAATACTATACAGATCGTCCAGAGAATATTTCTTTAGACGGTAACGGTCACATGGTTATTACAGCACGAAGAGAATCATATTTAGGATCACAATTTACATCTGCTAGAATCAATACAAAAGATAAAGTAGAGCAAAAGTACGGTCGGTTTGAGGCTCGTATAAAAATGCCCGGAGGACGTGGTGTATGGCCTGCATTTTGGATGCTAGGTAGTGTTATAGAGACGACTCCAGATAATGACCCCGCGACTTTACAATGGCCTTTTGTAGGAGAAATCGATATTTCAGAAATACGGGGGCAAGAACCATATCGAACTAACGCTGCACTTCATGGGCCTGGCTATTCTGGTGGTGGAGCAATTACTGGAAATTACGATCTTGTAAATGATCGATTTGATGCAGGTTTCCATACCTATGCAACAGAGTGGAATCCAGGTTTTATAGATTTTTTTATTGATGACATACGATATTTGAGATTTTCAAGAGATGATATTCCAGAAGATGGGGAATGGGTTTTTGATGACCATTCGTTTTTCATGCTTCTTAATGTAGCGGTAGGAGGCTCCTTTGTCGGTTTTCCTGTAGATCAAACGCCGCTTCCACAAACTATGGTAGTAGATTACGTAAGAATCTATGATTTAGGTAACTAATAATATTGTCTTTTTTGAGACTACCAATTTTGAAAACTTTTCTTTTTATTTAAAAAAATAGACAATCCTATCTTTCAAAATACATTATAGTAGTGTAGGAATTCATAAGACTGGTCCTAAGCTGTGCTATTCTTTTGAAAATAGTACAGAATGTTGAGAGTGCTCTTTAGCCAAGAGAGTTGCTAAAAAAAAATTTAAACTGGAAAAAATGAAAGAGATTTAAGGCTTATCTTCCTTCTTCTGAAAATAATCTAGCACACGCAAACTGCTTAGTCCGTGTACTAAAATGCTAAAAAGGATTACATAGCTAGTAATTCCAAAAAGTTCTTCATACTCAGAAAAATTTCCGTTGAGTAGTGCATAACTTAGATAAAAAAAACTGCCGATACCTCTAATCCCAAAAAAACTAATGGCCCATTTTTTTGCGATAGAAAATTCTGTAGTACACATGGCTAGGTAACCAAAAAGAGGTCTTAAGACCAATACAAATAGAAGACTAGCTAAAACTCCCCAGCCGTCTGTATACGACAATATTCCTGAGAGTAATGCGCCACCAAAAAAAATGGTCCAGAGAGAAACTAAAAGCTTTTCAGTTTCTTCTGCAAATTGTAGCATACTCGTATTTTCATTGTTTTGAACGTCCTTATGACAATAATATTGAATGAAAACACCTGCCGTAAACACGCTTAAAAAACCATAAGTACCTAAAACCTCTGCTAATCCGTAAGAGAGAAAGGTAAGTGATACAGCTATAAATCCGTTGAGAATATATTGTTGATGTTCTTTACCATGGTATTGAATAAACCAGCTATAAATGAAACCTATCACAGCACCTATAAGTATTCCTCCTATGATCTTGAAGAAAAAGTAATAGCCGATAAAATGAGGCCAATCTATTTCTGAAAAGCTAGCCTCATTACTCCATAGTATAGCAAGAAATACAAAAGGAAATGCAAAACCATCATTTATTCCAGCTTCTGCTGTAAGTGTGAATCTTAAGCCTGTATTTTTTTGCTTATAGTCTTGATTTTTTTCTAATTGGAGTTCGCTTGCAAGTACAGGATCTGTTGGGGCTAGAATTGCAGCTAGTAATAATGATACAGGACCATTTAAATCTAAAAGATAATGTGCAATCAAAAATACTGCGACCATAAATAAAGGCATTGTAATCGCAATAAGGGAAAGTGGTTTTTTCCAATCCCTCCATTGGTAACTAGTCCCTATTTTTAATCCAGCAGTCATTAAACTAATAATAACAATTACTTCACTTACAATCTTTCCAAATTTTAATTCCCATAAAGGATCTGGCCAAGGTAGAGGAGCACCTACACTAAAGAGTGCCATACCCAATAGGAGTAGTGGAATTATATATGTAATTTTTATTTTTTTAGAATATACGGGTATAAATGCCATTAGTGATATAGCAAATCCTAAAAAGGCTAAAGCAGTAATATAGGTGGGTATTTTTACTAAAAAAATCATTTACTCTATCTTAGTTTCTATAGTGATTTTATAACTTTCATTAGGGGCAAGCGCCTTATAGGATTCTTTCTGTGTGATATCTAAAGATTCATTTATATGATCAGGAAGACCTAACCAAGGTTCTATGCATATATAATCTGCTTTTGGTTTTGACCAAAGTGCCAAATTAGGATACCCTTCAAAATGAACGACAATTCCTTTTTTTCTAGATTTTTCGCGTAAGCGCACCCAATTATAATCTATGTCAGAAAAAATAAGTGCATCCTCGTTAAAGAGTGTTGCAGAGAGCGATAGGAATCCGTTCTTATACTCAATGTCTCTAAATTTTGATGTAAGTAACCCTGAAGGATCAAGCATATGTGATTTTAGAGGCTTTTTAGTGGGTATTTCAATAACATAATCAGATAATTTTTTCGTAGAAGTTATCGGGCAAGCGTATGCAGTGTGCCCTCCACAAGTAAAATACAGATCAACAGAATCTAAATTATGAATTTCATAGGTCATTTGTAAACAATGTTTTTCCAGTGTATAGGTAACTTTAAAGAAAAATGCAAAAGGATATTGCTTAAGTGTACGCTGAGAATTTGAGAGCATAAAAGAACAAGATTCACCTGTTTTTTTATGGAAAGTTAAGTTTTTATTATCCCTAACAATACCATGTTTAGGCATATCGTAGCTTACTCCTTTATATAGAATCTTATCTCCTTTAATTGTCCCTATGGCTGGAAAGAGTATAGGTGAACTGCTACGCCAGACGGTTGGATCAACTTGCCAGATAGACTCTTTCCCTGTTTGCTTACTTTTTAAGGAGCGTATTTCTGCTCCATCTGGGCTTATATCACAGGTAAGAAAATCATTTTCGATAGAATACATATTTTCGCTAATATAGCTTTACTGTTAATTTTTAAAATACCGTAATAAAGATAGCATGAGTAGTTCTAGTTACTTAGTTTTAACTATTCTACGTTTAGCGCACTATAACGTGAATATTATTTTATAGGGACATCAATAGCGTGATACATCTCCATCACAGCCTCTTTACCATATAATCTTTCTAATCTTCTTACGGTAAAATGAGCAGTGGCTACTTTTTGAAAGTGTGTAATAAAAAGTAAATTAAGTCCTGCACCAGTAGCAGCACCTACAAAAGGTATGGCCTGTGTAGCGAACTTATCAAGCACTTGTGTGCTGTATCTAGAAATAACTTTACCCATAAAACCACCCATAGCTCCAGGAGTATTTGCAGCGATAGATTGTAAAAACTTTTTAGTGCCTTCTTTTGCTATGGTAGATGCCACTTGGGAAAGAGCTTGATCTAGGGCAATGCGAGTACCGTAATAACTGCTATCTAAAGCGTCGTCATCTAAAGAGCCACCACCTAGTGCAAACACTTGCAGGCAATTAAGTTGCACCTCGGGATCTGTAATATCTTCTCCCTGACTTCGTGCAATGTCCATAATAGACCTCATTAAGAATTTTGTGCTTAGTAAGATGTCTGTTGTTAAGCCAGCAATACCAAAGAAACCACCCACAAGTCCCGTTCCAGTGGTTACTACTTTGTACATTCTGTTAGAGGCTGTAGGTTGTATTTTTTTGCTTTTAAGCGTTTTTAAATTTGCTTTTACACTTAACTGTAACGCTTTCTTTACGGTCTCTGTAATTTTACTTTGGTATTTCTCTGGAACTAATGCGATGCCTTTTTCTATAGGAGTGCCTACAGTGTTGAGTGCCTTCATAGCAAAAGGAACCGCAGTGAGATTTTTTTTTGCTTTGCTAAGAATCGCAATGTCTTCCTCTGGAATTTGTTGCGTTATATGATGTTTTTGGTTTGATAGCTTATTCATAGATAATCATGCCATTTTAAGTAAAGTTACGGGATTATAAATGAATTGTCTTTTTTTGCTTTCGCGAAAGCGGGAACTAAATAGATACTACATTCTAAATTTCCTAATTATATGTTTATAATTTCATGTGTTGACATTTTTTAGTAGGATAACGGTACATATTTTAATAAGGAATAAGTAATTTTCCTATTACTAATTTATTACTCAATACTAGTTTAAAACCTTGTACATTAAATCGCTTTAAATGCCAGAGTTACCAGAAGTTTACGGATATCAACAATATATTAATAGTACCTGTTTGCAGCAAAAAATACTGTCAATAGATGTTAGAGATACAAGGCTTATTAAAATGCCACTAAGTGATCTTAAAAAGATGCTTATTGGAAATAGCTGGGTAGGTACAGAACGTATAGGTAAATATCTCTTTATACATGTAAATACTGGTGAAGTGTTAGTGATGCATTTTGGTATGACAGGTAGGCCTAGCTATTATCATGAGTCTGTAGAGCGTCCACGCTTTGGGCATATCGAGATTGTATTTGATAATGGATATCACTTTGCGTTTGAAAACAAGCGTAAGTTTGGCTGGTGGGATATGACTCGTTCAGTTGAGGAGTATCGCACAGCACATAAGCTTAATGTAGATGCCAGAGATCTTAACTATGGGCAGTTTAAAGAAGTAGTAGCTCATCGTAAGACAGCCATTAAAAATGTTCTTATGAATCAAAGTGTAACTACAGGCGTGGGAAACTGGATAGCAGATGATGTGTTGTATCAGTCTCAAATACACCCACTCAAAAAAGCAAATGAATTAACAGAGGAAGAACTCAAAACAGTCTATGCAAAGTTGCAACATGTATTAGAAGTAGCTATTAGTCATGAAGCGAGATACCAAGATTTTCCAGATTACTTTTTAATACACAATCGTAAAGGACGAGAGGGGTGTTATCATACAGGAGTAACACTTGAAAAAATTAAAATAGGAGGGAGGACGACTTATTATAGTCCAGAGTGGCAGAAAATATAGTTGGTATAGTAGAGATTGAATCCTCTCCTAATTATAAATATTCTAATTATTTTAAAATCATCTTATTTAATTTTATGTACCAAATTAATTATAGCTTTTTCAATGCGAGTAAATTATACTACATTTAAATAAAAAGGATATAACCATTCTAAGAAATATCCTTTTAATTATCTAAAACCATTGATAATTATTTATTCAATAATTATTTTCTTGAGCATAGTAGAATTTGGAGTTTCAACTAGAATGAAATAAACTCCTGCGGGAACACTTAAATTGAAACTTTCTGAATAGAAGACTTGATCTTCTAATAATCTTGAATCAATAACATTATTGCTGTTAATTCCAAAAATTTTAATACTTAAAGGCATTGCTTCCCTCAATTCTATATCTACACTAAAGATTCCAGAAGAAGGATTCGGATATACGATTAACGAAGATATTAAAGGATCATTAGATGAGTTTAATTCTACATTAAAATCTTCTCCATCTATAACCACAATTTGCTTAATTTGAATATCAGTACAATTTCCATTAGTTATCATTAAAACAATCTCATACTCACCCGCTGTATCGAAGCTTAGTTCTACATAATCTGTATCCATTTCCAAAATAGATGCTTCATCAGGAAGAATCCACTCAACAGTATTCGGGAAAGGTTCACTTACTTGAACCATGATAAATGGTTGATTAGTAAATACTTGTGAAGAGACTAAAAATTCAGCATTGATTGGTTGTTGAGCAGTGGCCACAAAAATTTCATCAGTTACAATACAACCACTTGTATTAGTGGCTGTGACCGTATATGACCCTTCTTCGAAAAGAACAACTTGTGCGCTTGAACTTGTGAATCCATTATCTGAGAACCATTCATAAGTAACTCCATCAATAATAGTTGCGTCTAGTTCTAAAGTTTGATCTAAGCAAAGAGTAATATCTGATCCAAGATCAATGATTGTTTCTGTAGGTTCTGTAACCTCATAAGTTTCAATATATTCACATCCTTTACTGTCAATAATAGAAACCTGATAATTCCCAGCTTCTAAGTCACTAATATAGTCAGTTGAGTCTCCATTGTCCCAGACATATGTATAGGGTGGCGTTCCACCGTTAGCTATTAATTGAATACTACCATCATTCCCACCATAACAGGTAGTATTTGTAATAGTATTACTTGCCACTAAATCTGGCGGTGGAATTAGTGTTATCATTTTACTAGTGACACATCCAAATTGATCAGACACCGTGAGTACATATTCACCTGGTAGCGTATTTGAGAGATCTGGTGTTGTAGCTCCTGTATTCCAAATGTAATTGTAATTTGAAATTCCACCAGTAACTAGTGATGTGATGGTCCAGTCGTTACCATCTCCACATAAACTATATTCTGCAGTTAATGTTACGATTAACGCATCTGGTTCGGTAATTTCTATGATCTCACTAGAGGTAATATTAGCATTAGCGTCAGTGATCACTACATAATAAGTTCCAGCATTTATGGCAGCAAGTACAGCATTTGTACCAATAACTTCTGTAGTCGACGTATCAAACCATTCAAAATTGTAATCATTAGGAGCGTTTGAGAAAGGTACGCCTCCTATTGCAGTTGCAGATAGAATTCCAGACGAATCACCATTACATAAAATAATGTTTGTAATTTCAGCACTTACTGTTAGCGGATCTGGTTCTGTTACTTCAAATTCTGTTGGGGTGATAGTACAGCCATTTGCATCCGTAACTATGAGTGTGTAGGTTCCTGCACTTACATTTGTTATAGAATCTGATGTTGAGATGATAGTACCGAGATTGTCAACCCATAAATACTCATAATTAAGAGTTCCTCCAGATATCATCACAGAAACACTACCATTACTTAATCCATTACCTGAGCTATTAATAACGTTTGTACTTGCGATAGTTAGTTTGTCAGGCTGTGCTACTGATACAGGAACATTTACTAGACTTCCGTTGTTATTATAGGTACAATCGAGAGTATCTCTTACTCTTATTTCATAATCACCTTCTGGAAGATTAGAAATTGTTGTAGAGGTACCATTATCAAAAGTAATCCAGCCAGTAGGATAACTCGACCCTACTAAACGATAAACATATTCGTAGGTGCCATTTCCTCCCTCTGCTGTTACTGTAATAGTTCCATTTGATTGATCAAAACATTTTACCTCTGTAGTACTGGCACTAGCTATTACTGCATCGGGTTCTGTAATAACTATAGGAGCACTAATTTCTGTAATAGATTGAATTGCGTCATAGACTTCCACGTAATAAGTGCCAGCTGGTACTTGAACTATAGATGTAAATAAATTTGAGAGTGGTACAGGTGGATTAAAAGAAGCATCATACCAAGTAAAGGTATTAACCCCAGTATTTGTAGTTACAGTTATTTCTCCATCATTACCTCCAAAACAAGAGACAGAATTTGTTTGTTCAATATCAACAAGTAACTCTCCAGGAAGCCCCAATGTAAACGTATTTGTAATTGTACAAGAGAAAGGGCTACTGTCTGTAATGGTCAAGGTATAATCACCTTCTGGAAGGTTAGAAATACTAGTTGCAGCAGCTCCAACAGAACTAGATATAATTGTACCATTTTCATCCCTCCAGTTATATGTAAATGGAGCAGTCCCGCCAAACACATTGAGACTTATAGAACCGTCGTTATTTGAGGAAGAGGGAGTTGTTACGATGATATTATTTATACCGTAGGGTTGTGGTTCTTGTATGGTAAAGCTTTCTGTAAGAATGCAAGAGGTATCAAGTTGGTCTACGATAGTTACAGTATATGTGCCTCCTGATAAACCAGAAGCCATCAAGCCTGTGTTGTTAATATCATGATTCCAAGAAATATCATAAGCTCCAGAACCACCCGTAACATTGAGATTAATAATTCCATCTCTTGCGTTGTAGCAGGTGACATTTGTCAAAATGCCGCTGATTTCTAAAACACTTGGCTCTGTAAATTCGTAACCAATAATAGAGGTTGTATTTCCATTTCGATCTTCAATAAAAATAGTATAAAAGCCTGCTATTATATTTCCAGAATTTGAGGAGTTACTAATCTCCGTATTCGTCGAGTCTATCCAAGAGTAGGTATAAGGAGGTACACCTCCATCTACGGCAGCCTCTAAGCTACCAAAATCACCATTACAGGTAATACTTAATTCATTAATATTTAATGATAGCGCCTCTGGTTCTGCTACTTCAAAATCTGTTGGTGTAACGGTACAGCCGTTTATATCTGTAACTTCCAGCGTATAGGTTCCAGCTGGAACATTTGAAATAATATTTGTATTAGAAAGGATAGCCCCGTTAACATCAGTCCACTCATAAGTATACCCAGGAGTACCTCCATTTATTACTACAGAAACACTACCATTACTTAGTCCATTACCAGAGGTATTAGTAACAGTGCTGTTATCAATCTCTAATGTTGGAGGTTCAGAGATGTTTATAGATAAGTTTGTCTGACAGTTATTAGCATCTGTTATGGTTACCGTGTAGCTACCTATACTTAAATTTGAAATATCTTCAGTAGTTTCACCATTACTCCAGATATAGCTATAGGCAGCTCCCGTAGTAAATGGTGTTCCTCCATTAACGGTGATATCTATTGTTCCGGTTGCCCCTCCATTACAAAGAACATCTGTATGTATCTCAGAAACTGTAAAGTCTTCTGGTTGAGCAACTACAATATTAGTGTCTTGAGCGATATTACCATTTATATCTTGAACGATTAGCGTGTATATACCTACCGCACGATCCGATAATATATTTGTTGTTGAAAGTATAATCGAGGGATTCGTATTCAAATACCATGTGTAGGAATATGAAGGTACACCACCCACAGCGGTCGCTTCAATATCTGTTGTACTATCGCCAAAACATAAATTAAGATTTGTTTGGTTAATCGTAGTGATCTCTAGAAGTGGTGGCTCTGCCACAATAAAACTCTCTTGGATGATACAATTTTTAGCATCTGTAATAGTGACGTTGTAAGTCCCTTCATCCAGTGCACTCAAGTCCTCTGTTGTAGCGTTAAAATTGATATCACCATCTTTTGTCCAGTTGTATGAATAGCCAGGAGTACCTCCGTTAGTTGTAATTGTGATGGAACCGTCTCCAGTCTCAAAACCACTTAAATTGGAAATGGCATTTGTTGTAATTGATAGTGCTGAACTAGGTTGATTTATGGTGATCGGATTTGATGTAATGCTACAACCATTTGCATCAGAAACTGTAAGCGTATATATACCTTCTGTTGTATTTAAAAGGTCTTCTGTTGAGCTTACGGTCATATTTGATTCATCCTTCCAATCATAGGTATATGCACCTGTTCCTCCAGAGACATCTAGTAGGATACTCCCTGTAGCAGTATTAAAACAAGCAACATTTTCAGATTGAATGTTTGAAAGCGAGATAGGTGGTGGCTCTGTGAGATCAAAATCATTAGATACCATCGCGCCATTACTATCAACTACTTCTACGCGATAGTTTCCATCACTTACATTTATTAATTGTGATGTGGAAGCAGAAGCAGTTGGGATATCAACATACGCACCTGAAATAAATTCTTGCCATTGATACGTGTAATTCATAACTCCACCAGTAACCATAGCATCTAGAATGCCCAAAGCATCTCCATTACAAGGGATTCCTGTATTCTTCAATATATCAACAGTTAACTGATCAGGTTCTGTGAGCGTAAATAATTGAGAAAAAGTACAACCATTATTTCCAGATCCCGTATTGAAATTTGAATCTGTTACAAGAAGTGTATAGGTCCCAGCAGATAGATTAAATATATCTTCTGTAGTTTCTGTAAAAGCCGCATCTCCCGTCTTAGTCCAAGTATATGAATAGCCAGGAGTACCACCAGATACGCTCACTTCAAGGCTTCCTGTACTTTCTCCATTTATTGCTATATCAATCTGATTATCAAGATTTATTACTACTGGGCTAGAAGGTTCATTTATAGTGATTGTTGTTGTGATAAAGCAGTTAACGCCTCCTGAAGCATCGTCTACTCTTACAGTATAAGTACCGGCAGTAAGATCAGTTATAGCAGCAGTAGAAGCAGAAAATGATGCATCACCCGCTTTAGACCAAGCATACGTATATGTATTACTTCCTCCTGTTACATTAACGTTACCACTTCCATTGTTTCCTCCGTTACAACTTACGTCAGTACTGTTGGTGGCAGTAAATGATAATGCAGTAGGCTCCATTAGATTAAAATCATCTTGCACGGTAATACCATTATTATCAGTAATAATAACGCTATAATTTCCTGCCGTGAGATTATTAGCGATTGCAGTTGTAATTCCGATATTTACAGGGCTACCAGTAGTTACATTAAACCATTGATATGTATAGGGATCAGCATTAGAAGCAATACCACCATTGCCTATTGCTTCAAGAATTCCAGTTCCTCCGTTACAACTAATAGCTGCGTTTTCTTGAATGGCAACTACTAGTGGTAATGGATCTTCTAGGGTTTCCTCGAATACCTCTTCACAACCATTTTCATCGATGACTGTCACTTCATAAATACCTGCGTCAAGAGCAGAAATCACTCTAGTTGTAAAGAGAATTGCAGTACTACCATTTTTACGCCATTGATAATCATAAGGTGCTCCTGTAGTTTTAGGTGTGCCACCCGTAAACATTATATCTATAGAACCATCCATCGCTCCTGGACTAGTAGGGTCAATAATTATAGGAGTAGGAGTAGATGATGTTGTAATCGTACTCGTGGGTTCTGTAATAGAAGCAATAGATAATTCGCCCATAGGTACTGTACCGGCGCAATTATTAGTATCTTTTACATTTAATGTATAGGTTCCAGCAGTAACATTTTCAAGATTCTGGCTGCTACTAGAGAAATTACTATCCTCACTTTTTGTCCAAGAAAAGTTATACGAGCTGCTACCTCCAGTTACAGTAACAAATATGGAGCCATCGCTTCCATTTAAACACGAGACATCTGTAGGAGTGCCAAGAGAAAAGATTACAGGACTTACAGCGTTGATTGAAAAGATATCTGACAGAATGGATCCGTTTCCAGAACCATTAGAATCTTTTACCTCTATTCTATAATTTGCTGGGGCTAAACCAGTCGCTATATAATTCGTGGCAGTATCTCTATCAGCACTAGGACCATCATTTATATAAGTACCTGATCCTGCTGGAGTTTCTTTTAAAAGTTGGTATTGATAGTCTGGCAATCCTCCTTGAGCGCGCACAGTAATTTGCCCTACATCTCCATTACAGGTTGGTTGCGATATGGTGGTAATACTAGTATTTAAAACAAAAGGTTGCGGCTCATCAATTTCCAAGCTACTTAAACTCTTCATACATCCATTTGCATCCGTAACACTAACGCTATAGCTATTCGTTCCAACTCCGGCATCAAGGCTACCAAAAGTCACTTCATATATAGATCCGTTGACTGTGCCATTCGTTGTAGCACCTGAATAGGCAGTACCATTCTTTAGTAATGTCACTGTGTAGGGAGATAAGGTCATACTACCAATAGGGGTGCCACCCTGGATACCTACAATTAGAAAACCATCATCATCTCCATTTACGGTGACATCACTAGTCGTTATTTCAGAAATTAAGATATCGTCAGGTTCTTGGAAGTTTACAGTTACAATTTTATCACCAAGAGTTGATCCTGCTGTGGTATCATAACTTATTTGTATATCTGTTTGCGCTTTCGCGAAAACAAAAACAAATAAAATTAAGCTTAAGAGTAGAAGTTGCTTTTTCATAAGGCTATTGTCTTTGTGTGCAATCATTTTGATCATACACTTGAATATTGTAACTATTGGGAGTTAGGTTTTGTATGGTAGTTGTAGCACTTGAAAACCCGATAGGAGAACTACCATTTATGATATAATAATAAGGTGAATCTCCTAGATTGTTAGGGTCGATGGTTATTGTGATCGTTCCATCATTATCATTAAAACAATTGATTTCATTTGCGGTGATTTCGTAAGCAAATGCAGGAGGATTTCCGATTGTTATAGGTCCGAACGTTCTAGCACAGCCATTGGGAAGTTTTTGATACGTGAGATAGTAGTTATTGGGAGTAAGTGGGGCAGGCCACGAATATGTCGTGCCATTTATAGTTTCTACATCAGTAAATAGAGGACCAGAGGGAGATCCTTCTCTAAGATTAAATTGCAATTGATCTCCATTTATACTCGAATCAAAGAGTATTAAAAAACTACCATCACTTGTATACACGCAACTCGTATCTATTTCAGTAAGGGTTTGAATGCCTGGTGTTTTAGGCGCAACGGTAATCGTATAAATATCTGAAGTGTATATAGTAGAAGAAAATTGTGCTTGGATTCTATATCTTACTTTCAAATTACCAGTAAATGAATTCTCATAATTGGCACCAAAAATTTCTGTTATGGACCGATCTAATGGGTAGCGGTTTCTGTTGTTTGGTAAGTTTTGCCATTGACCATTATCTCTCTCGTATTGCCACGTTAGATAAGGTATGTTAATCGAGTTGCCGCTATAAAAATTAAATAAAGGTTCAGAATCACATACAGCGCCTGTAGGGGTCATGCTTTGTGGTATGTAAACTGCTACATAATTTACGGGCAAGCAAGTATCCCCTACATCGTAAGGTCCCAAATCTGCTGGACCGTCGTACGTAATTCTTTTGAAACTATTTAGAGTAATATTTTGATTATAGTCGAGATCTGCTGTATCTGAAGGAAAGGGTGAACTAGGATCGCAATAATAAGAAAACTGTCCGCAAGGGCCATTACATCCATAGCCAGGGTCATCATTATAACCCATTCTATAGTCAATAGCAAGTTGTATAGAACTTTGACTACGCGTACTTTCTCCCTCGTTTTCTGTAAATAACCACCCTGCTTCAAAATCATCAAAACTTTGATCATTTGTAGCGTAGGCTTCGTTGTGAGTAGCTCTCTTGGAGAGTACGTAAAATTTGTTCTGGGCGACTAGTGACCCAGAACACAATAATAGAAGAATGATATGTAATTGATTCAAGTTCATTTATTGTTTCTCTGTGCAATTATTAGCATCAAATACTTTAATGCTGAAGGCTGTACTTGATAAATTTGAAACAACCGTAGTTATTCCAGAAAAGGAAATAGGGGTTGATCCATTTATAGCATATTTATACCCTCCAGATCCTGTGCTACCATTATTATTAGGGTTTATATTTATTCTAATTTGACCATCTGACTCCCCGAAGCATGAGATTTCAGATTCTAATAGTACTTCAAATTCTAACGGAGGTGAGTCTGTATATGTGAATGTCTGAGTAGAAGTTATAAAGCCAGGAACGAGAATACCATTCTGTTTCATTTGATACCTTATAAAATAAGTGCGATTGTTCTCGAGCTCATTAATATTTGAAAAAGTAAATATGTTTCCTCCGTTGGTATCTGTAGTCACATCAATCTCTTGACCAAACTGAATACCATTCATAAGATCTACTATAGTAATCTGTGAGAAAGTTTCATCGTTTTCTAGTATTCTATCAAATGTGACGATAATATTAACTGATTCACCATTACAATTTGGTGGGATATAATTAAGAACATCTACTAGAGGAGCACAAGGAGAATATAAAATCGATATCGTGTTATTTGAAAACATTCTTTTATCATTTTGACCTACTCTAAAAACAATATTCTCTCCTAAATGATCTAAATGAGTCGGACCAATTATCTCCTCTAAGGTTGCAGCAATGGATTCAGTCTTATTAAACGAAGAAGGAAAATCTACCCAAGACGCACCATTGTTCGTTGAAAATTGCCAACTGTACGCAGCATTGGGAAATCCAGGAGGAGCATTTATAATAAGTTGATTGCCGATACAAATTTCAGAAGTTAATCCATTTCCTAATGAAATATTTCCTATTCTAGGAATAAGTTTTACTCTCAAAAAATTGGCATCACAACCTTTTATAGTTACTACCTGTTCTATAGCCTGTGTTGAATTTAAAACTGCGGTTTGATTAAGAGATAAACATTGAGGAGGAGTAACAGCTACATTAGATCTTTCTTTAAGTTGTAGCGATGCGAGTCCGTTAAAATTTAAGGTCTCGTTTATAGTTGTTATTTCCAGAGTAGCACCTGCTCCGAAAGCAACGTATTTTTTTAATTCGATTCCATTACGAAGAACTGTAGCATCACTTCGTCTAATAAGACCATTTGAAAATTGTAAACTACCAGTAACGTCAAGTTCATAATTTTGCCCTATGGCAGTTATTCCCGTTAGAAAGGTGACTAACAGAATAATTCTATTCTTTATGGTTCTATTAAATATTATCGTTTTCACAGTCGTTGAGTACAGTTATTAGAGTCAAAGACTTTGATCGTTTTTAGTCCTGTTCCTAAATTGATAATCGTAGTACTTGTTCCTGAAAATGGAATTTCATTACCACCATTCATTATATATTTATAGGGAGCAGTACCTATACGGCCATTATTATTGGGGTTTATTGTGATGATTATCTCACCATCATCTGTATTAAAACACGTAATGTCATTTGCCGTAATACCATATTCTAAAGGCGGACCACTTGTTATGATGATAGGATCATAAATTACTAAAGAGTTTGCTCCGTCACTCTGATAGCTTAAGCGATACGTGCCTTCTGGAATTTGTTGAGGCCAAGTAAACTGATTAGATGAATAGGTAGTACTAGTAATATTTTGAAAAGGTGAGATGTCATCTGCTGTATCCAAGATGTTGTCATTTCCAGCGGATCTCAATGATAAGCTAGTGAGGAGCTCTCCAGTGCTTGAATCTAAAGGTCTATTAAAAGTGACTGTAAAACCTCCATCTTCTGTATAAGTACAGCTTGTATTTGATATAGAAACGTTGGTGACCTGAGGACTTTCTTTAATAAAACTATAGATATATGGAAATCCTGATGGTACCCATCCATTACAAAGGGCTATTCTATATTGAATACTCACACCATAAAAGTTGGAAGCATTCGCGCCAAATAAATCTTCAGCATCAAAGGTTATCGAACTTTGCCCTAAAAATGCAGCAGGAAAAGGGGTCCAATTATTTGTAGTGGGGTGAAAGAATTCCCATTTATAAACCAAAGGATCATATCCAGGAGTCATTTCGAGTGTAATTTGAGGTACAGTATTATTTGTTCCAGGATTTGGGGTTATTATGGAGTAATTAGGAACAATTTTAAAACTCACATCTATATCTTCACAACAACCACTCAAATACTCTTCAAAAATATTACATAAAGAATTTGTTGGTGATAAAGATCGAGTATATGAGTCATCATAATCACAAACATACCCATCTACGGTGGCTGATCCACTCTTGATAACACGATAGCCGTTTGGTGAATTACCATTTTGGATAATGTCAATAGAAAGCCTATCTGGACTATAATTTGTGGTTGTTTGACCACAATAACCACTGTCTTGATAATCTTGGGTCACATAAAGTTTTCTATAAGACTGACCTGTAATATCAGATGATACAAAAACTATGAGTATGAATAATATAAAAGGAATCGCTCTCATAATCTTTCTGTACAGTTTTTATAATCAAAAACTTTAATTTCTCTTACTCCTTCCCCTAATGAACTTATCGTAGTCGAAAGAGTATCAAAAGTCACTGGTGTACCTCCATTTATCGTATAATAATATCTTGGGTTAGATCCTGTATTACCAGCATAATAAGGATCGATTGTAATGGTGATGGTACCATTATTTTCTTCAAAACAAGAGATATCTGTTGCGGTGATGGTATATGCTAGACTAGGAGGGCTAGTTATGGTAAATGGGTCAGATAATTCATCAGAGCTTGCATTAGTCGCTTGATAACTTAGTATGTATTCCCCAGCAGGTAAAGGGTTGGGATAGGTGTAGGTTGATCCAGTGTAGGGAGCTGTAGGTGGTGAAGCACTCGTAAATATATCATCACTCGTATTTATAACACCATCAGGGCCCGCTGAGTAAACACCTATATTGGTAAGTTGCTCTCCATTATCTAAATCTAGTGGTCGGTCAAATGTAACGGTAAACTCTCCGTCATTACTATAATTGCAGGACGTATTTGTGACTGAGGGTGTACCTATAATTTTTGGAGAGCATAATATATAATTTAATGGTAATATTTTCTGGCTTTGATTGCTATTGCTTTGGTCATACGAAACTCTTAATCGTAGAGGGGTATTTGAGTTTATTCCAGGGAAATCGCTACCCTGGATATCAAAATTAGAACTTCTCCGAGCATATGGTAAAAACGAAGACCAAGATGAGGTGTTCGGGCCTAATTGATAGTCAACTCTGTAGCTCAATCCAACATTTGAGTGATTTAGTCTAATGGTTCGTGGTTCACAACTCGTTAAAATGTTGTTGCCATTAGAGGTATTAAGCTCTTGCAAATCCTTAATCTTAAACATCACAGGAATTACCCCATTATATGTAGGTCTAGAGCAACTATTGTTTGTAGGAAGAAAAATGAGGGCGTCAATATTACTATTGTAGTCCCTTTGTTGAGTATATCGGAACTCACAAGGAACGGATCCTACAGCAGCAGCTTGTGCAGAAAACTCTACTCTATTAGGATTAAAGGACAGATTGGCTATTAAATCAACTGTTTTAGTATTGGAGGCACTCGTTTCGACGCCATCACGATAATAAAGAAAACTACCGCTGGTAGATGTAGAAATAAAGCGTATTTGATAGTCTACATAAGTAAATTCAGTGCCAGAAAATGGGCTTGTAAGTGTAAGATCGTATTCAACTTTATATAGATTTTGACCTACGGATACGGTGCTAAATAACAGCGCTGCCATTAAAGCATAGTTCTTTTTCAAGTTCATATGACGCAAATTTATCATCATAATCTTTCTGTACAGTTTTTATAATCAAAAACTTTAATTTCTCTTACTCCTACTCCTAATGAATTTATCGTAGTTGAGTGAGTATCAAAAGTCACTGGTGTACCTCCATTTATCGTATAATAATATGTTGGGTTAGATCCTGTGTTACCAGCATAAGAAGGATCGATTGTAATGGTGATGGTGCCATTATCTTCTTCAAAACAAGATATATCTGTTGCGGTGATGGTATACGCTAGAGACGGAGGGTTATTAATTACAAACGGATCAGATAATTCATCAGAACTCGCATTAGTTGCTTGATAGCTAAGTATGTATTCTCCAGCAGGCAAAGGATTGGGATAGGTGTAGGTTGATCCAGTGTAGGAAGCTGTAGGTGGTGATGCACTCGTAAATACATCATCACTCGTATTTATAACACCATCAGGACCCGCTGAGTAAACACCTATATTGGTGAGCTGCTCTCCATTATCTAAATCTAGTGGTCGGTCAAATGTAACGGTAAACTCTCCATCATTACTATAATTACAAGTGGTCTGTTTTGTTTCAGGCTGACCAACTATCTCTGGAGAGCAACTTGTAATAGTATATGTTACAATATCTGATAACACACCATTTCCATAATCTAGTCTAAATCTAACAATGCCAGGTGTGTTGAGGTTAGGAAGCGAGTTTAAATCTACCGTATAGGAGCTTCTAGGTTCAAGAAAAATAAATTCTATAGATTCAAAGGTGCTCATGGTATTTGTACTATACAAAACACGTCGAATAGAAGCTCCCCAATTTTGAGGATCTAATAAGATTGCTTCATCAATACATCGGGGTTTATCGGGTTGTGGTAGGTCATTTAATCGCCAAACTTGGAAAAATTGAGCTGGACCAGAGGCTATAATCTCGTCACACCCAAAATAAGTGCCACCATTTCCTCCAAAAGGCCCCAAAAATAAATTGTTTGAGGTATTTGCATTATTTGTAGTAGATCCACCTAATCCGTCTGGATAACAAGAATTAGTTCCCCCTCCATCAGGTGGAGCTATGGAAGCACCTGAGATGTAATCATAAAATTGAACCTGACTTGGAAAGAATCCGTTAAAAGCATTATTGACAACTTGCCTTCTACCTCCAGAATTCATATTACCATCAGTTGTAGAACTCAGATCAATAATAGCATTGCCATTTATTTTTATTTTAAGCTCTGTGTTAAAACCACCTAAAACGTCACTATCTGCGATAGTAATATCAGAACGCACCCAGTATTGTGCATTCGCCTCACCCAAGGCTAGGAGTAATAGAAGCTTGATTAATATTTTAGTGTAGCTATACATAGGTATCTTTACGAGTACGCTTTCGCGAAAGCGTACTAATATTTAATAGTCATTTTTTTAAGTTTAGAAATACGTCCGTCTTTAAAAACTGCACGTATACCGTATGTGTAACTCGTATTGATTTTAAGCGTGGGATCTATTAAACGTCTAATGTCTGCTGGAACGATACGAAGTAGTCTCATTTTTTCTCCAGTAATTGATTTATATAGTTCAAACTCTACGATATCGTCACTTCTATAAGACCAGCTTAATTGTATTGATTTATCCTGCTTATTTACGGCACCATAAAAATTACGCACCTGATTATCTTTATTGTTTTTAGGAATTTTTATAGAAACTGATGGCGAGGGTAGGGACTCGAGTTTACTTTCATCTATAGCTATAAGTGTATAACTGTAAAGAGTGCCCTCAGTGCCATCATTGTCAACATATTGTTCTATGTCATTTTCACCTTCATACACAAGGAGCCAGTCTTTGCTATCATTTTCTTTTCTATACAGCTGCGTAGTAACCGCATCTCTGCTAGAGCTCTTTGCCCAGCTAAGATTGATTTTTTGTTCATCTACTTTAAAGGTTTTAAAAACTGGCGAGGTAGGGGGTATAATATCTGGTTTTTTAAGAACAAGAGGTTCTGAATAGTCACTTTGATTATATCGGTAATCAATAGCTACAATTTTATAATACACCTTGCTATTTAAATTTTTTATAGAAACAGAATCTCTGAAGGCTGTTGTTGAAATAGGTTTTGAAGTAATTTGACTATACTCCTCGTTTTCTAGATTCCCTCTAAAAACGCGGTACCCAAAGATATCTACATCTGTGTTTGCCTTCCATTTTATATGTACGACACCAGAGCTGTCTATTTTACCAGTGAGACCTATAGGTCGAGATGGGGGGATAGAATCTACTGGCTGTACTAGCATAGGGAATGACTTTTTTTGCGAGCCATATTTCCCTATAGCGCTTACTGTAAAATAATTAGAGGGTAAAAGTTTATTATATTTTATGGACCTAGCAGTAGGAGGTATGTCTTTAATTAAAACTTCTTGAGTCTCTCCCAAGCCATTAGATCTATTAAGCGAAAAGCTTGAGAGCTCACCATTTGCCTCTTCTGGAAATTCCCAAGTGAGTTTTACAGTGTTGATATCTAGAAATTCTTTAGTCGTTAGAAAGGGCGTGAAGCCAAGAGCGGCTCTACCCGTTCCTCCAGCTTCATCTGAGTAAGGACTCGTTTCTCCAAAGACGGAAATACCCTGTACACGATACTTATAACCTTTATTATTTGCAATAGAATCCATATAATAGATCCTACCCGTACGCTCATCTGCAGCTTGATTTAATAGTGTGTAGGGTCGTTTATTAATTTTTTTAAAAGCTTCTCCCTCTTGAGCTCTTTCTATATTGTAACTAGTAAATATATCTTTATGTATTTTAAAATTCCAACTTAGCGAAGTCGCTGCATCTGTAAATGTGCTTACTAAATCGATAGGTTTTGGAAGGGGTTCATAATCTTGATATCCTTGAAAAACACCACCGTATTGAATGTCATTTATTTGCTCTGGTACTGCAGAAATAACGCGATACACATACTTCTCATTGGGAGCTGCAGTATTATCTTTATATCCTAAACCAGCCATCTCTGCTACTTTAAAATCTTGATCTGCAGTGTATAAAGCAAATGTGTGGCGTTGCTCAATATCTTCTGAAAGAGCAACGATGGATTCTATTTTATCAGTTCCCGTTACATCAAAAGTTTCTCCATAAATAGCCTGAGCAACAATAGCTGCATTATCATTAATCTGAACAATTGATTCCCATGCCGCTAGAGGTTGAGGAACGATAGGAGCAGAAGAAAGCGTTCGAGCTTCTGGTTGAGCAAGCGTTTTTCCATCTCTTATAATTGTATAACGCTCTAATATATATCCATATCTATTAAGTTGTTTCCAAGATATCGGCTTTGTGGGAGCCCAGCGTATAAGTGCTTCATTCTCGGTAACTCTTGCTAGTACTTCTATACGATTCTCCCTTTTTAATAGTGTGTCAGTCACAGACTGTCCTTGGCTCGTAAGAGTGAGAAGGAGTGAAAATATAATAATTGTATTTTTCATCTTTCTAGTTCGGCTTATTGTAATTGTAATCAGTTGTACTAGTTATTGTTCCATCAGGAAGCACATACTTAATCCTAGTATTGTAATTTCCTTGTTTCATATATGGAAATATGCCATTTATAATGTATTCATATTGGGAAATTTGTTGTGCATAGGCTGTTGGATTATTCAAATAAGCATTTACCACTTTATATTGAATATCAATAAAATCTTGTTTGAAGGTAAGTGGTAGTAGATATCTAAAAGGTACTCGTTCTTTTAACAAATAATTATTTGGATCTGTGACTGTATAAATAGGATACCATTCAAGTAGATCCATTGACTTTACAGGTGGTACCCCTAAAACTGACTCATTTCTATTTACCGTAAAGTTATTGATAGGGTAATTTTGATAGATCAGAGGATAGATCTCATTTTGATAATATGTATTGTTACTTAAATCTGCTTCCATTTGCATCATAGGCTTATATCCAGTAAGTTCTGTACCTTCAATCTCCTCGAGGTCAAAGCGTTCTGTTTCATTTGATCTTGTATGAAGTGCATGAACGTCTGAATAGATGATTTCCACCATAGGTTGTATATATACTTTTGAGGCCAGTTTTGCCGCAAAAGTGCTATAAGCACTAGTATGAAAATCAAATGAAAGAATTTCAACTGCTTCAGCATTTATGACAGATTCTCCTAAACTTACTTCAAGCACTTCGACTTCTGTGTCTTCTCCTAAGTTTTGATCTGAATAGGTTTGATCAAGACTACCTTGACTTCCAGTATTAGTAGGTTCTGTAACCATCGTTAAAGTATAATCAAGATTATTACTCATGGGTGGCATATTCAAGTATACTCTATTATCACTTCCGCGGTATGAAATAGCAACTTCGCTATTTCCTTGATCAGTGATGAAGTAGGCTTTTTGAGTGAATCCTTCGATGTTTTCAAAAAGATAATCTTGGCCCGTTTTGAGTTTCACAAAAACCTCTCCGTGCTCATCTTTATGAACAAATTTTTGATCCATAGTAGGATACATATAAGCAATGTTCTCATGGGGGATATAATCAGGAGCTTCTCCTGTAGTGAAATTACGTATTTCTGTTTCTATAGCTTCTTGACCATTGTCCATTAATACTTTCCATACCCCATTAGTGCGCTCTTCAAAGTTAACAGATACTTTTAATTGTAAATCCGTCATAGGTGGGAGTATGTCCTCTGAAGCAAAAGTGAGTAAGTCGCCAGTATCGTTCCAACTCATTTCGCCTACAATTGGAGATCCCGCATCAGTTACCTCAAACTCTTTGAGTTTAATACGGTAGGTCTTTACTCCTTGCTCATCCTCAAGTTCAAAAATATGATTCACTCTCATATTGAAACCAACTTGGGGTGCGGTAAAAACATCTACATCTGAGGTGTTATCACCGGGTTGTATATCTGCTATTATTTTCAATCCACCTAAAGGCGCCCCATTCACAAAAGTACATTGCTCACCCAATTCTACTTTCATTCTAAATCGTCCTTTTACAAGGCCACCTAGCACGCTAAAGTGCCCACCAGCATATCCTCGAAACCAAACAGGATTAGGTAATTTAGCCTGCATCAATACTGCAAGTCCAGCACTTATTATTGGGACATCTTTTTTAATAAAGAGTAAACGTACTCTTACCCCAAGTTCTCCTTGAAGATAGGCGTAGGCTTGTCCGTTTGCATACCATCCATTGAGGCCTATTTGACCACTACCTTCACACTCTGCAGTTCCATAATCTTTAACCATGATATCAAATCCAACACCAGCCTGAAGTCTCGCATAAAAGATTAAAAAACTTATGTCTCCAGTATCTAAGCTAAAATCTGCTCCAAAGGCAAAACCACGACCGTCACCTAACATGTTTTCCTCTCGCATAGAATCTAGCTCTGCTAGTTCTACACCTAATATGTCTGCGACAATTGCTGGGGGAGCTGGACTACCGGGTATATTATCTCCCAGCATAAAGTAACCACCACTTTCGATAGAGGCTCCACCAATACCTATTTTAAGACCTAACCGGTCAGTAGGCGTTCCCATATGAACATACCATGTGCTTGGAGCAAAATGTAACACAGCCCATCCAGCGCGGTTACCAGAGGCACGACCTCTAAAGAGACCTCCTGCAGCGTCGATATATAAATCAAATGTTCCATGTAGCGTGCTCGTGGTAAAGTCATATTCTATTGCTGCATACGCATTTAGACCGGCTTGTCCAGCAACGTTGTCAGGATACACTTGCTTAGATGCTTCTACTAAGTTTGTTTCTTTTAGTTGGTTTAGAACGTCATCAGAAAATCCTGCTTCATTTTGTACCACTTCTGCTAAGGTTCCTTTCAATTTTGCGGCAGGATTCGGTATGTCAAAATCTTGCATAACATGTCCTTCTCCATAAATACTAATGCGGTTAAGACCACCAGAATTATTAAATGCAATTTCAAACCCGGCCCCTCCATTCAGGGCTTTTGAAGTTCCTGAAGTAGCAAAAAGAATCATTGCTTTAATTCCTAGTCCGCTATCTAAATCAGGCACATATTCTGATCCAGAGGCTGTAAAACTAGAACTAAAACCAGCTTTCTTCATACGGTAAAAGGCACCACCACCAAAACCTTTTATAGTAAATCCAGTACCGGTTTCAATACTTAGATTATCTACAAGGGCATCTACATACCAATATCTAAATTCTGTTTTTCCAAAAATTGCATTTGCACTTACGGTGAGTTCCTCGGACCCCAATCCTTTAAATCGTGCGGTTAGATTTCCTTTAAAACCATCTCCATAAGTTGGATCATTATCCATAAGGGTAATACTTCCTTCAAACTTAGCCCCACCAATATCTGCATTGATAGCGATTTCTGAAAAAGTAATATTCTTATATTTCCATTTGGTGAGACCTTCTTCTTCTCCAAAGGTTCCATTAACAGCCAATCGAGTAGACGCGCCAAAGGCATCTGCCTGCAGGTTAAGCATTAAATCGAACTCCAACGTAGCCGTATTGTTTGTAGTGGTGAGCTCGATGTCTGCAATAGAGATCGGAAAGTTGGCTACTTTAACTTCACCTTCATACCCTAAATATCCTACTTTAAAAATAGGAGCATCTGTTTTTAGGTGCAGGCCTTCAAATACAACTCCCTCAAACTCTACCGTTTTTTTAGCATTTGTATCTGGGGGTGTTTCAGAAGATTCATTCCCTGGCGGATCTGTATTATCTGCATAGATACCCATACTACCATGAAGCATCGCTTCTGGTTTAAATGTATTATCAGCAACTGTAAGACGCACGTAGGAGTTAGGTGCTATGGTTGCTGTGGCTTTCCACACATTAAAACGTATGGCTTCTGTAGGACTTGCGGTAAGAATGTACTCATCTGTCGCAGGATTGATGACTGCTGTATAGGAAAGTGCTAGTGTACTGCTAGGAGTAGAAAGCTCTTCTGCGGTAGGTGGTGTAACTGGCTGCGGATTATTTATGGCTTCTTGTTGTGCTAATGCATCTGCTTCTGCGGCTTCTTTTGATATAGGAAGTACAATCCCCCCAGCAAATTCTGCTTTGGTAAAATTATTTGCAATAAAGGAAGCTTCGATATGGTCTACAGAGAATTGCCATTTTGAGGCAACCCCTTCATCTAATGGTAATACATTATCCACTGAAAAGTCACCCGACACTCCCATGCCATCAATAAGCATATTTGTTGCATTTAAGGTGATGCGTTCATCACTACCTTTAGCTTTAAATTGTTCGGGTAGGGCTATGGTTAAGGAGTTAATATAGACGCCTTTCCAGAGTTCTGGAAAATCTTCGTCTAGGTAGTCTTGCTGGTAATTAGGGGGCCAGGTGATATTATCACTATTTCTGATATCACTAAAATCAAATACTGCGGTGTTTAGTTCAAACACAAATCCTTTTTCCCAACCTGTGATTGCAAATCTCGGTAGTGAGATATCTACAAGAATGTCATTCCAATCACCAACGACTAAATTAAATTCTGCACCCACACGCTTTTGTATTCCTTGTGGATTTGCAGTAGACTGCGTGTTTGGATAGTAACTATTATCTACCGTGTAGTCAGGTTTGAGAGGTACAATCATAGAACGTGCAAATTGCACTTCTGCTTGCACGGCCAGTTCTTTAAAGCCATCACAATCTATAGTTACGTACGTCTTATCATCTACGTTTCCAGACTGCATATTCATACCACCTTTAAGAATAATGGCACCACGACCTCCACTTATAGCAATAGGGAAATCTCCCAATAAGACAAGATTTGTATCTCCTTCAAGACCTCCACCGTGTGATAATCGTATGTCGTTTGCACCAAAAAACAACTGTTTTTGATGACCATCTGCCCCTTCTTGCGGCAAGATAATACGTACGAATGCCGTGAGTTCTGTATATTCGGCAGTAAAGTTTGCGCCACTTATACCTACCATATATTGAACATTGCCAATGGTCTTACGTATACCCACAGGTAACGCTACAAGGTCTGAGGGTTCTAAGGTTTCTATCCAATTCCCACTTTCATCTAGCGCCTGGAAGGTGGTTTCTGCCTTAGCGAGATGCTGCTCAATACTTACCGTGCTATCTTGTACTTGAGTTGTCAAGGCCCATAAGTTATCTTCTGTAAACTCTGGAGCTGCATCATTAAGTAAGTGCTTATAGTGTTTTGAAATTTGACTATCTAACTCCTCAAAAGAACGAGACTTCACCATAGTCGTTGTGGAGGAAGGCTTCTTTTTGCTTGGGGTTTTGACATCAACGATTGCGGCACTCACCACAGGAGAAGTTGCAAACGTACGTGTACGTTTCCCAACAGCTAGTGAGTCTTTACCAGTTGAGGCAAAGGTTACTGAGCATATTAGGAATGCGAGGAGTGTAAATATGGGGGTAGTGTTTTTCATAATTCAGACTCGTTTTCTTCACTCTTTACTCTCCAAAAATCTTCAGTTAGATTTCTGTAAAACTTATTCGCAGGAATTCCATTGATTAAGTCTTTATGAACCATTTTAATATCATTCACAAAATCAATTATATTGGAAGCTTTCGGAGTAAATCTTTGTTTAGAAAACCTATCTTCTAATACTATTAGGTCTTTATTATTTTGACCTGTACCTAGTAATATATACTGATCAGTTGCACATTCTGCAATGGGTATATATTTCAATTCATGAATTTCATCGTCCTTATCAAAAGCCATCTTTAATACGCTTAGTCCCTCATTTAATGAAAGAAAATTATAAATGAGAAGCCTGCCCTCATCAGGAGTATAAAGTTGTTCTAACATCTCAGTCTTTATATTCATCCTTGGGTCGAGATATTCAAATTTTTTCAATTTTGACCTACCTATCAAAAAGTTTTCGTAAAAATTTTTGTATATAGGAGGTAGATCAATATTTTCAGAAACATAATCGACTGTGTTTCTGATTTCAAATAGTTGTAAGCCTTCGAACATGTTCTAATTATTTGATGGAAAAAATCCAATTATAGGTGTATAACTTTTTATGATTGTAGCGCCTCCCGTATGAGAAGACCCATTTTCACAAGCCCTATTGTGTGTTTCAATAGGAACAGGTATTAAAGTTTTTCCATCTTCATGATGATGCCAAACACATAATACCCAGCCCTCTGAATCAGCATAAATTGACGTAGCATCCTTGATAGCGCATTGTCCACTTATTTTTCTAAAATTTTCTTGTCCATTTTGATTGTATTGTAAAAAAGCCCAATTATTGGCAGCTGTCATATCCGTACCAAATCCTGTCAAAGGACTCTGCCCGCTTAGTTCATCTGGTCTATATCTTATTTTTCCATAGCCATTAGCCATAATAGGGACTTCATTTTGGAAATTTGGATGTCCTAAATTATCAAATGGTGTCCCATTATGAGTAAAAGGAGGAGCACCTTCGGAACCAGGTTTTTGATGAATGGAGTAGTAGCTTCCTACAGTTTCCATTATTTGATCTGATTTAGACGACATTCTTCGTAACAGTGGCAAGCTCGTTCTGGTCCATTCTCTCTTTCCTGTCAAATCACTAACATAGAACCAAGAAGCCACCATTCTACTGTTTGAGTTGATTTCTGATAAAATACTATTAGTTAAAGGATTATAATCAGAACTGAAATCAATTAATTTATCGCTATCTAACTTAATCACGAGAGAATCCTTTAAAGTTGTATAGTTATTAATATTAATTCTCTCAAAAAGATTAAGTGATATGTTCTTCTTTCTGGCTAGTGCCTTACTTAAAATAACTTTCCAAGCTTTAACTCTGGCTAAAGTTAAAGATGCAAGATTAATACATAATTCATTTTCTGAATTACACGCGCCACCAGCTTGACCTTGAATGTCTGTTAAGAATAATGTTTGCTCTTCAACTTCATAAGTGAGTAATTCATCAACAATCTCCTCTAAATTAGGTACCAAACATAGTCTGTGTACTGCATTACTTTTGTTAGTATTTGAAACTAATGTATTTAGTTTTTCACATAATTGCGAGTTAAAGAGGTTTCCTGGGCGGTCTGGACAATATTCACATTTATTGTTTGGATCGTTTTCATCAATATTTTCTTCATATATATATAGTTGAGTAATGTTATCCCCTTGCATTTGAGAAATTACGTGTATAATCTGCTGCGATATTGACATAGACGTAATTATGTAATCAACGTCATTGATATTATCAAGGACGGTACCTACTTTACCGTTTTGAAAGGCAGATGAAGGGGAAGTCTTTATCTTAATTGTAGGTTGTTTAGCAATGTTCTGTGTGATTTTAGAGGTATTGTTCGTTAATGCCATGGCTGCATCCTGAGAAAGGTTGGTTAGACCACTGGAAACTTTAGCAACCCATTCGACTTGATTTGCGGTTTTTGTAAGTGTAAAAACATCTGGTAAATTATTAGCAGAGACATTTATAGCTAAGAGAGTTCCCGCGACTGCACTCTTAAACCTTGCACTAAGTTGAGCTGAAACCTTGAAATAATTCGTGAGTTTAGTCATTTGCATTACATCAATCGATGCTCCCCCAGCGGCAGCTTTAAAATTGTCTAATTGATTTGCAATGAAACTACCTGATTGAGTTAAGTTTTGAAGTTTTAGTAGACCTTTTGATAGATTTACTTTGGATAAACTTGTAAAGCTTTTAACTCCTAAGTTGGTTACATTTGTGCCTGCCTCAACTAAGGTATACACTGTATAGAAGTCATTCCATGTTTTGTATAGTTCTGAATCTGGGTTGATTCTTTGTGCACTAATCTCAGAGGTTACATATGCATCTATTGTTCCAACAACTACACCTGCTGTTGTTATTGTAGCAGCAACAGCGGTGAGTGATGTTCCTCCAGAGAATGGTGCTGCAAGTACTCCAGTCACTATTAATGTTGCATTTCCAATTTGACGTAACATTAATTCTTTAGCTTCTGCTTCAAGAGTACCTTGTAATGATAAGGCATATATAGCTGGAACTACATATTCTTTCCCAACTTCTAAATCAAATTTATTGTCATTACCAGTAATTATAGTTACTGGTTCAAAGGGATTATAAGATTCATCATAATTAAAAATATCACCATAAACTGTAACATACCCACCTCCATATGGACTATAATAATTATCTGTGCCTACAGAATCTGTATATTTATTTTTTAAAATAACCTTCCCATCAGCTACATCTACACTAGTATTTATGATGTTGTAATCTAGTCCGTTAATAGTGTAAGATATCGCGGTGTTATCTGTGCCAATTAAGAACGGTTGTTCCCCCGGATAGTAGTTTTGAATGGTACCACTCAAATTAATTTGTTTTTGATTTTTCTGTAAATCAAAACCACTGTTCTTATTTGCATCCCACGCCCATTTGCCTAATTTCAGAAAAAGAGAAGTTATTTCACTAAAATCTACATCGTTATTAAGGACGTCATTGGGATTTGCTTCATTAAACAATTGTTGAATCCAATTATAGTTGTCATTTTTGATGTGGGTTAAAAGAGTTACTCTATCGGAAATAGGAGTGGATAGAATTAAATTATCTAAGTAAAAGACATCATCTATAAAAAGATCTTTTTCAAATTGCCAAACTTCATCATCGCCAGTCATTAATTTGTCTAAAATAGCCAAACGAGTAGATATTGATATCAAAGGAAATACGCAAGCAGAATAGTTTGCTCTTAAAATATCACGCACTTCTGCAGGAGTCTGTACACTCAAATTAATATTTTCAATAATTTGAGTTTTCTCATACACTACGTTACTATTTTCAGGTAGAGAGCAATCTAATGGTATTGAATTCCAGTCTTTTGTTGCTTCTTCAGAGCCGCCACAGTTTACAGCTTCAGCTTTACTAGTATTACTCGCGATTAGATTATTAATCGCTTCTTCTTTATCAAATTCGGAAGCCCCACTTGTCAAATACTGAAAAGTTTGACTAGCCTCACCATATGTTAAAGTTATATAAGCTTTCCTTCCGCAGTCTGATGATAAATTATATAAGAGATTAATCTTGCTGTTACTTGATAGAGTTGTTTTAGTTTCTACCACGTAAATGTCATTATCATCATTGACATTGGTATACTTATTTTTAGTGAAATTCCAAGTGTATTTTTTTTCACTGTCAAGTCCTCTATTTGCTATAAATCCAGGTAAGGTCCCTGATATGATATCAATTCCCGAGGTTAAATTTTGATGATATAATGTTTTTGAATCTTGAATGAATACAAATTTGAAATCTGGAGTTATTGCATACTTTCCTGCGAACTCCCCATCCTCATCATCTTGAAACAAATAAAAATTAAATCCTGGATTATGCATTTGCGCCCAGTCAGTATGAACGAGACGTGTACCATCAGCATAGTCCATCACCCAATCCGTTTGCTTTTCGAGTGCAGGGTCAAACTGCGTAAACGGATGCTCTAGTCCGAAAATACCGTGACCTAGCTCGTGCGCCATGAGTTTTACACGGTTACTAATCCCTTCTTCTGTAGGTATGTTATCTGGAGTATTAAATATAAATCCGTACTGCCTACGCAAAGGCATAAAACCGTCAATAGGGCGATTAGGTTGTATATCATTCCCAAAAACGAATAAGTAATACGTATTTACATCGTAGCTATGGGAGGCTTTAAATTCACTAATGATTTGGTTTTGCTCAGCGGTGTATGTACTTAACATACCGCTCTCTCCAACTTCCAATGTAGTATCACCTCCGTATTTTTCTGGTGTTATATTAAAATTAATAACAGGAGCATACGTAAAGTTAATTGCTGCCTTCCCGTAAATATTGGTAAGTCCTTGCTCATAGTTTGCCGGTAATTGTGCCTCATTAACTCTCACTACGGTAATATTTGCTTCACGCTCGGCAAGATGCCATAGCCTAAAGGTACCCGCCACCGTTTGTTGTGGATTGGCTTGTGTAGTGTCTGCTTTTAAAGTCGCGTAAACGAGCTCATTTTCAAAGGTAAATAGCCCATTTGCTTCAAGATCTAATACATTTGATTGCCCTATACGTGTGTGTTCTATAAGGCGCCCTGTCTCAGTTTTGAACAATAAACGATCATATAAACTATCATTATCTGTATTGACAGTAGCCCTAATTGTTTCAGAATTATCTTTCTTAACCGCTTTATGTATAATGTCATAAGGAGCACCTGCTGCATCCTGAATACGATCATACACACTGCTCAAGGAACTGTACTGTCCTTCTGGAACTTTATCGTACCCATATTTATACTGTGGGTCTTCATTAAATAAAACTTTTATACCAGGAGCTGAGAGTTGTGTAATCGTTCCATTAAGGTCAAAACCAGGGGTGTTTTGTGTGTCTAACGCTCCGCCTTCTGCCTCTGTGCCGCCATAGGTAACATTTCCATCCTCGTCAACAATAAATATGTCATTAGGTCCACCTGGGTTATTATCTACAATCTGTACGTCATCTCCTCCAGGATAGGTAATACTTACATTGGTATTAGGATCTGTAATAGTGATTGTACCATCATTATTTACTTCAATGTACGCTTCGTAGTTATCTGAAGGTATATCAAACTCGACGGTAATATTATCTAAATCATTATCGCCTTCAAAAACTTCAAAAACATCATCTATAAATTGGACATTACCCCAATCTGCATCATAAGTCGTTTCTACATTACCAGATAGGAGTTGCATATCTGTATTGATCTGTATGCCCTCAAAAGCAACTGAAATTTTTGTGTCTCCTAGCCACGGTACTACAACATACCCACCTCCGCTAAAGGGAGCCGTAGCGTTATCTACTTGAAGCACGGTAACCGGGAAGTCACCTGCTGTAAATTGATCATTTATAAACAATTCAGGTAATACCTCTTGATTCTCCAGCTGGATAGGATCTGGCTCGATCGCACATCCTTGATAGGCAGACGCGGCCTCAGATAAGGTGGTTAACTCATATACAAGTGTCTCTCCATAGCTGCCAAATGTACAGTTGCCTCTAACTTTGAACTCATAGGTGGTTTCAGCTTTGAGATCATTTACGGTCGCATACTCACGTGGCGTAGTGACATCATACCAGTCTGAACTTGCGTTTTTCTCTCGATACTGTAGGGTATAATCAAGATGATCAAAATTACCTTGCCAAGCGATTTTTGCACTGCGATTTGTTAATTCTTCTACCTCTGGAAACAGGGGCGCATCGCATTGCGTTTGATAGTCAAAGTAATAGATCTCACTAAAACCATTGTTAGTAAAAAGTCCTATTTCTTCTATGCCTACCGTAGCAAAGGCACGCACACGCCATCCATAGCGCTTGCCAGGGATGAGTGATGGCTGTAAACCATCATAGATAAAGGTAGTTTGCTGGGTGGTGGTCTGAAAAATAGGTGGTGAGGATAAAAATGCCGCTTGTGGATCAATGTTGAGATCCCAAATTTCAGAAATGATAAGCTCATATTGTACATTAGACACATTGATATGTCTGGGCGTCCATTGAAACACTATATTAAGCGGATTCATCTCTTGAATGCCAGCTGCATTTAAAGGAAGATTAAGCAGTGGCGGATCATTATCAAAGAGCACAAAATTAGTACAGGTCTTTGAAGAAACTTTGTTTCCTGTAAATAGGTCATAGACTTCAAAACAAATACTATATGGGCCTTCAGGTAGCGCGCTTCCATATACAGATGGAGAAATTCCTTGTAAATTCTGAAAACTAAAGTAGGGGGCTAGCTCTCGAGTGCCAAGCGTTGTAGTAACACCACCTTCTAAAAAAATAGGATTTGCACCTACCACAACATCATTGCTTTGCGCATTGATGCCTTGCCCAGAGATAAAAATTTTAAGTCGTACCTCTCGATTGAGCTCTGTAAGATCGTTTAAGATAAATTGTACACGTACCTTATCATTAATAGATGCTTCATTTGCATAATCAGATAACAGTACAGGTCTGGGCGGGATAGTTTGCGGGATCACCTGCACAGGAAATTGTTGCGCTAGTAAAAGTTGCGCTGTAAAAAGCAAGAAGAAGAGATGTAGTAATTGTTGCTTCATAGTGACACGTTAGTTTTGTGAGAGATATTTCAAGGTGTACGCCTCTTCATTTGCAAATGAATTTGCTAGATTTTGATAATATAATATGAGATCTACCGTAAGTAATTTACTTATGGAAGTTGGATTTTGTGCAATGTTACTGTAGGCATCATAAACCTTTTTTATCTGTTCTTTCTTAAACTGCTGTAGCTGTGGTTCTTTTTTGAGATCCTTAGGCGTTCGTATTTGGCTTGTGTGCTCTAGCATATAGCGGTGATTTATAAAGCCTTTGCGGTGCATTAAATATCTCTTATATAGATTGGTATAAGCTTTGTAATTTACAGTATTTTTATTTTCAATAGTCGATGGCTCTATACCTTTATATTCAGAACTCATAATAGTCCCGAGTGCGGTGGTATATTTTTTCTCAATACCACTGTCAGATCTGGTGGCATCTCTAGTTAAATCCTTTATCGCTATAAGTAAGGCTTGATCGTACGCTTTCGCGAAAGCGTTATACGCCTCAACCTCCTCTAAGTAATCTAATGCAGCATCTTTAAGATCTTTATCATCTGCCGTTTTAAGGTCAAGCATTTTTAGTTGTGCGCTATTCACCTTACCCAAGGCACTTGAAGGTGCTATGTTGAAATAGGCGTCATCTTTAAGCGCAATAAATTGCTTATCTAAAGAAATAGCATCCCCTTCATAGATCGTTCCGTTTGCTCTAAACTGTATGATAGTATAATCAGCCAATGTCTTATTACGGGAGGGTGCGCCGGTATTGTTTTGCTTTTTTCCACCTGTGGAGAAGGAGTAGTTATACCCTATGGTTGCAGTAAAATCATTTGCAATAGGGTCACTAGTAGCGATCGCGTTATTTCTAAAAAGAGAGAGAAGACTGAGATTAAACTGATGCTTCTCAAACAGCTGATAGCCTGCATTAAGTCTAACGTTAAAGATTGTATTTTGTAATGCTCCATTTGCACTGCTTTGATTGTAAGAAGCCGCAAAAGAAGAGCGGAGCTTTTTGTCAAAAAACAACTTGGATATTGCTAATGTGGGGCCAATTACTGTATTATCTGTATCTAGCGTTTTATTAAAAGAGGCATTAATTCCCGCAGTGATACTTAAGTCTATGGGTACAAAACTAAGGGAATAGTTACCACCCGTATTGTAAAATGTAGTAGCGCCTATAGTACTTTGATTGCCAGAAAGAAATTGTTCTTGTAGATCTTCTGTGTCTTGTAACGATAGATTTATGCTTGCGTTTTGTACTCGTGTTTTTGTTTTTGATATGGCGTACGTCATATTTAAAGTCGCACTGCGAGACAACTGTCTAAAATTTAAGGTATCTATATTATCAAAAGGAGTTACGGCGTTTATGTAGTCAAACTGGTCTCTAATGTTAGTAACACTTTGAAAGTTAGAGTAGGAGCTATTGATATTTAATTTATCAGATGCTTTTACACTTACATTTACAGCTGCGACCACGCGCTGTAATTCTGAGGTTTTTGATTTATCTAAATTGTCTCTTTGTAAACCAGCATTAACGGCCACGTTTACAGCATTATTAAAAATAGATTGTGACGCATTTACTGCGATATTTTCTAAATCATTGTTGAAAAAATAAGCCCCTAGCGTTTTATAGTTTGGGTCTATACGTTCATAAGTAGCGCCCACACTTCCGTTACCAATACTTGTAGCTACTTGCACATTAAAAGCGTTGTAGTATTGTGTCGTAGCATTTCCTTTAAAAAAGATATTTACAGGTCCGCTATTCTCAGGGGTTCCACTTGCTCTTGCGTCTGCTGTTAATCCAGAGGTGGCATACTCTGCAGTTAAGATCGTGTTTCCAAAAAGATTTACTTTTCCATCTATACTTACCACAAGATTTTCCTGTGGATTTACGCCTGTTTCTACAGGAAATGGATTTTCTATAGAATTTTCATCATCTTTTGCAGCAAAGACAGTAAGACCTAAGGAATATTTCTCAAAACCGTATGCAGTTTTTAAACCATAGCCTATTCGTTTATAGGCAGGAATTGACTGTGGGTCTTCTAGGTCATATTCGTTAGGACGGATCAAACGTCCGTACATCGTACTAATTTTTAAATTAGAAGTTGGAGTTGCGTCAAGACCAAGCCCACTAAATTGATGCCCGCTAAGTGTGTAAGGCGAAAATGTCATCGCAACATCACCTATATGTGCAGTAATCCACTTGTAAGATGGATTTAAACTGAGTCTATTAAATTTAAATGGCTGACTATAATTGAATTCTTGATTAGAGTACGCAAACGATATCGGAACATTATAAATACCGCTTATATTTAGGTTGAGATTTCCATTAAGTACATATGTAAAAGGATCGCGTTCACTCTCACCATCATAAAATACAGAGTTTGCAGAGACACCACCTCCAAGCGTAAAGAGTCTAGCCTTCCCTATTTGAGTAAGATCTTGTGCAGATAAGTTATAAACTGTAACTATAAACACAGAGAGTAGGAGGAAATAAGCTTTTGTCAAAGTATAGGGATCTCTAAATTAAGCGCCAAAAGTATTGTTAAAAAATGTTAAAACAAAAATTTATTTTATTTATTTACAAGTACATATAAACAAATTTTAGCAATCTCATCTAAGTTTAATGTGTACAAACAGTTTATGCAGTATGAAATACTCTTCTCTTGAATGATAAGATTGATTTTTGGTATAATTATCCTTCAAAAATTATTGCTATATTTTATTTATGACGTTAATAGATTTGCTATCTATAGATGTCCAATGTTTTACGCAGTAGTTAGTTTGATATCAAATTATCAGGAAGTTTTATTAGATATGAATAAGTCTTTAAGATAATGGTAACATAGTATTACAATTTTATAGGGAGCATAATAGCGTGTTGTTTAAGTACTTTGTAAAAGCAACATCATATAACTTGATGAAGCTTATTATAGAGCCTTCTATTTCTGTTAGGGAATAGAAAATTTTAATAACTAATAACCAATATAACTATTATGAAAATTCAAGCATATTTAGCTTTTTCGGGGGCATGTGAACAAGCATTTAATTTCTACAAAAACCTTTTTGGAGGTTCTTTACAAAATAAAGAGACTTGGGAAGGAAAGGGACAAGACATTCCAGAGCACTACAGAGATAAGATTCAGCATATTGAATTAAAAGGATCAGGTGTTCACTTTATGGGCTATGATGCCTCACCAGATACTCCTATCAATAATGGAAGTAATATTTGCATGAGTATAGATCTTGATTCTAAAGAGAAGGCAGATGAAATTTTTAATGCTTTATCTAAATCTGGAACGGTGCATTCACCTATGCAAGGCTCAAGTTGGGGAGAATATTATGGAAGATGTTCAGATCAATTTGACGTCATGTGGATGATTAACGCAAAATAATATTACAAAATCATTTTTAGATTAATTAAATAATAAAAATAGTATGGAAAAGACAGTAGTAGAAATAGCACAAGAAGATGAACATAAAAAGTTAGTAGATAATCTTCAAAATCTGATTGAAAAAAATTACGACGCAGAGGAAGGTTACAAAAAAGCTATGGAGAAAGCAGATAATATGGAGTTGAAAAAATACTTGAATAATAGGGCGGTACTAAGAAATGGCTTTGCTCAAGAATTAAGCAATACCGTCTTAGGCTTAAATGAAACTCCTAAAACATCTGGGAGCACTACTGGAGTGTTGCATAGAACTTGGATGAATCTTGTGGATGCTTTTAGCTCAAACTCAGATGAAGGGATTCTTGAGGAGTGTATACGAGGGGAAAAAGCAAGTGTTGAAGAATACAAAGAATTTCTTGAAGATACCCGTTTACCAGAAAATATTACAGCTACAGTGACCAATCAAATGTTTAAGGTGGAAGAGACGCTTTCTGAAATCAAATATCTTGAAGATATTGTATAGTGAACTATAATATTTCATAAAAAACCTCCTTTTTAATGGAGGTTTTTTTATGAAATAAAGGTCCATATTATAATTGTTTCACCTTATCATTCTAACTTTTGTAAGAGATATGTATTCACTATGGCAAAATAATACGGAGTGAAAAATTTGTCTATATTTTAAAAATTTAGAATATACAAAACTAACAACTCCGTAATCATGAAGGCATTAGGCTTTAAAAAGTGGAGTCGGAGACGGCCTAGCGTCAAGAAAATGTCTGGGAGACATTTTTAGCAAGGAGCGAGTGGTAGCGTTGGGCAAATCCCCCGGATACAAGAACACCCGTCCAAGGACGGGTGTGAAGTGGAGTCGGAGGGATTCGAACCCTCGTCCAAACAAGCAATACTACTGCTTTCTACGTGTGTAGTTTCAAATTAAATTTTCGAAAGCTTGCCGGTTAGAAACTACCAACGCACTTCTTATCTTCAATTAAGTTTCTCTCTTATATCAAAGCCCTATAAGAGATAGGTTTACTTTTACGAAGTCACTATATCGATTGCCGTAAACCAAGGCTCTCGAGTGACTTCCTGCTTGTCTACCTTGTAGACCGAGGCGTAATCTTACTATAATTCAGATTATGCAGCTAGGGCGTAGTTATTCTCGCCGTTTAAAAAAGATGAAATATGAGATTTACGAGCTATTTTCCAGCGCTCGACACGCTTACAATACTATTGATCTCGCTGTCAAAACCAGTCGACCCCAAAAGTGTAAATTTCCTATTCTTGCTATTTTAAAGACTTATTAAAGAACTCAAAATAAACAGAACTTCGCTTTCGCGAAAGCGGAACAACAAATATACTACTAAACGTTATATTTGCTCTTAATAAAACGCAAAAGGTATACCAATTAATACACCTATAAAAGAAATCTCAGACATATGAAATTTGCTATCATTAAAGAACGTAAAAATCCACCAGATCGCCGTGTAGTTTTTTCACCAGAAAAGCTAGCGGAGGCTAGAGAACAGTTCTCAAAAGCAAAGTTTATAGTAGAATCTTCTGATATACGTATTTTTCCTAACGATCTATATAGACTAAACGGTTTTAAAGTCACAAAAGATGTATCAAAGGCTGATGTCCTGATTGGTGTAAAGGAAGTCCCGATAGATGCACTCATCCCCGATAAAAAATATTTTTTCTTTAGCCATACAATTAAGAAGCAACCATACAATAGAGCTTTGTTACAAGCTGTTTTAGAAAAAAACATTGAGCTTTACGATCACGAGGTTATTACTTCAGAAAATTCTTCAAGGCTTATAGGTTTTGGTCGATATGCCGGATTAGTAGGAGCTTATAATGGTTTTAGATTGTTGGGTAAAAGAAATCTATTATTTGACCTCCCTAAAGTGGAAGAACTCTCAGACCTGAATGCCGTTAAAAAAGAGCTAGATAAATTAGCACTTCCTAAAATTAAAATTTGCCTTACAGGCTCTGGAAAAGTAGCGATGGGGGCAAAAGAAATTCTTGATCATCTACAAATTAGGGAAGTTACCATAGCAGACTATCTGTCTAATGATTTTGAATACCCTGTATATTGTCACATTGACGTATTAGATTATAATAAACGAATAGATGGTGCTATAGGAGATAAATATGAATTTTATAAGGATCCCTCTGGTTATAAAAGTGACTTTATGAAGTTTGCCCAAGTGACAGATTATTTTATTGCTGGTCACTTTTATGGGGATGGAGCTCCTTATCTTTTTACTAGAGAACAAGCAAAAGACCCTAACTTCAATATTCAAGTAATTGCAGATGTTTCTTGTGACATAAACGGTCCAGTAGCCAGCACGATTAAACCCTCCACCATTGCAGATCCTTTTTATGGATATAATCCTCTTACCGAAAAAGAAGATAATTATACGAAAGAAGGAGTAATTGCCGTTATGGCGGTAGATAATCTACCTTGTGAACTCCCAAGAGATGCAAGTGAAGGATTTGGTGAGATGTTTTTAGAGCATGTAATTCCTGCTTTTTTTAATGGAGATGAAGACGGTGTATTAGAAAGAGCATTGATGACTAAGAATGGAAAGCTTACGCCTAGGTATTCCTATTTACAAGGATATGTAGATGGCAAGTAGTGCGCCTTAGTTTTTGATTATCTTCATGACTTGTGTGGTGTGGAAATCTTACATGTATTATATTTACTAAAACCCTATAATGAAAATATTAATAACAGGAGCCACAGGATTGGTAGGTTCTGCACTAAGTGATTTGTGTCGCACAGATGGTATCCATGTAAATTATCTCACAACATCAAAGAAAAAAATACGTTCAGAAAAAAACTTACAAGGTTTCTATTGGAACCCAAAAGAGGATTATCTTGACGAAGAATCTATGGCAGATGTTGAGGTGATTGTTCACTTGGCTGGAGCTACTATTGCACAACGATGGACACCAGAAAATAAGGAAGCCATCTTTGATAGTAGAATTAAAACGGCTAGGATGTTGTTTAGTACGCTTTCGCGAAAGCGTAAAGAAAACGAGCCTAAAACAGTTATGCACTATATTTCTGCAAGTGCGATAGGAGGCTACCCCTCATCTCTTACAAAGCTATATAACGAGACATATCCAGAGTATGCCACAGGGTTTCTTGGAGAAATTGTGGAGGAGTGGGAAAAATCTGCGACGGAATTTCAACGTCTAGACATAATAACTACCTGCGTGCGTACGGGAATTATACTTGATAAAGAGGATGGTGCACTTCCTAAAATAATGAAGCCTATTACCTATGGTGCTGGTGCTCCACTAGGGAGTGGTAAGCAATGGCAATCGTGGATTCATACGGAAGATATGGCTGGCATCTACCATTATATTATTAAAAACAGACTTTCTGGAATTTATAATGCCGTGGCCCCTTATCCTGTAACAAATATGGAAATGACAGAGGTGCTTGCAGCACAATTAGACAAGCCTTTATTACTTCCTAAAGTTCCTAAGTTTGCTTTAAAATTAGTCTTAGGCGATATGGCCGCAATTGTTCTAGAAAGTCAAAAAGTAAGTGCAAAAAAGATTAGAGAAGAAGGGTATTTATTTAAATATAAAAAGATAGACCAGGCAATTAAAGATATTCTAGACATCTAGACATCTAGCTATTAGTACTATAATATACTTTTGAAAAATAAATACCTCAAAAAAAAAGAGCCACTTCATTTAAGAAGTGGCTCTTTTTAATACATTAAAAAAATGTATTAAGCTTTTGTAGCTTTTATGTTTACAGTAAGAGCTACATCATCACTGATGAATTTGTCTCCTAAGTTGTCAAAAACTGATTGTGAACCGTAGTTCACACCCCATTCTGTACGATCAATCATAAATGTCTCACTCATAAGTGTCATTTGATTTCCATTTACAGAATAGTTTACAGGAAATTCGATGCTTTTTTTCTGATCTCTAATTGTTAGATTTCCTTGCATCATTTTCTTTCCATCTTTCTCAGTCACACCTGTTACTTCAAAAGCAGCTGTAGGATATTTTGCAACGTTGAAGAAATGATCTTCTTTTTCTTTAGCAGTTCCTTTAAGGTGACCTTCTAGGTCTTCTTTTCCTTCTCCTGCTTTAAGGTCAGTAACTTCAATAGAAGTCATGTCGATTAAGAATGTTCCAGTAACAACATCACCAGCAACATTTACAACACCATTATCGATGTTTATAGTTCCCATGTGTTTTCCAGTAGGCTTGCTTCCTTCCCACATAATTGTAGAGGCATCTGCATCAACCATAAATTTTTGTGCATCAGCTACAACAGAAACTTCTTGAGCTTCACCAACTTCTGTTTTGTTTTTGTCTTCTTCTTTACAAGAAACAACTCCTGCCATAAGAGCAACTACAGCAAGTGTATTTAGAATTTGTTTTTTCATTTTGATAGTTTTGGTTTAGTAAAGTGCAAAATTAACTTATTATTAAATTTGGTTTCTTAAATTTATATTAAATAGTCTATGAATATGGAGTGCTGAGCTATTGATACGAATATTTTCAATGTAAACATCTAAGAGGTTTATTTTAATTGAGAATGTTTCATTGTTAACAGAAAGCAATGCTACGGTACTTCATGGCTATTTAATTCTTATTAAGGTTTTTATCTATTAAGAATCGATGAAGATTTATTTTTTACCGATGAACGTCTATATTTGTGTAGCTTAACCCTTCTTAAATGAGATATATTATTTTAGTGCTGTTACTTAGCATGGTTGCACTTACTTCTTCTTGTGTGCCACTTAAAGACATCACCTATTTGCGTGAATCAGAAATGAAATCAGATAGTCTTATTTCGGTACAGGTACAACAAAGACCATATCGTGTACAAGTGGGAGATATTCTCAGTATACGTCTTAAAGCTCTAGATCAACAACTTGTAGACTTTTTCAATCCAGCAGGATCTGGAGGCGTTTCGCTTGATGAAGGATTTTATTATGATGGTTTTGCGATTGATACACATGGTAATATCAGAGTACCAGAATTAGGAGAGATCAACGTATTAGGAAGAACTACAGAAGAGATTAGAGAAATTATTGAAAAACGATTGCTGGCAGATTATATTAAAGACGAAGCAGATCTTTTTGTGACTGTAAAGCTTCCTGGAATTCGATACACCCTAGTGGGAGAGATAGGAAGTCCAGGAACTCAAAACGTGTTAGCAGAAAAGGTGTCTATTCTTGAGGCAATAGCAAATGCTGGAGGCGTTCCTCTCACAGGTGATTTGACAGATATTTTGATTATAAGACAATATCCAGGAGGGCAACGTGTTCATCATATAGACTTAACAACTATTGATGTGATGCAATCTCCATTTTATTATATTCAACCCAATGATATCATTACGGTAAATCCTTTGCCGCAAAAAGCCATTGGTGTAGGTACAACTGGATTACAGGCCCTTACAACAATAATAAGCATTGTCACAACAATCGCCACAGTTATTCTACTAGCAACACGATAAACGATGGAAGAAGATTTTGATGTACAAAGTTCCGGAGGTTTTTTTGATTTTAAAGGGTTCCTTTTTAGGTTAGTAAGTTTTTGGTGGTTATTTCTTATATCTCTTGCTATTGCTTTTGGGATTGCTAGATACATTAACGTACGGAAGGTTCCTATTTATAGAGAGACGAGTGTGATTTCTATTAAGGACGACCAGAACCAAATGTTTGGGGGTAATACCAGCTTGGTTTTTAATTGGGGAGGGACCACAGATAAGGTACAAACAAGTATCATAATGCTTAAGTCGCGTTCACACGCAGAGCGAGTCGTTCAATACCTACAGTATTACATTAACTACCAGAAACAAGGAGAATACCACATTGAAGATGTGTATGGAAATACCCCTTTTAGGTTAAAGCTAAATGACTCTTTCCCGCAACTGTATGGAAAACGAATGACATTTATAGACCAAGGTAACGGCTTGGTACGCATCAAAATTCCTTTTAATGGAGAAAATATTTCATTGTATAATTATAGAACTCTTCAACCTGCTATAATTCCTGGTCCAACGGAAAGTTTTGATGAGGTATTAAAAATAGGAGATACGATTGAAACACCATTTTTAAAAGGCGTCTTACTTCCTACAGAAGTCTACCCTCAGGAAGGGGATGCATATTTAGTGAGTTTAGGCAATTTTAATGCTACGGCTGGTAGATACCGAGGTATAGGGATTACCCAAACTCCTCGAGGAAGCTCTATTTTGGAACTTAGCCTAGTGGGGACTAATAAAAAGAGGCTTATTGATTATCTTAATGCTAGTATTGCCGTACGTACCGATGAGCAATTACGTCAAAAGAATCTTTTTGCTACTAAGACTATAAAATACATAGATAGTAGTTTAAAGTCTAGCAATAGAGATTTAGATAAAGCGCTTGCAGACCTTAACTATTTTCAAAGTAAAAATAGAGATGTTGCACTGTCTGGTGGGGCAGAGCAAATAAGTAGTGAGTTGCAGTCTCTAGATAATAAAAAGGATGAACTGGCAAGACAATTGGTCTATTACAAACAATTAGAAAATTATCTTACTACCAGAACAGATTATACAAATGTCCCAGCACCATCTGTTACGCTTATTAATGAAGGGAGTATAACTAATGGCGTTTCAAGTATTGTACAACTAGCATTACAGAGAAGTAATCTTTCTTATACAGCAAAGGAAGGGAATCCGGCCTTTAGAGACCTTGACAGACGTATAAATGCAGAGAAGGAAGTGTTGTTTGAAAATATACGTTCTAGCAAAGAGCAAATTAATTACCAGATAGCAACTCTTAATCAAGATATTAGAGAAGCGCAAGGACAGCTGCGACAGTTTCCTAAAGAGGAGCAAGAACTAGCCGAAATACAGCGCCGCTTTTCTATAAGTCAAGAAGCATATGATCTATACACCACAAAGCGAAGCGAGGCTGAAATTATAAAGGCATCCAATGTTTCAGATATTCTTTTTATAGACAAAGCAAAAGATGTGGGGAGAGGTCCCATAGGCCCTAATACACAACTTAATAAAGTGATGGCTGCATTTTTCGGGAGTGTTATACCAATCGCATTGGTGCTAATTCTATTTTTTCTTGATGCTAAGATTGGAACTCCAGAAGATGTAAAAAAAAGATCTAGCATAAATATATTAGGAGTTATAGGTAAAAACAAGAGAGGCTCAGTACTTGTAGTGCGAGATCACCCAAGATCTGCTATTGCTGAGGCTTTTAGAGGGTTGCGATCAAGCCTACAATTTATTTATAAGAAGAAAGGTTTAACTGGTGCCAAAACAGTATTAGTTACCTCTAGTATAAGCGGAGAGGGTAAGACGTTTACCTCTATAAATCTTGCTTCCGTTTTCGCTTTAAGCGAAAAGAAAACAGTTCTTGTGGGATTAGATTTACGGAAACCAAAAATATTTGACGACTTTAATATTGATAATGACAAAGGGGTTGTAAACTATTTGATAGGGGATGCAGCGATCAAGGAGATTAAGCAACCCTCTGGAATACCACATTTAGATGTGATTTTATCGGGACCGATCCCACCTAATCCTTCAGAATTGATTATAAGTGGTGCTATGGAGGAATTTGTGGCGGAACTTAAAGAGCAATATGATTACATCATTTTTGACACACCTCCTTTAGGTTTGGTTTCTGATGCTTTTGAACTAATGCCGTATGCAGACGCTTCTCTTTATATCGTTAGACAAGGATATACTAAAAAAGATATGCTACGTCTTGTTAATGATAAGTATGAGAAGGGAGAGATTAAAAATATTAGTTTTGTGCTTAATTATTTTCAGCAGAAGAAAAAGTACGGCTACGGCTACAGCTATGGCTATGGAGCCTATAATAATGGATATCACGAGGAGGAGAAATCTGGAATCTTTCATCGTTTAAGAAGCGTATTGACAAAAAGAAAGTAAACCTGAGCGAATGGCTGGAGATAAAGTGATACAAGACGATTGGCTCTATGAGATTAAACCGAAAGGAAAATTTATAGATCTTAATTTTAAAGAAATCTGGAGGTACAGAGATCTCTTGGTTTTGTTTGTAAAACGGGATATTGTTACGGTTTATAAACAAACGGTTCTAGGGCCTTTGTGGTTTTTAATACAACCCTTATTTACGAGTGTGGTATTTACACTCATATTTAATAATATTGGGAATATAAACACGGGAGCTGTTCCCGCTTTCTTGTTTAATCTCATTGGGATTACTTTATGGAATTATTTTAAAGATTGCTTATCCTCTACGAGCGTAACGTTTACCAGTAATGCAGGACTTTTTGGAAAAGTTTATTTCCCTCGTTTTATTGTTCCTGCTTCTAAAGTAGTATCTGGACTCTTCAAGTATACCATACAGCTATTGATCTTCTTTGGTTTTTACGTCTATTATATCTTTGTTAAGGGTATTGATGTGCGTCCTTCTTTGTGGGTTTGGTTAGTGCCCATCTGCATCCTCAACATGGCCCTCATAAGTTTAGGAGTGGGGATGATATTAAGCGCAATGACCACAAAGTATAGAGATTTGACGGTGTTGGTCTCATTTGGGTTAAATTTATTAATGTATATCAGCGCGGTGATGTATCCATTAGAAGAGATCCGAAAAAAGCTCCCTAAGTATTTCTGGCTTATAGAGTACAATCCCTTGGCTCAAATAATTGAAACCTATCGCGGGTTACTTTTAGGGGCTACTTCTATAAATTTTAATGCGATACTCATTACTTTTTTAATTGGAATCTGTAGTTTTCTTATTGGACTAGTCATTTTCAATAAAACGGAAAAAACATTTATAGATACGGTGTAGGATGGAAGATATTATTTTAAAGGTAGAGAATCTTTCTAAACAATATAGGCTAGGGACTGTTGGAACTGGTACTTTAGGTCACGACTTAAATAGAGTCTGGCATCGCATACTTGGTAAAGAAGATCCGTATTTAAAGATTGGAGCTGTAAATGATCGCTCGGGCACTACAACATCAGAGTATGTATGGGCATTGAAAGACATTAATTTTGAAGTAAAACGGGGAGAGATTCTTGGAATCATTGGTAAAAACGGAGCGGGCAAATCTACCTTACTTAAAATTTTATCAAGAGTCACAAGTCCCTCTACGGGAGGTATAAAAACTAAGGGAAGAATTGCGAGTCTTTTGGAAGTTGGTACGGGAATGCATCCAGAGCTAACAGGCTTGGAAAATATCTATTTAAACGGAGCTATTTTAGGAATGACGAAGTCTGAGATACGTTTAAAGATTGACGAGATTGTTGAATTTTCTGGCTGCCAGATGTATATAGATACCCCAGTAAAAAGATATTCAAGCGGGATGCGGGTACGCTTAGGGTTTGCAGTTGCAGCTTTTTTGGAGCCCGATATTTTAGTCGTTGATGAGGTGCTGGCTGTTGGTGATGCAGAGTTCCAGAGGAAAGCAATTGGTAAGATGCAAGATATAAGTAACACAAGCGAAAGAACTGTTTTGTTTGTGAGTCATAATATGGCTAGTGTACAACAGTTGTGTACTAAAAGTATTTTATTAATAAACGGTAGTATTGTTTTCACAGGAGATACAGAGAAGGCAATTGAAAAATATTTATCATCAGAAAGAATTGTAGAGGATACATCTTATCTAAAACAATATATTAAGGAGCAAGATGATGAAATTTTTAAATTGCAAAGCTTAGAAATTACTCAATCAAACACTCAAAATAAAATTTTCTATTCAAGTAGTAAAGTTGAAATAACGTACATTTTTGAAATTTTCAAAGAGACTATGGGTCTTCGTATTGGATTTGATTTATATGATACCAAAACGGGAGGCATCCTTTGGAGATCTTACCACGATGATCTTGGTTCAGAAATTATGACACTACCAATAGGTAATTATTCTTTTAAGGCTATTATACCAAGGAATCTACTAAAAGCTGGATCCTATGCATTAAAGCCTATCGTTGGGATTCACAACAATAGATGGATAATATATGAGGATAGGCTTGTATTAGGCTTTGAAATTGAAAATACAAAAGGAATAGACACCCTATTTACAGGTGAAAGACCAGGGGTCATACTGCCAGCAATTGAATGGAGCCATGAATAAAAAAAATGAACATTAAAAATTATGAATATTCATAACTTAAGATATCGGCTGGCTAAAAAAATAGGTAGTAAGCTTCAAAAATATGCTAGTAATAGGAACGCCACTTCGAAAAAGAATATTGAAAAAGTATGGACCTCAAAATTTATAAATAGTAATTTTTTCGAACATAATTTAGAAGAGGGAATTAAAATAAATTTGTATGAGGACAGTATATTATCTCAATACATATATAATGGCTTTGAAGAGCTAGAACTAAATTTTGTAAAAAAAAATCTCAGTACTGGTGACACTTTTCTTGATATAGGTTCTAATGTCGGGTTATTCAGTCTAGTAGCTTCTAAAGCTGTTGGTGATCGCGGTAGCGTGATTGCTTTTGAGCCTAATCCTGAAACTTATAGAAGACTACAAGAAAATATTGATCTTAATAATTTTCATAATATAACTACTCACAACATTGGCTTATCAGATAGAAAAAATACTCTCGATTTTTTCATTTCTGATACGGGGTTTGATGCTTGGAATTCATTTGCTCCCGAACCTTCTAAACTCCAAAATGTAATCAAAGTTGATGTTCTTTCACTGGATAAATTTTTAGAAAAATTTGATAAGGAAAAAATTAAACTGATAAAGATAGATGTTGAGGGCTGGGAAAAATTTGTTTTAAAGGGTGGTGAGTCATTTTTAAATAATTATAATCCAATTTTAATAATAGAATTTGGAGAAGAAAATACATTAAATGCAAACTATCACGTGCAAGAACTTTTTGGGATTTTAGAAAGTTACGGTTATAAATGGTACGATATTCAAAAGGATTTAACATTAATATCTCACAAAAAAGTACTCAATTACCCATATTCAAACCTAATCGCCAAGAAGAACTAAATAGCTATATGTCTCGTGTTCACAAATATACCATCAATTTGAAGCAGCTCTCCAGTTTCATAACTATAGAAACCTGGTTCAACAGACCAAAGTTGAAAATTTAAGTCTTTTAAATATTTAATCATTTCATCATAGGTTTTTTCGCCTTCATACAATGGAATTAGAGACATCTCAATTTGAATCATTTTAATATTATTTAGAATGTCACGACCACTTTCTAATATATTGTACTCATAACCCTGCGTGTCAATTTTTAGAAAAATATTATCATCCAGAGAACAATGAGCTTTAAATACTGTAGTAAGTGTATTAAGAGTAATAGTTTCCTCATCTACGTAAATAGACTCTGGTGCATTATTTAAATGAGAAGGGAGCATTTTTAAAAGGGAGCTGCTATATGAGTTTTGAGCTATATTGATTACGGAGGTTTTATTTTTCAAGCCTAATCCTATGTTTTCTACTTTCCAAGAATTATATTGCTCCGAGAATTTTAATAAATCTTGAAAAGGTTTTTGCATAGGTTCAAATGAAATAATTGAGCCTTTGAATCCCATGTTATTTAATTGTTGAAGAGCATATTGACCACTATTTGCACCCACATCAAGAATCTTATCGATATTACAGTGGTTTTGTATCTTCTTTCTTCTGATAAGGTCACCTTGCAGATTTGATTTTTCTGTCAGATTAAACCTTTTTTTTATTAGATTGACTATTTTGCGTTTTATTCGATTTGATAACATATAAAAGTTTTATTCAAAAGTATTTCATTTTAAATTGATTTTACTAGAAACTAATAGAATGTGTTTTAAAAGACAGAGTAAGAATTTGAGTTACATGTTTTCACTTAGATAAAATAGCTCATGTATGAATAATGAATTTTAAAATCATTTATTTAAATTAACATAGATGCTTCCTTTTTTCTCAATAATAATCCCAACATATAATGCACAAAAAAAATTAAATTTTGCACTGAATAGTTTGTTACAGCAAGATTTTAAAGACTTTGAGATTATCATAATGGATGGAGCATCTTCTGATATGACATTAAATGTTATAAATTACTATGCTTCTGAGGATTCTCGCATTAGAGTTTTTTCAGAAGAAGATTTAGGAATATATGATGCAATGAATAAAGGAATTATAAAAGGAAGAGGCCAGTATCTATATTTCTTAGGGAGTGATGATATTTTGTTTGGGGATAAAGTATTATCGCAAATTTTTGAAGTCCTTCAAGAAAATGCGGTAGATGTACTTTATGGGAATGTTTTTAGCAGTAGATTTGATGGTTTATATGATGGACTATTTACAGCAAGTAAACTTTATAATAAAAACATATGCCATCAATCAATTTTCTTTAAGCGTTCAGTTTTTCAAACCATCGGAGTTTTTGATTTAAAGTATAAGTCTCAAGCAGATTACGACCACAATTTAAAATGGTTTTTTAGTGATAAGTTATCTCACTCTTATAGTAAAATTACGATAGCAAATTATGCTGATGGAGGTTTTAGCTCTCTTAACAATGACCTATTATTTATAAAAAATAAAAAACGACTTTTTTTTAGGTTAGGTCGAGGGAAATTATCGTTAAATTTTTATATGAAAGTAGTAATTTCTTTCATATCTCAATATTATTATAAATTAAAAAATAGATTTTGAACCCAAGCCCGTTAGTTTCTATTTGTATACCCGTTTATAATGGTGCTCTTTATTTAAAAGAGGCACTTGATTCGATTAAACATCAGTCATACAAAAATATTGAAGTTATTATAAGTGATGATCACTCCAGTGACAATAGCTTGGAGATTATTTCTATCTTTAAAGAAAAAGCAACTTTTCCAGTTTATTTACACGCTCATAAACCTAATGGTATTGGAGCAAACTGGAATAATACTATAAAGCTTGCTAACGGATATTTCATTAAATTTCTTTTTCAAGATGACGTCTTATTACCTGATTGTATAACTAAAATGGTGAATACATTTAGATTATATCCATATATTGGTATGGTCGCTTGTAAACGTAATTTTCTTGTTGAAGGGATGAAAAGCGATGTAATTAAGAAATGGATTTCACAATATGAAGATTTACAGAAAGAATTTGTCAAGCCCTATGATGAGAGTAATCACGTTGTAATTGATGCATCAATATTTTCTTTACCATCCTTTTATAAATCCCCACTTAATAAAATTGGAGAGCCACCTACGACAATGTTTAAAAGAAGTATTGTTAATGATGTTGGATTATTTAGTGAAGATTTAAAACAAATTTTGGATTACGAATTTTATTATAGAATTTTAAAAAAATACCCGATTATAATTTTAAAAGAAAAGTTAGTTAATTTTCGGATACACTCATTGCAGGCAACAAATGTCAATAGAACAACTACAATTAATGATTATGAGATCTATCCTAAAATATTATATCAACATTATCTACATTTATTGCATCCTAATCTTCAGCATAAATTAAAAATGAAGTACAAACTATTATATAATTATTTTTACAAGGTAAAGAATCATTTTGCGTGAATACATATATTATTATAGTGACCTATAATGCAATGCAATGGATTGAAAAATGCTTGGCTTCTATTCCTGTGACTTATCCTATAGTTATTATAGACAATAACTCTAGTGACAGTACTTTAAAATTTATAGAGACTCATCATCCTCGAGTAAAAATTTTCAAACAACAAAAAAATTTAGGTTTTGGCGCGGCCAATAATATTGGTTTAACGTATGCATTATCGAAAGAAGCTGAGTCAGTTTTTTTGATGAATCAGGATGTATATTTAAGACCTAACACAATTTCAAAAATAGCTGATATTTCACGTGAGAATTATGAATATGGCATTCTTAGTCCTATTCATTTAAATGGAAAAGGAAATAGATTAGACCGTAATTTTTCTTTATATCTTAATTATGATAGCAACAATGACTTTTATAGTGACGCCATATTTAATCAGCTCAACGGAGTATATCAAGTTCCTTTCGTAAACGCGGCGGCCTGGTATATTCCCAAAAGAATATTAAAAAGTGTTGGAGGTTTTGATCCTATTTTTTTTCATTATGGTGAAGATAATAATTACTGTCAAAGAATTCATTACCACGGATTCAAAGTGGGAGTGGTGGCAGATACTTTCGTAATGCACGACCGGCAAGATAGAGAAGTGAATAACATTAAAATTTTCACAGAAGAATTTCTAAAAAAAAAAGAACGTCACTTTAAAAATCAAATTGCAAATCCTAACAATAATGATTATCAACGACATTGGCTCTTAATTAAAAGAGGTGACTATAAAAAAATGCTTATTTCTTTACTCAAAGGGAATTATAAGAACTTCCTAGGTTATAAGAGATTATTGAATTTTAGAATATTGTGGTTCAAGCAATGTGAAAAAAGTAGAGAAGAAGTAATTTCATTGAAAAGTCATTATTTATGATAGAACCACTCGTCTCCATAATCATACCTTCCTATAATCGTGCTACCTTAATTGGGGAGACACTCGATAGTGTTTTGAACCAGACTTATACAAACTGGGAATGTATTGTGGTAGATGATGGTAGTACTGATCATACTATTGAGATTGTGAGGGCTTTCGCGAAATCGGATAAAAGATTTAAAATATTAGAACGCCCAAAAAATCGAGTGAAGGGAGCAAATGCTTGTCGAAATTTTGGATATGAGAACTCTAAAGGAGATTATATAAATTGGCTCGATAGCGACGACCTTTTTAGTCCAAATAAATTAAAAGAACAAATAAAAATATTGACAATTAATAGTACAATTGGTGAAATTTCAACGTGTGGATGGAACAAATTTAGGAACACAACAAATGGTATTAGTGCACGAGATATTCACCTAAGCAAAGACTATGTTTCTGGAAGAGAGTTATTAAAAGATTTTAATAGAAATGTTGCTTTTTTTCCTTGCCATTGTTATCTTTCAGACCGCAGTATTTTTAAAAAATCGGGTCTTTGGGATGAGAGTCTTGAAGTAAATCAAGATGGTGAATTCTTTACTAGAGTTCTCTTAAGTAGTAATTCAGTTCTATTTGCTAAGAGAGCAATAGCCTATTATCGCATACCAGAATCAAGCAATGTTAGTCAAATCGGAACTTCTAAAAAAGCAATTGCTGCAATTGAAAGTTGGAAGCTTATAGAAAGACATTTAGAAAAAGTAACTCCAAAGTATTCTTATGACTATGTTGCAAACGCAAAAGAATATTTATTTAGTAGGATTGTAAACCGCCCGATAGTAAAAGACTACCCTTCATTTTTTAAAAAACAATTGAGCACGACATATAAGCTCAAATCTTATTGGCAAAGACTTTTTAAGAAAATAAAGACTATATGGAAATCTCATAATGGCTATGGATAAACCTTCAATACTACTCATTGGTCCAGCTGGTGAATATGGAGGTAGAGAGGTAGAAATGAATCAGGTTTATCATTCCCTTTCTAAGTCCTATGATGTTTTCTTGTATTCTACTGGAGCTATTACATCGCATTCTACAGCATTAGATAACGTAGATGATACGAGCTGGAGCTGTCTTTATGATAATATTTATAAAAAATCTTTTACATTAAAAGTTCTAACATATTTATCCTATTTCAAAAACATAACACGTGGTAATAGATATCAGTACGTAAATAATAAGTTAGCAAAAGAATATTTTGGTTTTGAAGAAAAAGCAATTAGTGTCTTGAAAGAAAAAATTAACGATTACGAATTGATTTTTATCTGCGCTCAGGTCACAAGTAAATATCTACTAACTATTATAGACGTAGCTTCTAGTTTAAATAAACCTATAGGATTTAGGGTGACAGGTACTATTTTCTATGTGCCAGAGGAATTAAAGTCGCGATTGAACGTTGTAAATACATTCAGTTATCATAGCCTGCTAAACAAGGCTAATTTAGATATTTACCATCCACAGCAATCTTATCTTATTATAGATCAATATGCCATTTTAGAAAAGCAACTTCTTAAAATTCCTTTGAAAAATACTAAGATCAGAACATTTGGTTTTTTAGGAAGATTAAGCTCAGAAAAGGGTGTCGATGTACTTTTAGATGCTTTTAAGCAGATTGATAGTGATTTAATTATAGCTGGTGATGGCCCTTTAAAAGAGAAAGTAGAGATTACAAGTAGTCAAAACGATAATATTCAATTTATAGGCTTTATTAAGAAAAAAGAAATAGTTGATTTTTTTAGTGACATCGATTGTTTGATTATTTGTTCTCTAGAAGAAACTGGACCTTTAGTAGCTTTAGAAGCTATGGCATCTGGAACTCCTATAATTTCAACACGCGTGGGTGCTATGATGGAGAGATTTGAGCAAAGAGATAGTATATATTGGATTGAAAATAGCAGTAGTTTAGATTTGCAACAGGCCGTAGTCAAAATAAAAGACCTTAGTAATCGAGAAATTATGAGATTAGGACTTGACTTAAGAGGTAGATATTTAAACGGGTATGCAAAGGCAAAGATTCAAAAGCAATACCTTAATTTTATTAATGATATTTTATAGATTGAAGATTTTGATAAATAGTTGATTAGTTGACATAATTTAGTTTGTAAATTTTAAGTTGAAAAATCTATCCATAATAACCATAAACTATAACAATGCAAATAGTACACAGCGAACATCTGATTTATTTAAAACTTAAAGCATCAGATATATTTTAAATTCATTGTTTTGGATTCGACTTTTAGTGATATAAGTATGAACATATTTCAAGATCACAAAGTGTATATCTAAGCAGAAATAGAATAATATCTAAATTTTGTTAATTAGAAAACACTTGATTTGTAAGGTAAGCATCATCCAAATTATAAATGCTCTGAATAATGTCTAAATTACCCGAACTATTAATTAATTTCTCAGACTTTTATCCGGGTTTCAGCAAGACTGAGAATTACTTTTATAGCATTCTTTCCAGAGATTACACACTTATTTTGTCGTCAGAGCCGGAGGTCCTTATCTATTCTTGTTTTGGCTATGATTATCTGGATTTTAATTGTTTACGAATATTTTATACCGGAGAGAATCGAAAGTCTGACTTTTCTGCCTGCGATTTCTCAATATCCTTTGAATATTTAAATAAGGAGAATCACTATCGCCTTCCTTGTTATTCTGTCAGGGCTTTTTATTTCAACTTTCTCCCTGAACTTGTGCGAGAATTAACGAGAGACGAAGCACTGGTTGAATGGAATAGAAAATCAAAATTTTGTTGTACTGTAGTTTCGAACGGAAAGTCGGCGGTTCGGAATGATTTTTTTCATAAACTGAATGCCACAAAGCAAGTCGATTCCGGAGGTAGATATTTAAACAATATTGGTGGCGCAGTAGAGGATAAATTTAAGTTCACAGAGGATTACAAATTTGTGTTTGCGTTTGAAAATCAACGATATCCAGGGTATTTGACTGAAAAGCTTATGGATGCTATACTAGTCAACTCAATTCCAATATATTGGGGAGATCCTAAGGTTAATAAGGATTTTAATCCAAAACGTTTTTTAAACTACAGTGATTATATTGATGAAGAAGCTCTTATTCAAGATATACTAGCTATTGAAAATGACAAAGATCGTTTTATATCAATGATTTCGCAACCAGTTTTCAATCTTAATGTAATACCGCAGCATCTAGAAGAAGATAAATTACTTTTATTTTTAAATAAGGCTATTTCAAAAAGGAAAGAAGTTATTCCTGTAGCACGAACCGCAAAAGCAGAAAGACACCGAATCAAATTAAAAATAAGAAGTCTTATCAAAAAATCCCCTTTCTTGAGAGAAAGACTTCTAATTGAATTTAAAATGTAGAATGAATAGCTTCTCCATCATCACCATAAACTACAACAACGCAAAGGGTTTACAAAGAACCCTTCAAAGTGTAGCAAAACAAAAGCAGCACCTCGCGCTACAGTACATTGTGATAGATGGAGCATCTACAGATGAGAGCGCAAACATACTAAAGGAGTTTGAGGAACACATTGATATCTACATTTCAAAAAAAGACAATGGAGTATATGATGCAATGAATAAAGGAATTGCGAGAGCGACTGGGGATTATATTTTATTCTTGAATAGTGGAGACCATTTTGCACAAGAAATTCAGTTACAGCAACTATTAATGCCTATCGAGGACCAAGATATTATAGCTTACGATATAGAACTCGTAGGAAACAAAAAGAAAATTAAGAGGCATCCAGAAGTAATGACATTTTCCTATTTGTACAATACTTCACCAGCACATCAAGCACTCTTATTTAAGCGAAGTCTGTTCGATAAGTTGGGTGGTTATCGTACCGACTTAAAAATGGTGTCGGACTGGAAGTTTGTTTTGGATGCGGTCGTTCTGTTAAAAGCCACGTATGTCTATATTCCTGAGGTGCTCACGACCTATTATATGGATGGTATGAGTTCTACACCGCAAGGTTTAAAAGAAGGAGCTTTAGCGAAGAAAGGTATACTAGAAGCCGAATACCCAGCTTTTATCGATGATTATGAAAGACTCAGGCACTTTAAAAAACGACGTTTCCAGCTATTAGAAAAAATAGAAAAGGCGGGTGGTTTACGTAAAAAAATAACAACAGCTATTCTGTCATTGCTTAGCACAGGTACGCGTACAAAATAAGTAATATCATAATCGTATTTTTACCCCTAACCTATGATTCACATTGTTTATCCATATCGCAATCGTGATCTAAAACGCATTCGTTTTAGTCTTAACTCGTTGGCTGCGCAAAACAATACAAACTTTAGGGTACATTTTGTAGACTACGGGAGCACTCCCGAGCGAGCTAAAGAAGTAAAAATAGTAGTAGAGTCATACGATTTTGTAACCTATCGCTACGTGTACTGCCCTTATACAATGTGGAATAAGAGCCACGCACTTAATATTGTACTTAAAGAACTAGCAGACGGACATTTTTTTGTGGCAGATGTAGATGGCATATTTCATCCCGAACTTGTACAAACACTTCATAATGTAGCTGCAGCCGACAGAGTGACTTATTTTCAGGTAGGTTTCCTCACAGAAGAGGCGTCGAGGGAGGAACGACCGTTTGAAACCTATCCCATAAAATTCTTATCTACTTACGAGGCGACAGGTCTCAGTCTTTTTCCCGTAAAAGCACTTAAGGAAATTAAAGGGTTTAATGAATATTATCATCTTTGGGGTTCGGAGGATACGGACGTGCACGTACGGTGTAAGCACCACGGGCTAGATGTTCAATTTTTTGATGAAACGCTGCTTATTTTACACCAGTGGCATACCATTTATAGAGCACTGGACGATAAGAGACTTACAGATGATATAACGATACGTAATATCTCTCGGCTTAATATGTATTATCTCAAAGACCTAAAAGAGAGTAATCAAATACTGGCTAATGAAGGTTTTCATTGGGGCAATGATATTACTAAATCAGTGCAGCAGTGCTTTGAAAAGCAACCTGATAGGGTCATCAATGTATCACTGAATAAAACCAAAAGAAACGCCCAGCTAGCATCTATCGCTACCCACACAAACCAAATGGTACGATTACAGTGGCATCGTAAAAAACTAATAGTATCCCGTTTAAAATCCCTAGCTATAGGTATGCAATGGGAAAAGCATGTGAGTGATAGCATATTAAAGTTCCACATCGAAGTTTTGAGAGATAAACCTTATCAATATAAGGTAGATCCTGTTCAGCGCACGTTCACATATACGGTCCAGTTATGAAGCAAAGACCAGTAGTGTTTTTTTCTAATTTTGCACTTCCATACGATGGTATAGGTAGTTGGACGGTGATGTACGATTATTACTTGTCAGGAAATCATCGTGTAGATGCTTTACTATGTCCGCAACCTTCTCGTGAGCATTCTAATGTGGAATATATACCTATAAATGATGGACTTTTTAACAAGGTGAATCGAAAATTAAAGCGTTCTTCAAAATATGCTCCTCACTTTAAAGCCCTACAAAAATATATAGAACAAAATGGAGCTATTATCCTTCACGTAATAGATAATGCGGGTTTTATATTGGAGCTACATCAATTTTTAGAAGAGAATAACTTGCGCGATAGGTGTTATGTCCAGTTTGGATACCACGGTTTTAGACCTTTTTACGATGCCGCCCGAGCGATTCCTTTCTTGGAGACTATTGATGAATTCTTATTTTTAACAGAGGCTTCAAAAGAATATCATCTCAAAGCATATCCAACTTATAATTGCCATTCCACCGTTTTAAGTAATGGTGTCGATAAGGATAAATTTGAACGAAGTAGTGATGATGGTGGAGTCCGCTTTCGCGAAAGCGTAATCAACAAAAATCGAACAGAGAGTCAAAATACAGATACTTGTGTGTATCTATGGCTTTCAAGAGATGTTCCTAAAAAAGGACTAGATGTAATATTAGGAATTTGGGATACCTTTCATAGTGATTATTCTGACACAGAACTTTGGGTTATAGGCAGTGAGCGGAATATAAAGGGTGAAGGTATAAGGAATTTTGGTAAATTACCAAATTATAGCCTGCCACAATATTATCAAGCGGCACAGGTGTATTTGTTCCCTACTTTATGTGAAGAAGGTTTTGGTTTATCACTAGTAGAGGCATTATCTTGTGGGTGCTATGCCATCGCCTCTACTTATGGAGGTGTTCCAGAAGTTTTAAAGGAGGGTGAACTGGGAGTACTCATTACTGCTCCTCAAAACAAAAGCCGCTGGATGGAGGAAATGAAAAAGGCGTATGGTTATTTTAAAGAAGGCACATTGCCTTCAAAGTATGAACTTCCACAAGAAACCTATGGATTAGAGGAGTGGAGCATACAAATGTCAGAAATTATAATAAATGCTCAAGAACGCATATCTCAAATAAATAAAAATGCCTAATATCTTAATTACAGGCGGAGCCGGAAATGTAGGAAGTGCTCTAGCTCAGAGGCTTGCACAATCCTCTGAAAACAATATTACTGTCGTAGATAATTTACTTACTGGAAAAGCAAGTAAAGTTCCTAATGCTACTAATGTTAGTTTTATAAAAGCTAATGCAAATGATTTTAATGACATTTCGGCTATTTTTATGTCCTATCGGTTTGATTATGTCTTTCACTTTGCGGCAGTAGTGGGCGTGCAACGTACGTTGAGCAATCCGCTATGGGTGCTGGATGATATTAAGGGATTTGAAAATATTTTGAAACTCTCTAAGAACACTGGAGTGAAGAAGGTGTATTTCTCATCCTCATCCGAGGTATATGGAGAGCCTTTCGAATTTCCGCAAAATGAACAGACGACTCCGCTCAATTCTAAATTGCCGTATGCCATTGTAAAAAATGTAGGAGAGGCCTTTTTACGTTCCTACAAAGAGGAGTATGGTCTTGAGTATACTATTTTCAGGTTTTTTAATACCTACGGGCCCCAACAGAGTGAGGATTTTGTGATACCGAAGTTCATTGACCTTGCAATACGCAATGAACCCATTACTATTTATGGTGATGGCTCACAAACGAGAACATATTGTTACATAGATGATAATATAGATACGATTATCAAGATACATAATGAGAGGCTCCTGGATGGAGATGTCATTAATATAGGGAACGACCACGAGCTTTCTGTACTTGAGCTTGCTCAAATCATTATTGATTTATGTGATAGTGAATCTGATATTGTTCATCTCCCCGCACTTAAAGAAGGAGACATGACCCGCAGATGTCCTGATATTTCAAAAATGAAAACCGTATTAGGTCGTGAGTTGATGCAAGTCGAGCAGGGAGTTAAAACCTATTTGAAAACCTATAATAGCTAATTATACGTTATGCGAGTAGGAGTGAGCGCGGCAAAGCAGGACTCAAAATTAGAGTTAAACACCTATCATAGGGTTATTATACCTGTGTATATACCTAACCTTAAAGAAGAATATTTTGAAGATGGTTTAGAAATTCTAAAATTTTGCATTGACTCTTTATTAAAAACTATTCACTCTAAAACACGGGTGACCATAATAAATAATGGTTGTTGTGACATTGTAGTTGCCTATCTCTATGATAAGTACCAAAAGGAAGATACCATCGACCAGCTGTTTCATTCGGACATCAACCTGGGTAAGGTAAATGCCATTTATGGTGCTCTCAAGTCTAATCTTGAACCGTTAATTACAATTACAGATGCAGATGTGATGTTCCTCCCGCAATGGCAAAATGCTGTAGAGCATATATTTGAACAGTTCCCAAAAGCGGGAATGGTTTCTCCCGTTCCTTCCAGCATAGCATTTGAAAATGAGATGGGAAGTTCAACTATCGGATATGCAATTTTAAAGGGAGCTTTAAGCATAGAAAAAACAATCAACCGGAAAGGTCTAGAGCGTTTTCAGGAAAGTATAGGGCGTACACTTTACGAAGAGCCTCATCTGGAAGAAATACCTGTATTGAGAATGGGTGAGAAAGCCGCAGCCATAGGCTGTGGTCATTTTGTAGTCACGATGAAGCGGTCCAGTTTTGATAATGCTCCAGTGCGCCCATCAGCGCATAAGATTGTGGGGGGAAGTGAACGTAGATATATAGACAAACCCAACAATGATGGAGGTTTTTTGCGGCTCGCTACGTTAGACAACTACGCATATCACCTAGGCAATAAAGTAGAAGAATGGATGGTTGCCGAAAAGCCAAAATCAAAGCAAACCATAAAAACTAGACCGCTAGAAAAACTGCATTTTGAAGAAAAAGGGCTTTCTAAAAGGTTCAGAATATTTGGGCTCATTGTTTTGAAACTATTCAAAAAGAATCCATCTTTAAAAATGTGGTATTTTAAGAAGAAGGGACTGACCTATGATAAATACTAGATAATGGCCAAGACAAAAATCATAGCAGAAATAGGACAAGCCCACGATGGTAGCTTGGGTACCTTGCACGCATATATTGATGCTGTTGCGACCACAGGAGTAGATGCGATAAAGTTTCAAACCCATATTGCTCAGGCAGAAAGCAGCATACACGAACCCTTTAGGATTAAATTTTCTAAGCAGGATACTACTAGATATGACTACTGGAAGCGTATGGAATTTACCCAAGAGCAATGGATAGAAATCGGGAAACATTGTGAGGAAGTAGGCTTGAAATTTATAAGTAGTCCCTTTAGTAATGCAGCGGTAGATGTTCTTGAGAAAGCAAATGTAGCAGTATACAAAGTAGGAAGCGGTGAAGTAAACAATCATTTACTGCTTAAAAAGATTTTGAAGACGGGTAAACCTATTATTATTTCAAGTGGTATGAGTTCGTATGCAGAGCTTGATGAAACAGTAAAGCTGCTCAAAGAACACAATGCGCAGTTCTCTATCTTACAGTGTACAACAAGTTATCCGACAGCGCCAAAACAATACGGTCTCAACATTATCAACGAATTAAAAGAGCGATATAATGTGACAGTTGGCTTTTCAGACCATTCTGCAAAGGTTGCAACGGGAATTGCAGCAGTTACGCTGGGAGCAAATATTTTAGAGTTTCATGCAGTATTTGATAAAAAAATGTTTGGACCAGACGTGTCTTCTTCTTTAACAATAGAGGAAATAAAGCAGTTAGTTCAAGGGATCAGGGATATTGAGGTTGCCATGAACCATCCAGTGGATAAACAGGATAATTCCGCTTTCGCGAAAGCAAAACAAATGTTTGAAAAATCTTTAGCAGTTAATAAAGATTTAGAACTAGGACATATCTTAACTTTTGAAGATTTAGAAGCTAAGAAGCCAAAAGGTTTTGGAATATTAGCATCTTCCTTTGCTGATGTTTTAGGAAGACCACTAGTTCGAAATATGAGTGCTTGGGAATTTTTAAATAGTGAAGACATTAATTAAATGAAGCAACCTAGAACAATATGTGCCGTAATCACCGCGCGACCTAGTTATAGCCGTGTAAAGACCGTTTTAAAGGCTATAAAAAATCATCCAGATTTAAAATTACAACTCGTTGTTGCGGGTTCTGCCCTTCTTGATAGGTATGGCAACGCTGTTGATTTTATTGAAAAAGATGGTTTTGTTATTAACGAGAAGGTCTATATGGTTTTAGAAGGGGAGAATAATACTGTAATGGCCAAAACTACGGGACTCGGCTTAATGGAACTGGCGAATGTATTTTATAATTTACAGCCAGATGCAGTCCTTACTATTGCTGACCGTTTTGAAACAATAGCGACATCTATCGCCGCTGCATATCAAAATATACCCCTCATTCACCTACAAGGTGGTGAAGTCACGGGAAATATAGATGAGAAAGTACGCCACGCAAATACGAAACTGGCAGATATTCACTTTGTGACCTCAGAAGACGCGCGAGAACGGGTTTTAAAACTAGGGGAGGATCCAGATTATGTTTTTAATACGGGTTGTCCCTCCATAGATATTGCAAAAGATATGGTCGATCTAACCTCCTTAGATTTTGACCCTATAGAGAAATATGGAGGTGTAGGCGCGATGATTTCCAAAAGTGAAGATTACATCGTGGTTATGCAACACCCAGTAACCACAGAATATAGTGAAGCTAAAGCAGATATTCTTAAAACACTCGAAGTAGTGGATGCATTGGGAATCCCAACGTTTTGGTTTTGGCCTAATGTAGATGCAGGAGCAGATGGTACTTCTAACGGAATACGCTCCTACAGAGAAAAACATAATCCTTCAAAAATCAGGTTTTTTAAAAATATGGAGCCTATAGATTTTTTAAAACTACTATCACATAGTAAATGCCTTATAGGGAATAGTAGTGTGGGCATACGAGAATGTTCGTACCTAGGGGTTCCAGTAGTAAATATTGGGACACGACAGAATAGGAGGTTGAGAGGAAATAATGTAATTGATGTGGATTATAACAATATTGCTATCAAAGAGGCAATTCAAAAGCAAATTTTACATCCCAAGAACACTAAAAGTATTATTTATGGGTCTGGAGATAGTGGTAGTAAAATTGCAGACATTCTTTCCACCATTGAATTACGATTTCATAAAACGATAACCTACTAATGAGAATTTTAGGTATCATTCCAGCCCGTGGTGGAAGTAAAGGTGTTCCTTACAAAAATCGAAAGCTGCTCGAGGGAAAACCTTTAATGCAATATACCGTAGAGGCGGCATTGCAATCTAAGGAACTTGATGATGTTATTTTCTCTTCTGAAGATGCTACTCTTATAGGGATGGCTAAGAACATGGGAGTTGAGGTTCCCTTCATACGACCTGCTACACTGGCCACAGATAGTGCTGGTTCTCTAGAAGTTGTGCAACACGCAATCTCATTTTTAAAAGATATTGGGCGTACCTATGATGCGGTTTGTTTGCTACAGGTGACTACACCTTTTAGGTCTTCTCAAGATATAGATATGGCTATACATCAGTTCAAAGCGCAGCAGACAGATGCATTGATATCCGTTCAAAAAGTACCTCACGAGTATAATCCACATTGGGTTTTTGAAGAGCGTTCTTCAGGACATCTAAAAATTGCAACAGGAGAAGATGAAATTATAAAAAGGCGTCAAGACTTACCTGATGCTTTTATAAGGGATGGATCAATCTATATAACAAAGAGTGATATACTCACCTTAGGAAACTCATTTTACGGTGAAACACTTCAATATATCCTCACGGATTCAAGCAGATATGTAAATATTGATACTTTAGAAGATTGGGAGAAAGCGTCACGTATTGCAAAGCGTATAAGTAACGAGTAGCATTTTTCTTACAACGTCCAACTTCTTTTTTAAAAGGTATATTTGTACTTTCTGTAGCCTTTATTGTAAAAGATGTCCCCAAAAAAATCCATATTTATTTTTCTTCCAGATGGCGTAGGATTGCGCAACTTTGCATATACCTCATTTCCAGCTATAGGAATGGAGAGCGGTTGGGACATTACATATTGGAATAGCACACCTTTTGATTTGACTTCATTAGGGTTTAAAGAAGTACGACTTGAAGGAAAGGCCTCTCCTAGAACGGACATATATAAACGGGCAAGAAAGGAAATAGAGCTCGATAATTTTATTGCTAAATTTGATGATTCAATCTACAATGCATATCGCTTTAAACCTTCAAACAGAGGATTGAAGAACAAGGTTAAAAATTTACTTGTAGATATAATTTCTAAGAAGTATTCAGGTACTAGACTGAGTACACTTAGAGATAAAATAAAGAAGAGCGAACGAAAAACTCAGTATTATAAAAGCTGTAAGCAGCAGCTGGAAGAAGCACAACCAGATATTGTTTTCTGCACAAACCAAAGGCCTCTGCAAGCCATTGCTCCATTGCTAGCTGCTCAAGATTTAGGGATTCCAACAGTTACTTTTATTTTTTCTTGGGATAACATTCCTAAAGCCACTATGGTGGTCGAAACAGACTTTTACTATGTTTGGAGTGAATTAATGAAACAGCAACTTTTGGATTATTACCCCTATGTAAAAGAGGAGCAGATTGTTATTACAGGATCGCCTCAGTTTGAGCCACATTTCGATGCTTATTTATTACAGTCACGTGAAGAATTCTTAATGAAACATTCTCTTCCCAACAATTTTGATTATATCTGTTTTTCTGGAGATGATGTGACGACTTCACCCCACGACCCTATATATTTAGACCATCTGGCGACCACCATTAGAAATAGAAATAGAAATGAAACGGAATCACCATTGGCCATTATTTTTAGGCGTTGTCCAGTGGATTTTTCTAATCGGTTTGATGAAGTGCTTGAGGAAAATAATGACATCATTTTTAGCATCGCTCCAGCCTGGGAAAAGTTAGGTGATGGCTGGAATACTGCTTTGCCCAAAAAAGAAGATATGGCCTTGCTTACCAATACTGTAGCGCATACAAAATTTGCTGTTAATTTAGGTTCATCAATAGCCTTTGACTACGTAAGTCAGAGTAAACCGGGTCTATATATAAATTACAACCCTTCTGGGATTGAATTGAAGAAGGACGTGCATAAAGTGTATAACTATATTCATTTTAGGTCGATGCCGTCTAAGGATGCTGTTTTATGGGTTAATGGTAAGGAAGATTTTGAGATTAAAATTGATACTGCACTTAATAGTCCGGAGCACACCGTGCTTAAGGCTCGAGAGTGGTTTAAAAAGGTTAATGGTATTCCAGTGCCAGAAGCTTCAAGTAGAATTTGGCAAGCATTTAATAAACACAGTCTATAATGCACATAGCCTTCCTTACTCCAGAATATCCACATCCAGATCTTGCAAAAAGTGGTGGATTAGGAACAAGCATTAAGAATATAGCTACCGCGATGGCAGCAAGAGGATTACAAGTAAGTGTTATAGTTCCATATCAATCTAAGGATTTTACCTTTAAAGACGACGGCATTTCAATTTATGCTTTAGGAAAAAAAGAATATCTCTTTGCAAATTGGTATTTTTATAAAAAGTACATTTCAAAAAAGATAGAGGAACTCTGCACGCAACATAACATCAACTTAATTGAAGGGCCAGATTGGACTGGAATAGGAACCTTTATTAAGTTCAAAGTACCTTATGTAGTAAGGCTTAATGGGAGTGATGCCTATTTTTGTCGTATGGATAGAAGGGTTCAAAAAAGGAAAAATTTTTTTTTAGAAAAGAAGAATTTGCAAAAAGCAAATGCAATTCTTTCTGCGAGTCAATATACTGCAGATATCACTGCTAAGATTTTTAAGTTGAAAAATAAAATTACAACCATACATAATGCAATAGATGTGGAACATTTTGTTCCAAATCATTCAAAAACGAAAAATCAAATTTTGTATTTTGGGACGGTCATTAGAAAAAAGGGTGTTCTTGATATTGCACACGCTTTTAATCTCGTAATATTACAAAAACCAGACACGGAGCTACTTTTCTTAGGTAAGGACGTAATAGACATGCTTTTTTGTGTATCTACTATATCTCTTATTAAGGATATCTTAAGTCCTCAAGCACTGGAAAAGACAACTTTTGTAAATAATGTTCCTTATAAAGAGGTTCAGCAATATATCGCTCAGGCAGGTGTGGTTTGTTTACCCAGTTATGCTGAAGCATTTCCTATGACTTGGCTAGAGGCAATGAGTATGGAGAAGGCATTAGTTACGTCGGATATAGGTTGGGCACAAGAAATGGTGATACACGGTATAACAGGATTTATGGTAAACCCATCTCATCATACTGAGATGAGCGAGTATTTATTAAATTTTCTAAGAAACCCTGATTTAAAAAAAGAGCTGGGAAATGGTGCACGTGAAAGAGTTAAAAGTCACTTTTCAACTCAGGTTATTGTAGAAAAGAATATTGCATACTACAAAAAGCAAATAGGAGTATGATTTTTTTTTATCATAACGGGACTGAAACTACGCAAATTCTAGATGAACACGGTAAAGAATTACCCTTAACTAGAGAAAAATCAATTAGTTTTCAATTTTTTCTAATTGCATCCCAATATCCCGATAAAACAATTTTTTGGCTAGATGAATCTTTAAAAACTCAAGAAAAAATTATAAGAGAAAAACTACTCAAAACTTTTACTCGTAATACAATAATATGCAGCTTAGGCAATATTAAGAATCATTTTTTATACCCAGAAATAGGGTATGTTACAGATAGTCCATTTGCAGCTATTTCTACAAACAATATTTATCCTACTTGGTTAATGTTGGGAACTGCTGGAATTGTCCATACAAGCATTATTAATAAATTTGATAGAAGGGATTATCAAAATACTAGTTTGGAATTTACATTGACATCGGTGGCTAAAATTGCACAAGAAAAAGGTCTTTTTTGCTATCATGTCCCAGATGATATCTTAACGGAACCAGCTAGCAAGAAATGTCAAAATGAGTTCTTTGACTTCGTTGTACAACATTATAAGAGAGTCTGGAGTTTTATCGCTCTGGTATTGATTTCTAAATACAACGGAGTTTTTCCTATTATCGCTTTCGCGAAAGCGCAATTAAAATCAAAGTTAAAAACTGGAAAAACACTAAATTTTCAGCATAGAACTAAGTTCTCTAATTACCACTTAAATTACGATGTTGTCATTCCAACAATGGGCCGAAAGGAATATCTAAAAGATGTATTACTGGATTTATCCAACCAGTCGATACTTCCTGAAAAAGTTATTATTGTCGAGCAAGATCTGTCCCTACAAGGTATGTCTGAACTTGATTACATTTCTAAACAAAGTTGGCCTTATAAAATAGATCACATTATAATAAATAAAGTAGGAGCGTGTAATGCTCGCAACATTGCATTAGAGAAGGTAAGTTCGGATTGGATTTTATTATTTGATGATGATGTGCATATTAATCCAGATTTTATAAATGGGGCGATTAAAGCTATAGAAGATACTAATGGTCTCGCATTTACATTTGCTTGTTTACAAAAAGGAGAACAAGAAGACAGAATGTGGTATTTACAATGGGGAAATTTTGGTTCAGGATGTAGTTTAGTTCATAAAAATATTGCTAGAAATCTACGTTTTGATAAAACTTTAGAGTACGGCTACGGAGAGGATTCGGATTATGGTATGCAAATACGAAACGGAGGTTTTGATATTATTTATGTACCTAAAGTTCAAATTCAACATTTTAAAGCTCCTACAGGTGGCTTCAGGTTAATTTCAAAATTTCCTTGGAGCTTAGAATTAATTCAACCGAAACCTTCTCCATTTATTATGTATCAGCGAAAGAAAAATTATACAGTCGAACAGCTTAGGGGGTATAAGTTAGTATTATTCTTGAAGTTTTATAAAACTTATGGCTTTAAAAATCCTTATACATATTATCGCTATTTTAAAAAAGCTTGGAAAATAAGTGAAAAATGGTCAGAAAAACTTCCATTACATGGCTAAAAAATTCTCACTCATCATATGCACATATATGCGTCCAGAACCTTTGACTACCTTGCTGGACTCGGTTCAAGAGCAGACGGCCTACCCCGATGAGATACTAATCATAGATGGTAGTACTGATGATGAAACAGATATACGCTTTCGCGAAAGCGGAATAAAAAACCTTCAATACTTTAAAGTTTCCTCTAAGCATCGAGGGCTCACCAAACAGCGTAATTACGGAATTAATCGTGTAGAGACGTCCACAGATATTGTTTGTTTTCTAGACGATGATACGATTTTAAAACCGACATATTTTGAGCGTATCTTGGATGTATACCATAAGTTTCCAGAAACAAAAGGAGTAGGGGGGTATATTACTAATGAGGTAGTATGGGAAAAAGTAAAAAAGGAAGATGCAAAGGATATTAATCATTTTTATTATGATAACTACCGAAGAACCGAAGGTAGCCGATTCAAACTGAGAAGAAAATTGGGACTAGCACCTAATACTGCTCCAGGCATACTACCAAAATTTGGACATGGAAGACCCACAAGTTTTTTGCCTCCTTCAGGCAAAATTTACGAAGTAAAACAACTAATGGGTGGTGTATCTAGTTTCCCATTGCAGATTTTAAAGGAAAATAAATTTTCAGAATACTTCCAAGGGTATGGTCTTTATGAAGATGCTGATTTTACTTTTCGAATATCAAAATTAGGATCTATGTATATTCATACAGGAGCAAAATTAGAGCACCATCATGCTTCCTCAGGAAGACCCAACCAATACAATTATGGGAAGATGGTATCTAGAAATGGTTGGTATGTTTGGAAAACAATGTATCCTAATCCAGGCATGGATAATATTTTGAAATGGTATATTATTAGTGGGTTGCTAGCTATAATCCGTTTGACTAATGTTGTGACATCTTCCAGACGCCAAGAGGCACTGACAGAGTTTCTAGGAAGATTAGTTGGGCTTTTGAGTCTTATATTTTATAAACCTAAATTTAAGTAATCTAACTGTGAAATTTCTCGTAATCTCAGATGCGCATCTTATAGAGCAAGGAGGAAAAAAAGTAGCCTATGCTCCTTATGTAAAAGAGATGGATTTATGGATGCCACTTGTAGATCAAACGATATTTGTTTGTCCAAAAAGGATAGATGGAGATCTCTTGGCTCAGCCCTTTATAATTCAAGATTTTGAACAGGTAGGTCTGCGGCGTCTAGAGTTTCACACACCATTGTATGCAATAATTTCCTTCATAACTCTTCCTTACCAAGCGCTTGTATTGTGGAATCAAATGCGTAAGGCAGACCATATACACCTTCGCTGCCCTGGAAACTTGGCATTGCTCGCTTGTTTTGTACAAATCCTTTTCCCGTGGAAAAAGAAAACCGGAAAGTATGCTGGAAATTGGAATCCAAGTTCAAAACAACCTTTTTCCTATAAAATACAAAAGTGGCTATTATCAAACACGTTCCTCACTAGAAATATGAAAGTTCTTGTGTATGGGGAATGGGAAGGAATGACGAAAAATATAAAACCATTCTTTACTGCGACATATTATGCGAAAGAAGCTAGAGAATCAATCAAAAGAGATTTTCAACCACCCTTGAGAGCAATCTTTGTGGGGACTATGTCAGAAAATAAACGACCTTATGAAACCGTTCAACTTGTTGAAAGGTTAAACGATATGGGTCTTAAAATCTCCTTAGACATGTATGGTGAGGGCAACGAAATTGCTAGAATTAAAAGATATATACTAACACATAATCTTGAGCACTTGGTCAGAATTCATGGTAATCAACCAGAAGACATCATTAAAGAAGCTTATTTTAAAAGTGATATTTTAATATTACTTTCCAAAAGTGAAGGATGGCCAAAGGTAGTAGCAGAAGCTATGTATTGGGGAGTAATACCTATTGCAACATCAATATCTTCAGTACCGTGGATGTTAGGGTATGGAGAAAGAGGTGTCATTATTAATAATATAGATTTTATTAAAATGAACTGGATATCAAGTATACTCGATGATACAATCAAACTTTCAGAGATGAGTAAAAAAGCTCAAAAATGGTCTAGACAATACACACTTGATGCTTTTCAGGAAAAGATCAAAAAAATTTTATAAATGAGAGTTCTCCAGCTTATTGATACATTAGAGGCAGGTGGTGCAGAGCGTATGGCAGTAAATATTGCAAATGGTTTGTTGTCTCATAATGTAAACTCTTATATATGTGCGACAAGGCACGAAGGTCAATTAAAATCATCCTTAGCAAGCAGTGTTACATATTTATTTTTAGAAAAAAAAAGTAAATGGGATATACGTGCGTATTTAAATTTTTTCAGGTGGATCAAGAGAGAAGAAATTGAAATAATCCACGCGCATTCTACCTCCATTTATTTAGCAGTCTTGGCTAAAATTAAAAATCCAAAACTTAAAATCATTTGGCACGATCATTACGGTTTGAGTGAGAAACTTCAAGAAAGACCTAGAACTTTATTAAAATTTGTTTCTAAGTATTTTGATCAAGTTATAGCTGTAAATTTTGCTCTAGTCAATTGGTCTCGAGACATTTTGAGCGTTAAGAAAGTAGCATATATACCCAATTTTGCTAGTTTCTCTAATGATGAAATTAAAAAAACAAATCTCATGGGTATAGAGGGCAAAAGAGTGGTTTGCTTAGCAAACTTAAGACCTCAAAAAAATCATATAGAACTTATTGAAGCTTTTAGACAGAGCATTGTTGAATTCTCAGACTGGACACTCCATCTAGTAGGTCAATCATTTGATGATCTATATGCCTTTTCTATTAATGAATATATTAATAACTATAAATTACAGAATAAAGTCTTTTTGTACGGGAGTTGTCAAGATGTCCAGAATATTTTAAATCAATCGGATATTGGAGTTTTAGTGTCTCATTCAGAAGGGCTTCCGGTATCCTTATTAGAGTATGGAAATGCCACTCTTCCTGCAATTGTAACTAATGTTGGACAGTGTGCAGCGGTTGTAGACGAGAATGGTATTGTGATAGATAACGTTTCCCGAGAACTTAAAGAAGCATTACTTAAATATTACAATCTAAGTAATGAGGAAGCTAGTCTCGTAGGTAAACGCTTTCGCGAAAGCGTAAGAAAAAGTTATAGTAAGGAAGCTTTTTTTAAAAAATTAATCCCTATCTATAGACGGTTATTATTTTAGGCAAGTGATAGTATTAAAACAACAGCGCTACATATTATTTATGGTGACTCATATCATCATAGGGTTTTTGATCTATTTCTTTCGATCGCTGTCTCTTGTTTATTTTACTGGAACTATCTTATATTTTGTTTACAATATTATTAAATCTGGCAACAAAAATAATGAAGCATTGATGGCTGCGGCCTATATGACTGGAGGAGAGGTTTTTTTTAGAATGACACAAGCTGTACCTATTTATGAGGCTGGAAAATACTCTGTGATAGCATTCATGTTTATGGGACTTGTTTTTACAGGTACTAGTCGTAAGTCAGGAATATATTGGGTATATATTTTCTTACTGTTACCTAGTGTTTTGGTAGCAGCGATCACTCTAAACTTAGGAACTGATGTTAAAAATGCAATTTTCTTTAATTTGAGTGGTCCCATATGCCTAGGTCTTGCGGCACTCTACTGCATTGATAGAAAAATTACGTATAGACAGCTTTCTGATCTGACTAAATGGATTCTTCTTCCCGTTGTAGCGATGGCGATTTATATAACATTAGGAACTCCAGATTTGAGAGAATCGTTGAGTAGTACTGGCGCAAATTATGCGGCTACAGGTGGATTTGGACCTAATCAAGTTTCGACAGTTTTAGGATTGGGAATGTTTGCGGCTTTAGCACAGTTGGTTGTTCAAAGCAAAAGTCGAGTGCTATTTCTTATGCACCTCATAATCACAAGTTTTTTGTTATATAAGGGAATTATTACTTTTTCTAGAGGAGGTATTTTAACTGGATTTGTTATAAGTGTAGCTTTCTTAATAATTTATTTTGTGGGCTCTAAAGGAAAGGCCCGTGGGCGTATGTTGGTCTATGTAATTTTACTGGTAGGTGTTCTTGTCGGTGTTATAGCTTATAGTTCGTTTCAAACAAATGGCCTTATAAATAAGAGGTATACAAACAGAGATGCTGCAGGACGCCTTAAGAGTGATATAACAACGGGTAGAGGAGAGCTATTAGAAACTGAGCTTTCTGCATTTTATGAAAACCCCTTAATAGGTGTAGGGGTAGGCAAGGTAAAAGAGGTAAGGGCAGAGGAAACAGGTACAATAGCGGCCTCTCACAATGAAATAAGTAGGCTTTTATCTGAACACGGAATATTAGGTGTTGTCATACTAGCTATCTTAAGTATTTATCCATTGATTTACAGATCTCGCAACAGACGTAATTATCTATTTTATTCTGCATTAGGTTTCTGGTTTTTGACTATTAACCATTCTTCTATGCGTATTGCTGCTCCTGCTTTTATCTATGCTTTGTCTCTTTTAAATGTTGTCTATGAAAAGAAAAAATATCCTATACGTAGGCAACGCACTATCGTCTAGTGGAAATACGTTGACACATATTGAATCCCTCAGTCAAGATCTACGGTTTGAGGGGTATAATGTAGTGGTAACTTCAAATAAAAAAAATAAAATTTTGAGAATGGTAGCTATGATTGTTACTTTTTTTAGAGAGTACAATTCTGTTGACTACGTATTGATTGACACCTACAGCACGACCAATTTTTGGTATGCCGTTATAATTGGACATTTATGTCGAATGTATAACAAATCGTACATCCCTATTTTACACGGAGGGAATTTACCCTCTCGGTTAGAGAAAAACTCAAAGGTGTCTAGAAAGTTTTTTGATGGTGCTCATATTAATGTTGCCCCAAGTGATTATTTACTTAACGCTTTCGTGAAAGCAAAATTCTTTAAGCTCATTAAAATACCTAATTCTATTAGGTTATCACTTTATCCATTTCACACACGCAAGATTTTAAGACCTAAGCTTTTGTGGGTTCGCTCCTTTACAGAGATTTACAACCCTATGATGGCTATTTATATTTTAGAAGAGTTATTAAAAATATATCCAGAAGCTTCACTTTCAATGGTAGGTCCAGAAAAAGATGGTAGCTTAGAAAAATGTAAAGCCTATATAGCAGCTAAAAAATTACCGGTGAACTTTACGGGTAAACTGTCTAAGAAGGATTGGGTTTTACATTCCTTAAATTCTGATATTTTTATAAACACCACAAATTATGACAATACTCCTGTAAGTGTAATTGAGGCTATGGCGTTGGGACTGCCAATTGTTTCTACTAATGTAGGGGGTATTCCGTTTCTAATTAATAATAGTGAGGATGGGATACTTGTACCTCGAGATAATGTTATGGAGTTTAAAAAAAGTATTGAATTTCTTATCAAAAATCCAACTGATGCCTATGTAATAGCCAAAAAAGCTAGAAGTAAAGTGGAAGCTTATGATTGGGAGCGGGTAAAAGAATTATGGAACAGACTCCTCTACTAAATTTATGATATATTTACCCTAATTTACTTATCCCCCTTATGCCTTTAATACCAGATATCCATTTCAATATTTCTGAGAGGAGAATTCTACTCCGAATTATGGATGTTCTCATAGTATTGAGCACACTTCATCTCACAAACGTATTTTTTAAGTTTGATTATTTTGAAGTATCAGAAACTAATAGAACTGGTATTCTAGTTCTTGTTTTTTATTTGACTGTATTTGGGACCGTATTTGAGCTGTATTTTTTACCTAAGACTGTCAAGTTCCAGACAATGTTAAAAAATACCATCTTGACAGTATCTTCAACGGTATTATTTTATCTATTAACCCCGTTTTATACGCCCTCACTACCAGATAATAGACTGCAGATTATATATTTCTATGTATCCATGATTGTTGCTATTCTATTATGGAGGTGGTTGTATGTGACAGTTATTGCAGCTCCAAGATTTTATAAAAAAGCTTTGGTAGTAGGAGATTCTTTTGATATTGAAAAAGTAATTTCAAACTTAGAATCTGCAGATCCTAATTATAAAATTGTCGGGTATATCAATACAGATCCCATGACAATAGAAGCTGTAATAACTACAGATATAAAGCGCTATCCTATTGAAAATTTAACTAATACCGTAGTAGAGAATGGTGTGTCTGAAATTATAGTGGCAAGTATTTACTCAAGTGGTGTGACTTTACCGTTATACAATGAGCTTATCATATTGCTTAAAAAGGGATTCCCTATACGGGAATATATGCAAGTATTTGAAGAAATTACACAGCGAGTACCAGTACAGTATGTAGATAAAGATTTTTATAGATATTTCCCATTTAGCAGGAGTAATCAAAACAAGTTCTATAAGTTACTTCATCGGTTTTTTGATATTGCTATGTCTTTGCTGGGTATTCTCATATTTATTTTTCTCTTACCTCTCATTATCTTAGGAAACCTTTTGGCTAATCGAGGTCCTCTTTTTTATAAACAGACCCGTGTCGGGCAAAACGGAAAGCCATTCAGCATCATAAAACTCAGAACAATGATTATCAATGCAGAGGAAGGTGGTGCTCAATGGGCAAAGAAAAATGATACTCGAATTACGTTATTTGGAAATTTTTTGAGAAGAAGCCGTTTAGATGAAATGCCTCAATTTTTTAACATAATGATAGGTGATATGAGTGTAATTGGCCCTCGTCCCGAAAGGCCTGTTTTTGTGAAGGAATTGTCTAAGGAAATACCATTTTATGAAACACGACATATCATAAAACCAGGTCTTACTGGATGGGCTCAAGTGATGGGAAATTACGCAAACTCAGAAGAAGATACACTAAAAAAGCTACAGTATGATCTCTACTATATAAAACACCGTAATTTATTTATTGATCTAAGTATCATTCTCAAAACTATTAGTACAGTCATTAACTTTAGGGGTCAGTAGTTAGCGAGATTATTTGTTTAAGCTAGCTTATTTGTTTTAGGCTTCGCTAATTTAAAAATTAGGAATCTCTTAAGGTTCTCAAGCTTCTCAAAATAAATAGATACCTCATCGTAATTGCTATAAGTAGCGGTAACAAGGCAAATGGATACTTTTGAACACCAATAATCCAATGAAAAAATAATAAAAGCATAAGAATAATTGCCAGTTTCATATATGGGTAAATCCACCTAGGAGGATTAGATTTTGAAATAATAAATGCAGCAAGAATATGAAAAGGAAAGGCCCACAACAAGTTGTAATTCCAAGCTGTTGCCGTATGATCAGTTCCTAACCATAAGAATGAAATAAGTATTCCTATAAAACCAGTGAGTGATAATAGTAAAACATCTAACCATCCTATTTTATATTTTTTAATATAATCTTTATACGTTTTGTATATGATTAAAAGTGATAAAATACTAAAAATGAAAAGTGGAGATAATACAAATATGCTCCCATACGAGTGAGATTCTGTTGGGATGTATGCTGTTATAGTGTCTAAGGTAAAGGGCTTATTTCCTTCAGAAGTAGAGATTTTTGCTTTCGCGAAAGCGGATAATAACTCATTTGGTAAAAATAAGTATTCCTCTGGTGTAGCTTCTCTATCAATAACAGACCCTAAGGCGACATCAATACCTAAGCTACCCCAACTATTCCATGGAATATATTGATGAATAAGATCGCGATGACTCAACCCTTTTTCTTGTTGGCTATAATCCATTTGAAGGGAGTTCCCAAGACCTGAAGCAATTGCGTAGTATGGCCTTGTAGCACAATTATCATAAAAAAAATCGTATTTATAATATTTATTTTCTTCTTGAAGATTATGCATCAAAAACCTAAAAGTTGCTTGACGATTTTCTAAGTCTAAATTGAGTTCTTGTAATTTAATCCAACGTTCTTGAGCTTTATAGTTATAAATAAAATCATCATAAGATGTTGCTGCGAGCTTGTAAAGTAATTTACCTCGAGCAAATTTTAAGTAAAAATTTGGGGTGTCAAAATCAAAAACACCATAGTTAAAGACCACGTTGATATCATTTGATTTATCAAAAACTTGTATTGCTGTATGGCCAAAAGCGTCATAAAGTTCAGGTCCAGGACCAATTGTGATAAGATTGATTTCAGAATCTTCTGATAATACAGGATATTTTAATTGTGAGCTCGCACAAAGAGAACATAAAAAACAAAGGACGACAAATAGTTGTTTCATATGTGTAAAGATAGGCGAGGGTTTGACATCTTGCAATTGTAAATACTATATATTAGAAAAGGTCAAGACATGAGTCTCGACCTTTTCAATTTAATCCTTTAAATAGAATTAATGATTTATGCTAAAACTGCTTGTACTTTATCTGCAGCCTCTTGGAACTCGATAGCACTTTGTACATCAAGACCACTGTTGTCTATAAGCTCTTTTGCGATATCTGCATTTGTACCTTGAAGACGTACAATAATAGGTACACTAATTGTTCCCATATTCTTGTATGCATCTACAATACCTTGTGCCACACGGTCACAACGTACAATACCTCCAAAGATGTTTACTAATATTGCTTTTACTGCTGGATCCTTAAGGATTAATTGAAAAGCTGCTTCAACGCGCTCAGCATCTGCAGTACCTCCTACATCTAGAAAGTTTGCAGGCTCTCCACCAGCTTGTTTAATTAAATCCATAGTTGCCATCGCAAGACCAGCACCATTTACCATACAACCTACATTTCCATCTAGATCTACATAGTTAAGTCCTTTCTCACCAGCTTCTACTTCTACTGGATTTTCTTCACGCACATCACGCATTGCTGCATAATCTTTGTGACGGTATAGTGCATTTGCATCTAACGATACTTTTGCATCTACTGCCATTATTTTATCATCACTCGTTTTAAGAACAGGATTGATTTCAAATAATGAACTGTCAGATTTCTCAAAAGCTTCATATAAAGCAAAAACAAATTTTGTCATTTCCTTAAATGCAGCTCCGCTTAAACCTAAGTTAAAAGCTATTTTACGCGCTTGGAAACCTAGTAATCCCGTTGCAGGATCTATTTCTTCGTGAAAAATCAGGTGTGGAGTTTCCTCTGCCACCGTCTCAATATCCATTCCTCCTTCTGTAGAATACATGATCATATTACGGCCCGTACTACGGTTAAGAAGTACAGACATATAGTATTCTTCTGGTTCATTATCTCCAGGATAGTACACATCTTCTGCTACTAGCACTTGGTGTACTCTTTTACCTTCTGCACTTGTTTGAGGTGTCACTAGATCCATCCCAATGATGTCGTCTGCTATACTTCTTACTTCGTCAAGATTTTTTGCAAGTTTTACACCACCACCTTTACCACGTCCACCAGCGTGAACTTGAGCCTTAATTACATGCCATCCGGTTCCGGTTTCTTCTGTAAGTTTTTTTGCAGCTGCAACAGCTTCGTCTGGTGTTTGAGCTACATACCCACGTTGGATACGTACGCCAAAACTATTTAATATCTCTTTTCCTTGATATTCGTGTAGATTCATAATCTCTATTTAAGGTGCTTAAAATTGCCTAGCAAAAATAACAAATGCGCTACGGGAGCGCAATAATTTTGTTATATAATTTTTAGAATGAGTTTAAACGATTTCGGCACTTAATCCAGCTTGTAAAAGTTTTGAACAACGAGGTTTCAAATCTTTATAATCTCCTGTTTTTACAGAACACTTACCTTTGTAGTGAACTAGTAGAGCGCATTGATGTGCTTGCTCTTCCTCATGATCACAAGCATAAACAAGCGAATTAATCACATGGTCAAATGTATTTACATCGTCATTATACAATATAATTTCATGAGAAGGAGTCTCCTCTGTCAGTACATCTAAATCTTCTTGATATTTTTCTTGGGTACTCATAATGGGGTTGTTATCAATGCAAAAATACAAAATATACTGTTTTCGCTTTCGCGAAAATCTCACAGTCCTAAATTAATCATGAAATTTCTGAACAATATAATCGTAGGTTAAAAATCCACTCAGTTTACTGAAAAGACAAAAATGTTTTAATAAATTAAATTATCTTCTCTCAAACTTACAGGCTACCCAATTATTTCGTTCATAATTACTAACGAAGTAAAGGCCATGTTCATTGCATTTTTCTGAAATTAATGGAATATCTTCTGTGTAAAATCCACTCAATAATAAGATACCATCCTCAGGTAAACATTTCGCGTAAGCGGGAATATCTTGAAGCAAGATGTTGCGATTTATATTTGCGATAATGACGTCATAGTTCTTGTCTTCAAGTAGTTTTACATCACCTTCATAAACATCAATATGTTTACAATTGTTTCTTTCTGCATTTTCTATGCTATTTAAATAACACCAGTTGTCTATGTCTATAGCGTCTATGGGTTTGGCTTCACGCATTTCAGCTAGAATAGCCAGTACACCTGTGCCGCAACCCATATCTAGTGTTTTTTTATCTTTTAGATCAAGTTTAAGTAGATGCTTAATCATCATATGAGTAGTCTCGTGATGACCAGTCCCAAAAGACATTTTTGGTTCTATTACGATATCGTACAACACATCAGTTTTGTCATGAAAGGGAGCTCTTACCGCGCATTTACCATCTACCTCTATAGGTTCAAAATTCTTTTCCCACTCTTCATTCCAGTTTACTTGTTCAATTTCTTCTGCTACATAAGTAATCGTAAACTCATCAGAATTCATAATTTGAATATCGGTAAGTAGTGAATCATAGTCTACATCCTGAGAATTAGGAAAAGCTTCATCTTTTTGAATGTAAGCAATTACTCCTGCTTCATTTTCAGTAAAACTTTCAAAGCCTGCGTAGCCTAGTTCTGCAATTAGTATTTCGGTTGCAGGATCTCGGGGTTCAATAGTAAAGGTGTAGCCTAAATAAATTGGAGTCATTTTATCCTATTTAAAAATTTTGTGAGTGCAAAAATAAGGTTTATAAAACTACAAATCCTCTATGCTGCACAATAGCGAGCAGTGCATAGAGGATTAATATAAAATTCTATTTTTATAATAAATGGCCTATTGCTGAAAGGCATTAACAATCTCAAAAAAGTCTGTAGCATTTAGTGCAGCGCCACCTATAAGTCCACCGTCTACATCTTTTTTGTTAAAAATTTCTTTTGCGTTAGTAGGTTTTACAGAACCTCCATATAAGATACTCACTCCATCTGCGACTTCTTGCCCGTATGTTGAAGCGATAGTGTTGCGAATAAATTGGTGCATCTCTTGTGCCTGCTCAGGTGAAGCTGTTTCTCCAGTACCTATAGCCCAAACAGGTTCATAAGCAAGTATTATGTTTGACCATGCATCTTTATCTAGATGAAATAATGCATTTTCAAGCTGAGTTGCTACCACGTCTTCATGTTTCTCATCCTTACGATCTTGCAGTTCTTCTCCAAAACAAAAAATGATTCTCAATTCATTTTTTAGTGCACTATTTACTTTTTTTGCTAGCAATTCGTCTGTTTCATGAAAATATGCGCGTCGCTCACTATGACCCAAGATAACGGTGTTTATACCTATTCCCTTAAGCATCTTTGCAGAGATTTCACCTGTGAATGCACCACTTTCTTCTTGGTGCATATTTTGTGCAGCAACTTTGATGTTGCTATCACTTAGACTTTCAAATGCTTTATATAGATTCACAAATGTAGGTGCAATAATAACCTCTGCATCTCCTAAGTTTCTTTCTTTCTTTAGATTCGTAATAAGTCCTGCGGTATCTGCTAGGTCATTATTCATTTTCCAGTTTCCTGCTACAATATGTTTTCTCATAATATATAGTATACCCTTACAAAGAAGGTGTTTAAATTTTTAATTCAACAAATTCACGATCTGTTCTCAAATATAGCAACCTGTTTGTTAGTTCAACTTGGATTTAACCCAATTTTCACGATTATAAAGTTTACAGTTTCTAAGTATGAAAATGTGGTTGATAGATATAAGTTCGCTTTCGCGAAAGCGTAAAAAAAACATTTATTTCTACAAATCTTAATCAGATGAAGGTCTTATTCCAACTTTATTTTTGGATCCAGCCAAGCATAGATAAAGTCTACAAGAATATTAATGGTGACAAAGAGGCTGGCAATGACAAGCACCGCACCCATTATAATAGGTAAGTCTAAAGTATTTAATGCATCTACAATTTCTTTTCCTAAGCCATTCCACCCAAAAATATACTCCACAAAGACGGCTCCTGCGAGCATAGAGGCAAACCATCCTGAAACAGCAGTGACTACAGGATTTAATGCATTTTTTAATGCATGATTTTTAATGATTTTATAGGAAGATAGCCCTTTTGCTCTTGCGGTTCGGATATATTCTTGATTATATACTTCTAACAAAGAATTACGCATAAGCTGAATGACAACAGCAAGCGGTCTAATTCCTAAAACAAGTGCAGGTAAAATGAGATTTTTCCACTGGATACGTACGCTTTCGCCAAAATCATCCATGGCATATAAACTTCCCGTCATATTAAGGTTTGTATACTCATGTAACACATACCCGAAAAGCCAAGCAAATAAAATAGCGCTGAAAAAACTTGGTACACTCATCCCAAAGGTACTTACAATTTGGATGGTTTTATCAACCCACGTATCTCGCATTTGTGCAGAAATTATTCCTAAAAAAACACCTATAAGTATTGCTATGGTAATGGCAGACACCGCCAGAACCATAGTGTTAGGTAATGTTTCTGCAATAACCTGAGTAACTGGCTTTCCTGTTTTTTGAAAACTTTCTCTTAAGTAAGGATATTTGAGAGCTAATGTTTTATTTCCAATTGTAAAAAGTGGAGTTGCGGTATATTTTCCAGTTTCTAGCGAGGTATAATTATCTGTATCGTTTGAGTGGATAGAAAGGAGGGAGAGGTCATTCAGATAATACGCGTATTGCGTCAAAATAGGCTGATCAAAGCCATACTTTGCTCGCACTTTTGCAAGTTGTTCTGGATCCTCATTTTGATCTAACATCATTCTCGCAGGATCCCCAGGAAGCACTGTAAATAAAAAAAATATAACTGTGACAACACCTAGGAGTGTTAGAAAAGCATAGCCAAGTTTTTTTAAAAGGTACTGCAACATTATTGAGGATTGTTTGACTTGTTTTTTCTTCTAAGTGCCTCCTCTAAAGTAATTGACTCGTATTGAAAATCATTTCCAAAAAGATCAGTTGCATAAGATTCGATTGTTTGAGAAAAGCCAGCGTCTTTTCTTCGATCATTAACTGATTCAGAATTTTTAATTGGCCAGATAAAGGAGGGGCCTTCTCCATAATTGACTCCTTGAGTGCCGTATAGTTGCATCTTTTCCAAATTCATTAAATATCTATCTTCCATCATAGCAACCAATTTATAAGGGATTTCTCCATTCATTCCAGCTTCTTTAATTATAGGTAAGTATGCTTCTATATATTCAGGGTTGTGTTGTATGACATACCAAGCTGCGGTATTTGTGGGTACTCCTACTAAACTTTTACCAGGATACCCCTGAGTATCTAATAATCTGAGTATCCTTTTTAAATTACTGGTGTCTAACGCAAGTTGTTTTTGCCATAAATCACCAGTATAGTCTGCAGCTTCAAGACCCATTTTCTTGCCTTCTAAAGCTCGCTTTTCTGGGTTATTTATATGCATTAATTTCCTGTATTTCTGGTCTAAAACTGCAATACTATCTAACTCTCGCTTTAGTTTGAAATTAAGTTTTGGCTGCGCTGTAGGAAGTTTTTTGAGTTTCAAATCTGAAGCATCATTATAATGAAGTTTTTGAAGAATTGTCCCTTCATCAAGGCTTAAAATCCCTGGGCTAGCTCTAACGATTGTTTTTAAGACAGTTTCATCCGTATAGTAAAAACTAAAAGGCAATTTAAAATTTTTTGCAAATTGCTCTGCGTCTATCTGTGCAGATGAACTTAAACCAATAACTTTATAGCCTTTTCGTATGGCTTCTTCAGAAATTTTACGAATGTTATAATACCCTTCACGCTCTGTAGTAGCAAGATTATAGGCTATAATGATAATTAGGTTTTTTTGTTTAAGAAATTCTGAAGTATAGTCCTTACCATCACGCTCTATGGTAAAATCATGGACAGGTGGTATGTAGCCAACTTGTGTTTGTACGACTTCATAATCTATAAAAGTTCCCTTTACTGTTGGGTAGCCACCACTTGTAGTGATGATTTCTTCCTCTCCATCAACATTAAATTTCCACTGATATTCAAAAATAGCTTCAGGTGCGCCCTCAGGAATTATCATTCCTTCGGAAATATTATTACCAACTTTATAGGCTCTAAAGTCTAACCAAGGGAGATGCATTAATACATAATATCCAAAAGCCATACAGGCAATAAAGGCAATAAAAATAATAATGGAATTTACCATTTTGGCGAAAGCCGGTTGAATAAATTTTTGGTGTAAAATTAGAAATACAATAAGCACCAGTAAAATCACATCTTTAGCAAAGGATTCCCAAGGTACAAGTGGAATAGCATCTCCAAAACAACCACAATCTGTTACTTTATTAAAGTAAGCAGAGTAGAAAGTTAAAAACGTAAAAAAGGCAATCATGGCTAGTAATAACCATAAGACAATTTTTTTGCGATGCCCTATAAGTAAAGCGATTCCCAATAATATTTCAACAATAACGAGAATGATTGCAATTAGTAATGCATAGGGAGATAGAAATTCTAAACTAAGTACTTCGGGACTAAAATATTCTTGGAGTTTATATGAAAACCCCAGTGGGTCATTCAGTTTAATAAAACCACTGAAAATAAAAAGTATTCCTACTATAAATCTTACTATATGTGTGAGAATTTTCAAGACGTGTATAAATTAATTAAGATGAATGAGCGCAAATACAGCGTAGTTTATCATGTCTTGATAATTCGCATCAATTCCTTCTGAAACTAAAGTTTTTCCTTGATTATCTTCTATTTGTTTTACGCGTAAAAGTTTTTGTAAGATAAGATCTGTAAGTGAGCTTACTCGCATATCACGCCAAGCTTCACCGTAATCATGATTTTTATCCATCATGAGTTGTTTGGTAAGTGCTATTTTTTCATCATAGTACCGAGTGGCTTCGAGTACATTGAGATCTGGTTGTTCTACAATACCGAGTTCTAATTGTACTAGTGCCATCGCACAATAATTGATAATCCCTATAAATTCTGACTGCTGGCCTTCATCCACTTTTTGCACTTCATTTTGCTGTAGGCCTCGTATGCGTTGTGCTTTGATAAAAATTTGATCTGTGAGAGAAGGGAGCCTTAAGATGCGCCATGCACTACCATAATCTTTCATTTTTTTAATGAATAAATCTCTACATTGCGTAATTACAGCATCATACTGAGCAGAAGTATCGGCCATTAGTGGTGTATTGGTTTTGCGTAAATTTCGGTTAAAATACTCAATTATTAAAATGAGATAGTGCTATTCTATTTGCTTGATGGATGCTCTTAAAAAAATTACGATATTTGTAGACTTCGTTTAATGGAATTTTTCCTTTTAAAATAAAATTATGAGTATGAATAAAAATACCGTTTTAGGATGGGCCACATTTATAATGATATTAGTAGGATTAGGTCTTATAGGCTTAGGAGCATTTAGATATAACGAAATTGCTGGCTGGGGATTTGCCTCTGTGGGTATAGGTTTTTTTGCAATTGCTTGGGTATTTAACGCACTCAAGGGGCGTGTTTAATTTTAAAAAGTAGCGTATGCTTGAAGCTTTTAAGCAGTATAGCGCACAACATTTTCCATTCCTTTTTTCATCTAAGGTATTGATCACCGTTAGTGGTGGCCTGGATAGCATGGTCTTATTTCATCTGTGTAAAACATTACGGTTTGACGTGAGTGTGGCGCATTGTAATTTTAGGTTACGAGGAGATGAGAGTGAAGCCGATACGCAATTTGTTACTTCCTATTGTGAAAATCAAAATATTTCTCTTTATAAAAAGTATTTTGATACAACCGCTTACGCGAAAATAGCCAAAACCTCAACCCAAATCGCCGCAAGAAAGCTTCGTTACCAGTGGTTTTATGAACTTTCTGAAGCCAAAGGTTTTGAGTATATACTTACTGCTCATCACCTGAATGATGATGTAGAAACATTTTTAATCAATCTAGGGAGAGGTAGTGGATTAGAAGGCTTGACTGGAATACCTGCAATCAATGGTAAAGTTGTGAGACCATTACTTACCTTTTCGCGAAAGCAAATAAAAGAGTATGCACAACTTCATAATATAGTGTGGAGAGAGGATAGTTCTAATGCTTCAGATAAGTATTTGCGAAACCAATTAAGGCATCATGCTGTTCCAGCATTGCAGAATGCACAACCTAATTTTGTCAAAGGGTATGAAAACACAAAAGCCCACTTGCAGCAAACAAGTGATTTGTTAAGTGTATATACACAACAATTAAAACAAGAATACCTCATTGCAGAAGACAATGTGTTAAGTATTAAGTTGGAACGTATACAGCGTCATCCAGCACCAAATGCTGTTTTATATGCCATTCTCAATGACTACAATTTTACTGCTTGGGAAGATATATATGACTTACTATCAGCACAATCTGGAAAGCAAGTATTTTCTAGCACACATAAAATTTTAAAGGATAGAGATGTCTTGCTACTTACGTCACTTATTAATTTAGATCACGAATTGTTTACTTGGGAGTCTAAAGAAAATGAAGTTACTGGACCTTTTGGTATGTTAGTTAAAGAGCGTATCAATTCTATTAAAAATTCATCTCAAAAAGAAATCTATATTGATTCAGCTCTAGTTAAATTTCCACTTACAATTCGCACACGAAGAGAGGGAGATGTTTTTTATCCTTTTGGCCTATCAGGTAAGAAAAAATTGAGTAAGTATTTTAAGGATGAAAAGCTATCTTTGATAGCTAAAGATAAAACCTGGCTCCTCTGTCAAGGTAACACTATTATTTGGGTAATAGGCATGCGGGCAGATGATCGTTTCAAAGTAACAAAAAGCACTCAAAGTATTATAAAATTATCATGGTATGATGCGTAAAGCACAGTTCATTTTTTCATTTATTTTTTTTATTTCACTCATAACTTTTAGTCAAGGCTTTGGTCTTGCTGGGAATAATACTTCTTACGATCCCGTACGCTGGAGTGGGAGTGTAGAGAAAATTTCAGATGCTACTTACATTTTACATTATAATGCTACGGTAGAGAAGGACTGGTATATCTATGCTCAAGAGAGTGAGAGTGGGATCCCATTTTCATTTGAATTTTTAAACAGTGAAAATAATATTGTTAGAGATGGATTAGCAAAAGAATCTGAAACGATCACTTTTTACGACGATGTTTTTCAAGAAAATGCAACAAAATTTTTAGGGCAAACCCCCTCACTATCACAAAATATAACACTCTTAAATACAGACATAAAAATTATAAAATCTGTGATTAGTTATCAAGTTTGTAAAGAAGTGTGTATTCCTCAGGAATTCTATATAACGCATCAGTTAGAAACTAAGGAAGTGAAGGTGTTCACAAACTTTACCGAGTTTGAAAATTACGGAACCTCAAAAACTATAGCATCTCCTTCCTCTGATCTTCAAGAAGAAGTTGCATCTCAAAATGATACCAATAGTAATTGGACCGTTTTTATATTATCATTTTTAGGAGGACTTGCCGCATTACTTACACCATGTGTATTTCCAATGATTCCTATGACGGTGAGTTACTTTACAAAACAAAGTAAATCCAGAGCAGCAGGTATAAAAAATGCCATAATCTATGGCCTTTCAATAATTGTGATATATGTGTTTATTGGATTTGCAGTAACTACAATATTTGGTGAAACAGCAATTGTTGAGCTTTCTACAAGTGTTACATTCAATGTCATTTTCTTTGTGTTGTTGGTCATATTTGCCATTTCATTTTTTGGTGCCTTTGAAATCATGCTACCTCAAAAGTGGGCCAATAAAATTGACAGCCAAGCGGATCGTGGTGGTCTCATCGGGATATTCTTTATGGCACTGGCGCTTGCTATCGTTAGTTTTAGCTGTACGGGACCCATTGTTGGAACAGCGTTGGTTCAGTCAGTAGTTGAGGGTGGTATTACTCCTGTTATTAGTATGCTTGGATTTTCAACTGCTATTGCTTTACCGTTTGCCTTATTTGCACTATTCCCTGGATGGCTCAATACGTTGCCTAAATCTGGAGGATGGCTTAATACTGTAAAAGTAGTTTTAGGTTTTCTAGAACTTGCGCTAGCCTTCAAATTCTTATCAAACGCAGATTTAGTGTCGCAATCACATTTCTTAGAAAGGGAAGTTTTTCTGGCTCTAATAATCGCAATTATGGTTGGAATGGCACTCTATCTCTTTGGTAAACTAAAATTACCGCATGACAGTGATCTGTCTCATATTTCTGTAGGTCGATTACTTCTAGGTATTCTAACAGTGTCATTTGTTGTGTATATGATTCCAGGTTTGTGGGGTGCACCATTAAAATTAATTAGTGGCTTTCCGCCACCATTACATTATAGTGAGTCCCCATATGGAGTAGGAGGCGGAAATGCTAACGCTGCTAAAGATCAAGACATACCAAATGGCGCAGAATTAGGACCTCACGATATTATATCATTCACAGATTATGAGGCTGGGATTGCCTATGCTAAACAGCAAAATAAACCCATACTGCTTGATTTTACAGGATATGCTTGCATTAATTGCCGTCGTATGGAAGAGCGTGTGTGGTCTGACCCAAAGGTTCTTAATATTCTGAAAAATGACATTGTTCTCATTTCTCTTTACGGAGATTCAAGGGAGCTATTGCCAGAATCTGAGCAAACTGTAAGTCCTTCAGGGAGACGTATTAAAACTGTAGGTAATAAATGGAGTAACTTTCAGATCGAGAATTACAATATTCTAGCAGCACCTTACTATGTGCTATTAGATCATGATGAATCACCTTTAAATCAGCCAGTAGCTTATACACCAGACATTGACGTTTATTTAGCTTGGCTTGAAGAAGGAATAACAAATTTTAATAGAAACTAAGATGAAGAAAATAGTTGCACTACTGTTATTAAGTTGCTTTTTCGCTTTCGCGAAAGCGTATGCTCAAGAAGAACCTTCATACATTGTTGAAGAAAACTACACAAAAAAGGAGGTGCAGATTGAGATGAGAGATGGTATAAAATTGCATACCACCATCTACTCGCCGAAGGACACAACTAGAACCTATCCTATTTTAATGCAGCGTACGCCATATAGCTGTAAACCTTACGGTGAAGATGAATATAGAACTAAAATTGCTCCTAATTCTTATTTAATGGAAGAGGGGAATATTATAGTCTATCAAGACGTACGCGGAAGATGGATGAGTGAAGGAACATATGATAATATGCGCGCCTTTATTCCCAATAAAACAGGAACACAAACTGATGAAGCAAGTGATACTTATGACACTATTGAGTGGCTCGTAAATAACGTATCAAATAATAATGGAAGGGTAGGAACTTGGGGAATTTCATATCCTGGTTTTTATGCAACCTATTCTCTGTTAAGTGGTCACCCTGCGCTTAAAGCTAGTTCGCCACAAGCTTGTATTGGTGATTTCTTTTTTGATGATTTTCACCATAACGGAGCTTATCTGTTGAGTTACTGGAGAGCTACTGCAGTTTTTGGCTATCAAAAAGAAGAGCCTACTACCGAGTCTTGGTATGAATTTCCAGATCTAGAAAGTGATGATCAATTTGATTTCTTCTTGAAAACTGGACCATTGTCAAATCTTGATAAATATTATGATCAGACTAATGAATTTTGGACTCAGCTAAAAGAACACCCTAATTATGATGAATTCTGGAAATCAAGAGGTATTATTCAGCACTTAGAAAACATTGAGCCAGCGGTAATGACCGTAGGTGGGCTTTATGATGCGGAGGATTTGTACGGACCGTGGGAAACGTATAAAAACATAGAAAAACGCAGCGATAATTACAATACTGTTGTTTTTGGACCGTGGAGTCATGGTGACTGGGCTAGAACCTCAGAAAGACAAGCGGTAGGAAATGTTTATTTTGGTGATAATATTTCAGATTATTTTCAAAAAGATATTGAAACCAAGTTTTTTAATCACTTTTTGAAGGGAGATGGTGCAGGTGAGACGGGATTGCCAGAGGCACACGTTTTTGACTCTGGAAGCAAGGAGTGGATGTCTTTTGACCAATGGCCACCAAAAGCGACTATGAATGTTTCGTTCTTTTTAGGAGACCATAATGCATTGACGGGAAGCGCTTCAACAAAAAATGGTGCTGAAACTTTTGTAAGTGATCCAGCAAACCCTGTACCGTATGCAGAGGGCAAGAAAATGGTATTTACACCTCGTAAATATATGTCAGACGATCAGCGATTTGCAGCTAAGCGCGATGATGTATTAGTTTATGAAACGCCAGTGCTTGAAGATGATCTTACCATTGTAGGAGATATTATGGCAAAGCTCAAAGTAGCAACTACAGGAACAGCTGCAGACTGGATTGTAAAAGTAATTGATGTCTATCCAGATGATGTAGAAAACACGATAGAAACTGAAGAAGGAATGGAAATGGCTGGTTATCATCAGATGGTACGCAGTGAGGTAATGCGTGGTCGTTTTAGAAGGAGTTTCTCAAAGCCACAGCCGTTTGAACCTGAAAAGCAAGATGAAGTTTTTATAAAACTCCAAGACGTACTTCACACTTTTAAAAAGGGTCATAAATTACAAATACAAGTACAAAGTACGTGGTTTCCTCTTATTGACTTAAACCCTCAGACTTACGTCGATACTATTTTTAAAGCCAAAGAGGAAGATTTTACAAAAGAAACACACTCTGTATTTCATCAATCAAAAATTGAATTGAACGTATTGCGTAAATAAGATATTTTAGATTGAGAAAATCGCCCTGAAAACCAGTATGTTAAAAACAGAAAAGGACCTCCGTGCGTACGAAGATGCCTGTCATTCCTAACTTTTGAGATAAATACTATTATAAAGAGGTTTTTTTTAATTGTATGATCCCATAATAAACCTTATCCTTAACTAAGTTGTAAAGATATCGTCAAAGCTTAAACAGAAGCAGGGGTATTTACCCCTAATTGCATAATAATGCCAATAATTCAAGCAATAGGGTTTAAAGAAATTACTCAAGCGTTATGTTTATCCAGATTAGAAAAATATATTTACACTATCAGAAAAACTAAGTTGGGGAACTATTTCTGTAGACGAATCTTATAGCGATAAGGTTCGTTTTTTTTTTTCGTAGTTTTCAGAAGTATTCGATTTGATTGAATCTTACTATATTTAAAGAAATAATGATATAGATGCTCACAAAAGTTTATGGAAGTGCCGTTTTTGGTGTAGACGCGACCACAATAACCATTGAAGTTAACGTGGATAAAGGGGTAGGTTATCACCTCGTAGGTTTGCCAGATAATGCTATTAAAGAAAGTAGTTATCGTATTGCAGCTGCGCTTCAAAATAATGGATATAAAATTCCTGGCAAAAAACTTATTATAAATATGTCTCCAGCAGACCTCCGCAAAGAAGGTTCTGCTTATGATTTAACACTTGCTACAGGAATCTTGATTGCAACAGAGCAGATCAGAGGAGAAGAAGTGGGAAAATACATCATCATGGGAGAGCTCTCGCTTGATGGTGGTTTACAGCCCATAAAAGGAGCTTTGCCCATTGCTATTAAAGCAAGAGAAGAAGGATACAAAGGTTTTATACTACCCGTACAGAACGCAAAAGAAGCAGCAATTGTAGATGGACTTGACGTATATGGTGTTGAGAACATAAGTGAAGTGATTGACTTTTTTGACAACAAAGTTCCACTGGAAAATACAGTGATTGATACTCGAGCAGAATTCTATAAAAGCTTAGAGCATCCCGAGTTTGATTTTGCAGATGTGAAAGGGCAGGAGAGTATAAAAAGATGTATGGAAATAGCTGCAGCTGGAGGTCATAATATTATTTTAATAGGTCCTCCCGGTTCTGGAAAAACAATGTTAAGTAAAAGACTGCCTAGTATTTTACCTCCCATGTCGTTAAGAGAAGCATTAGAAACTACTAAAATTCATAGTGTGGTAGGCCGTGTAAAAGATAACCAAGGTTTGATGTCAGAGAGACCTTTCAGATCTCCACATCACACCATAAGTGATGTAGCTTTAGTTGGTGGCGGTGCATATCCACAGCCTGGAGAAATTTCATTGTCACACAATGGTGTTTTATTTCTTGACGAGCTACCTGAATTTAAAAGATCGGTATTAGAGGTAATGCGACAGCCACTCGAAGATAGAGAGGTTACCATATCACGCGCGCGTTTTACAGTTACCTATCCTTCTAGCTTTATGTTGGTGGCGAGTATGAATCCTAGTCCTGGAGGGTATTTTAATGATCCAGACGCCCCAGTAACAAGCAGCCCAGCAGAGATGCAGCGCTATCTTGGTAAAATTTCTGGACCTCTTTTGGATAGAATCGATATACACATAGAGGTGACTCCTGTCCCTTTTGAGAAGTTAAGTGATGAGACTAAAGCAGAGTCTAGTGTTGAAATTCGTAAGCGTGTTACCGCAGCACGAGAAGTGCAAGTAGAACGCTTCCGCGAAAGCGAAAAAACTAATTATAACGCTCAAATGAATGTGAAACAAATACGCAAGTATTGTGCATTAGATGAAGCATCAAAGCAGCTTCTCAAAACAGCTATGGAGCGTTTAAATCTCTCAGCCAGAGCTTATGATAGAATTTTAAAAGTATCAAGAACTATCGCAGATCTAGAGGGTGTTGAAACTGTCACTGGTGCTCATATCAGTGAGGCAATACAGTACCGTAGCCTTGACCGAGAAGGGTGGCTAGGGTAGCATGTATCTAAGAATTATAAGCAAAAAATAAAAGTAATAGTTCTGTAATAAATACTAGTAATAATTAAGTTTAGACATTACTCCAGTTTTTTTGATGATCCATAACAATATCACTTAAAAGTTGAATGACATCACCAGTACCTAGCATATCTTCTATTTTTAAAGCATCTTTTTTAAATGAGCTGTGGGTGAGCATCATGTTCCATAAATTATGAATAAAATCAGCATAATCATGTTGTTCATTCCAATGCGAGAGTTGAAGCCTTCTACTTCGTGCATACAGTTTCTGTAAGTTTAATTTACAGAAGGTTAATGTAGAGGGCATGACAATAGGTCTTGCTTTTTCTAATCTTTCAGTTTTAGTGGGTCGTCCCATAATATTTTGGTTTTAATATTTAGGGGGGAATTTCTTGACGTATGTAAAAGTACTCGTACTAGTCTTTATAAAGCGGGGGTAAATACCCTATTTTAATATATAAATACACCTTTATAACCACTTCATAAAATTTTTAAGCAATCCAATTTTACCTTTATAAGGAGCGTATCGTATTGGAATATCAAGCCACGTTCCTCTTTTTGCAACAGACTTTTCGTGAGAAAATGTAAAAAAACTTTTTTTACCGTGATAGCTTCCTATTCCAGAATGTCCCACACCACCAAATGGTAGCCGATCGTTTAAAAAGTGGACTAGTGTATCGTTTATTACACCTCCTCCGTAAGAAAAAGTTTCATTAAACCAATTTTTAAAAGATCTTTTCTGTGAAAACACATATGCGCTTAAAGGCTTCTCATAAGATACGATAATTTTTTTAATTTCTTCTTTTGTGTCATAGGTTAAAACAGGAAGTACTGGGCCAAATATTTCTTCTTGCATTACTGTATCACTTAATGAAACATCCGTGAGAACTGTTGGCGCTATATATAAATCATTTTTATCAGTTTGCCCTCCTTTAAATATGACACTGTCACTTAGCATATTATTAAGCCTTTCAAAATTCTTCTCGTTAATAATACGTGCAAAATCTGGAGAAACCTTTGGGTCTGCACCTAGCGCTTTTGTAATTTCTATATCTAACGCGGTTAGGAATGCATCCTTTATTGAAGAGTGAACAAGGATATAATCTGGTGCAATACATGTTTGTCCTGCGTTCACAAATTTACCCCAGACAATTCGCTTCGCGGTAAGTTGTATTTTTGCAGTTTCATCAATAACGCAAGGGCTCTTACCGCCTAATTCTAAAGTAATTGGGGTGAGATTTTTTGCAGCTGCTTTATACACAATCTTTCCTACGGGAACACTCCCTGTAAAGAAAATATAATCCCAACGTTCTGCTAGTAATCTTGTAGAGGTTTCCTTGCCACCTAGAACAGTTGTCACATGGTTTTCATCGAAGACATCAGAAATAATTTTTGCTAAGAGTCCAGAGGTTTTAGGTGTAAGTTCGCTAGGTTTTAAAACTACTGTATTTCCGGCAGCAATGGCTCCAATCATAGGGCCTACAGCAAGTTGAAAAGGATAATTCCATGGAGCAATTATCAAGGTCGAGCCATAAGGCTCATACATAATAGCATCGCTCGATGGAAAGTTAAGTAGAGAGGGTTTTACTCTCTTGGGTTTGTTCCATTTATAGAGGTTTTTTATAGCTAGATTTAGCTCTTTTAAAACAATACTTATTTCTGTGGCAACACTTTCAAAAGGAGGTTTTTTAAAATCTGCCGCTAAAACATTTATAATTTCTTGTTCATTTCTTTTTATGCTTTCGCGAAAGCGAATTAAAGCCGCTTTCCTAAAGTTTACATCTTTTGTGTATCCGCTCAAGAAGTAAGTACGCTGTTTTTGAATTAATTCTGATATTTCCAAAGTCGCTGTTTTCTTTAAAAGTACTATTCTTTTGTACTCTTAGAAAGTAATTAAGGTGACTTTAGTAATCTATTAATGAAAGGTTTTGGCTGTTTTAAGTATAAGACTTCTATAATTATAGAAACTTAAAGAGATTGAGACTTTTTAAAAACTCAAATACTTATAAAGATTATAAGATCAGATTTATGCTACCTAAATAGACCCCAGTCTAACGTTACTGAAAATACATTAGAATAGATGGCAGCACTCTGATCACCGATATCTGTAAGTGCATAGTCAACGTGAATTCCTTTATATTCAAAACCAACGCCAATATTTGGTTGAAAGCCTATGGTACTGCTATTGTCAAGAGATGTAAGTTCCTGAAAATTCCCCACACCTCCACGTACATAAACTAATTCTGCATAACCAAACTCGAAACCTACTGCAGGTGTGGCGCTTAATGAAGAAGAAGAAAAGAAATCGTTAGTTTGTGTAAATCGTACATTGAGGTCTATCTCAGCCCTTAAGCTATAATCGTAGCTAAATATCCATTTGCGACCTAAACCCATTTGTAATTTAGGAATAGTTATTTCTCGAGTTTCTGGTACTTCTTGATTTTGCCCTTCAACGGCTGCGCTTATGGTGGCAAACTCTTCTTCGTCAATACTCCAAGCATTTACTGTGGTTGAAATATCTCTGGCCATAACTCCAAAATCCCAATTATTTTTTTTCCATTGAAGACCAACATCGAGCCCAAACCCCCAACTATTTGCAAAATCTCCAATGACTCTACGTACCACTTTTGCATTTACTCCCAGGTTTAACCCATCTAGAGGCAATGCGCGTGCATAAGAAAAAGTGACAGCATAATCTGCAGTAGAAAATAAGCTAATGCGATTGTAATCTATATTACCTTGCTCATCAATAAGCTGTGTGGTATTTAAAATATCATCTACTCCAAAACGTATGATTGATAACCCCATAGCGCTAAGGTCGTCTAAGGGTTTTGCAAATGCTATATAATCATAGTTTGCAATATTTGCAAAATAAGAAGCATGCATTAAAGAGATTTGATTGTCTTCTAGTTGTGTAAGTCCAGCAGGATTCCAGTATCCTGCATTTACATCTTGTGTACCTGCAACAACAGCATTACTCATACCAAGTGCCGCCGCATCAACACCTATATTCAAAAATTCATTAGAATAAGAGCGTACCGTTTGTGATACAACAGTGGCACAAAAACACATCATTAATAATGTAAGAGTCTTTTTCAATAGTAAAATGTAGATGGGCAAATATCCCACTTTTAGTACACTTTGTAAACATTAAAAGTAGAGAGATATTGCATAGAAGTATTGTACTACAATATTCTTCCCTATTTTTACTCAAAATCTCTATAATGTCTATAAATAAATACGTGCCTAATGCTATAACCATGGGCAATTTGCTCTCTGGTTGTATCGCAGTTGTTTTTGCAGTAAATGATCGTTTAGAATATGCCGCTATTTTTGTGGCTTTGGGAATTTTCTTTGATTTTTTTGATGGTTTTTTTGCTCGTATTCTCAATGCTTCTAGTGAGGTGGGACTACAGCTGGATTCGCTTGCAGATATGGTTACTAGTGGTGTAGTTCCTGGTGTTGTAATGTATCAACTTCTCGAGGATGCTAGTGATGTTCCTTGGGGTGCACAACTTACGGAGCAACATATTCACTTGGGGTATTTTGGGTTTGCGATTACACTAGCTTCAGCATATAGACTAGCAAAGTTTAATGTAGATGATCGTCAAACAAGTTCATTCATAGGGCTGCCCACACCTGCAAATACCCTATTTATTTTAAGTTTACCACTTATTTTAATATTTGAGGAATACGCTTTCGCGAAAGCGGTATTAGAAAATCCATATGTACTTCTTGCAATTACTGCCTTAAGTTGTTTCATGCTTAATGCAGAGTTGCCTTTGTTTGCACTTAAATTTAAAACATGGTCTTTTGCTGAAAATAAAGTACGTTACTTATTCTTGCTAGCAAGTGTATTGTTACTCGTGTTTTTTCAATTTTCAGGAATTCCTTTACTTATCATTCTCTACATCTTGTTATCCATCATTTTTAAAGATTAGTACAATTTTATAACATTTTCATAAGTGGAGAGTCATTCTCATAGGGACCGATTATCTTTGTTGCAAAACAGAATAAATGGATAACCAAGAAATAAGAAATCTAGAACCTAAAGCACTTTGGAATAAATTTGCAGATCTCAATGCGGTACCGCGTCCTTCTAAAAAAGAGGATCGCGTAATTGCATTTATGAAAGATTTTGGGAAGAACTTAGGTTTAGAAACGATAGAAGATGAGGTAGGAAATGTAATTATACGTAAGCCAGCTACCGTAGAACACAAAGATAAAAAAATGGTTGTTATGCAGTCTCATTTGGATATGGTGCATCAAAAGAACAACGACACAGAATTTGATTTTGATACACAAGGTATAGACATGTATGTAGATGGTGATTGGGTAAGAGCTCGAGGCACCACCTTAGGAGCTGATAATGGTCTTGGGGTAGCTACAATCATGGCAATACTAGAAAGTAATACTATAGAGCATCCTGCCATCGAAGCCCTATTTACAATAGATGAAGAGACTGGCATGACAGGAGCAATGGGTTTAAAAGGAGGTATTCTAAAAGGGGATATACTTTTAAATCTAGACACAGAGGAAGATGATGAGATAGGAGTAGGTTGTGCTGGTGGAGTTGATATTACAGCAACAAGAAGCTATAATGAAGTTTCTGTAGAAAAAGGAATGGTAGGCTATGAAATGACTGTAAAAGGATTACAAGGCGGTCACTCTGGAATGGATATCATTAGAGGGCTAGGCAACGCTAATAAAATTATGAATCGTTTGCTTTACAATGCTTCAACTAATTTTGATATAGGGATAACTTCTATAGACGGAGGCAGTTTACGTAATGCGATTCCAAGAGAAAGTAATGCGATTATCTCAGTAGACGAAAATCAAGTAGCTGCCTTTGAAGCAGATTTTACGGATAATGCTTCTGCGATACATGGAGAGTATAAAACGCTAGAAGAAAAATTAGAGCTTTCAATTAAGAAAATCGATGCTCCAGAAAAAGTGATGGATCTTGAGGATCAAGAAAAGGTACTCAAATCTATCTATGCGGCACATAATGGAGTGTATCGTATGAGTCCAGATATCGATGATCTTGTAGAAACCTCAAATAATATAGCTCGTATTATTTTAAAGGAAGGAAAGATCAAGATAGGTTGTCTTACAAGGTCTTCTGTGGATAGTTCTAAAGATGATCTTGCAAATACGCTTACTGCTGTATTTGAGCTTGCAGGTTTTGATGTGGAGCTTTCTGGAGATTACCCAGGATGGGCACCAAATATGGATAGCCCTATATTAAAAGTTCTTGAGAAAATGTATATAGAGATCAATAATCAAAAGCCTCACGTAGCTGCTTGTCATGCTGGTTTAGAGTGTGGTATTTTAGGGAAAAATTATCCAGAAATGGATATGATTTCTTTTGGTCCTACTATTAAAGGCGCTCACTCACCAGATGAACGTGCAAGCATTTCTAGTGCTCAAAAATACTGGGATTTTGTAATAGAAATATTGAAAGATATTCCCAAAGCATCTTAATATAAGATATTTAAAACATAAAAGAGCTTATCATCATGATAAGCTCTTTTTTTATAAAGTTATTTCGCTTTCGCGAAAGCGAAATAAAATATTTATTTTACAATTTCTAGTAATTCCAGTTCGAAGATTAAATCTGCCTTAGGAGGAATGGCACCAGGGTATCCCTGCTCTCCATACCCTAGGTGATAGGGAATAAATAATGTTGCCTTATCTCCTACAGACATTTGTTGTAAACCTTCTTTAAACCCAGCAATGAGTCTAGCCTCTTGACTGTAAACTGCATCCATAGGCTTATATTGTCCTGCTGCGAGCTTGCGTTCATCAAGTTTATCGTTTGCACGCGCTACAGATTCCATACTTGTGTCAAACAATTCACCGGTTGTAAAGTAACCTGCATAATCTACTTTTACCTTTGCTCCAAGTGCTGGTTTTTGACCTTTTCCTTTTTTATCAAAATGTATTTCTAAACCACTAGGAAGCTTTACAAGGTCAACACGCTTTGCGTCTAACTCTGCTTTTTTACCTGAAAATTTCTTTGCTTTTTCAGCTTCTTCTTTTATTTGACGCTCTTCATATGCCGCAAGTTCTGCAGTAAACGTTTCTGCCGCGTTATAATTTGCTACAGCATCCCCTTCACGAATAATGTTTACCTGTTGGATGATTACATCTTCTTTAGGAGTACCAGCACGAGGGTCTTGCATCTCAACAGCTGCAATACTATCTATTACCTCAAGCCCTTGAATAACACGTCCCCATACTGTATGACAACTAACTCTTGGATTTTCACAATTCTTCAACACACCATTTGCGTCATAACCATCTAAGTGAGGAGTTGCTTTATGTGTGATAAAAAACTGACTCCCGTTTGTTCCGTAACCAGAATTTGCCATAGATAGAGTTCCTACTGAGTCATGTTTACGATCAGGACTAAGCTCGTCAAAAAATTTGTATCCTGGACCTCCACGACCAGTACCATCTGGATCACCACCTTGAATCATAAAATCTTTTATAATTCTGTGAAATTTTAATCCGTTATAAAATGGTTTACCTGTAAAAGTAGTATCTGTTAGTGGGTGGGTGCCTTCTGCAAGTGCCACAAAGTTTGCCACGGTTGCCGGAGCATCTTTGTAAAATAACTCAGCAAGCATTGTTCCCTTATCTGTTACAATCTCTGCATATAAACCTTCTTCGATATCTGGATATTTATCATTACACGAAAAAAGTGAAAAAATTACTGCAATTAATAACATACTTGTTTTCTTCATTGTTAAGGATTTAATTAATTTTTTGTTTGGTCTTTGATTTCTAATAATGTGACAGTACTTTGTATTGGTATATTACTACGTATTTTACCGTCTAGCCCGTAATAGCCATAAGCCTTGTGGCTTGGGAATAAAAAGGTTACAGTCTCTCCTTCTTTCATAAGTTTGAGACCTTCTCGTATTCCAGAAATTAACTCTTGATTACTTTGATCTATTTGAGTAACAGTATTTCCTATCTCTTCTTGACTAACGAGTGTTTCACGTTGCAAAGTTGCAATATTGTAATTAAAAAGGACAAGGTCTCCTATTTGAGGAGCACTATTACCTAGAGTATCTTTTTGAATATAGGTATACCAAAATCCATTTGGCGAGGATTCATATACTTTAGAAGTATCTTTTTTTATAAGATTTAGAATTGCTTTTTCCTCTTGAGCAATTAAATCTTTATTTCGTTGTACAGATTTATTTATGTAGGAGCCAGATTTCTGAGAAACGGGCTCTCTTGCAACTTGATCAGCACAAGAAGTAAAAAATATGAAACATATAAAAATTAGTATTCTCATCATGTAAGCTGTTCTTTATATCTAGGTAGTAACGTTTTGAAATGAGCAACAGTCTCTTGAAGTCCCAAATCACTTTTTCCACCAGCTGCGTTGGTGTGGCCGCCACCTTGATAATGGGTTCTGGCAAACTCATTTACAGAAAATGTACCTTTTGATCTTAACGACATTTTAATGATAGAGTCAGATAAATTTTCTATAAATATAACAGCAAATATAATACCTTGTAGTGATAAGCAATAATTTACAAAACCCTCTGTGTCGCCTTTTTGAAAATTGTGATCATCAAGTTCTTTTTGAGACATGGTTATATATGCAGTACGGTACTCTTTTAAAACGACTAGATTGTTTAGAGCAACACCTAATAGCTGTAATTTAGATTCACTATTTGTGTCGTAAATTTTCTCATGGATTTTTGAATTCTCAGCTCCCTTATCAATTAATGACGCTATAACCCGATGGGTGGTTGCCGTGGTTGAAGGAAATCTAAAAGATCCGGTATCTGTCATAATACCTGTATAAAGACAACTAGCCATTTCAGAATCAATCATATCTTGATCTCCTAAGGCTTTGATAAAATGAAATACCATCTCACAAGTACTAGACATGGCAGTATCACTATAAGTGACAATAGCATAGTCTGCGGGCTGCTGGTGATGGTCTATCATTACAAAGGGCGCCTTTACCTGTTCTAATTCATTCTGCAAATCACCAGTACGGGAAAAATGATTAAAGTCGAGTGTAAAAACAAGGTCTGCATTTAAGATGATTTCTTGAGCAATTTCAATATCACGATTGTAATTAACCGCTTGATCATTACCTGGAAGCCATTGTAAGAAATGCGGGTATTCATTAGGTGATACAACAGTTGCTTTATGCCCTTTTTTATTGAGATAGCTAGCAAGAGCAAGAGTACTACCCATGGCATCTCCATCTGGGTTTTTATGTGGTATGATAGCAATGTTTTTTGAGCCACTTAGTAGGCTTTTTGACATTGCAATTTGTTCTTCATTCATAAGTGGCGAATATACGATTTATCGCTTGCTTGGTTTTGGCTTGTTATCAAATATTTAGTAATTTAAATCTGATTAAACTTAATGTTGTCATAATATAGAAAAACTGTATTTTTGCACCCGATTTCAAGAAAGATTATCTTGCTTTCGCCAAAATTTAAATTGAATTTACTAATTGAGTCTCAAATTTATAGGCACTCATAAAATCTAGGTACTTTTATTAGGTATTATCCAGTATGGCAACAAACAGAACTTTTACAATGATTAAGCCTGATGGCGTTGAGAACGGACACATCGGAGCAATTTTAGAAAAAATTACTGCAAGCGGTTTTCGTATTGTAGCAATGAAACTTACGCAAATGACTAAAGCAGATGCAGAGGAGTTTTATGGAGTACACAGTGAGCGTCCATTTTTTGGTGAGCTTGTAGAATTTATGACACGTGGTCCTATCGTTGCTGCAATATTAGAAAAAGAAAATGCAGTTGCAGATTTCCGTACATTGATTGGAGCAACAAATCCAGCAGATGCAGCAGAAGGAACAATTCGTGCATTATATGCAGCTTCTGTGGGAGAAAATGCAGTACATGGATCTGATAGTGATGAGAACGCAGCTATTGAAGGTGCTTTCCATTTTTCTGGACGTGAGATTTTTTAATAAAGGTCTAAACAACTTTTGATATCCTTATAATAGTAAGGACATAAATTTTAAAAGCCTTTCCTTTTTGGAAAGGCTTTTTTGTTACGCTAAACTCTTAATTCTTTTTAAAATAGGTCAATTTTAGAAGTGATGGTAGAGATGCTATTAGTCAGTAGTTTATGTAATAAAATATGATTAAAATTTTACAATAACTATATATTAATGTATTGTATAATTTATTCATAAATAATACCTACTTTTGCACCGCTTAAAATAAGGCATTAATACAACCCATTATGGACGTAAGGAATATCGCGATTATCGCCCACGTAGACCACGGTAAGACAACCTTGGTTGACAAAATTATGTATCACTGTGAAACCTTTAGAGAAAATGAATCTAAAGGAGAACTTATATTAGATAATAATGATCTTGAGCGTGAGCGTGGGATTACCATTACTTCTAAGAATGTTTCTGTAATGTACAAAGGAACAAAGATTAATATTATAGACACTCCTGGTCACGCCGATTTTGGTGGAGAAGTAGAGCGTGTACTTAATATGGCAGATGGTGTTTGTCTTCTTGTTGATGCTTTTGAAGGACCAATGCCACAAACACGCTTTGTTTTGCAAAAAGCTATTGACTTAGGACTTAAGCCTTGTGTGGTTGTTAATAAGGTAGATAAAGAAAATTGTACACCTGAGGAGGTACATGAAAAGGTTTTTGACCTAATGTTTGAATTAGGAGCAGAAGAATGGCAGTTAGATTTTCCAACAGTTTATGGTTCAGCTAAGAATAACTGGATGTCAGACGATTGGAAAAAAGAGACAGATTCTATTGAGCCTCTTTTAGAAATGGTAATGGAGCACATCCCTGCACCAAAAATAGAAGAAGGTAATACACAAATGCTTATTACTTCTCTTGACTTCTCTTCTTTTACTGGTCGTATTGCGATAGGTAGATTAAATCGTGGAGAGCTTAAAGAGGGCATGCAAGTTTCATTAGTAAAACGTGATGGAACAATTAAGAAAACAAGAATTAAAGAATTACATATTTTTGACGGTTTAGGTCGTGTGAAAGTTGAAAGTGTTCAAGCTGGAGATATTTGTGCAATAGTAGGTCTTGAAGGTTTTGAAATAGGTGATACCGTTGCCGATTTTGAAAATCCAGAAGGGCTCGCAACCATAGATATTGATGAGCCTACTATGAGTATGCTTTTTTCAATTAATGATTCACCATTTTTTGGAAAAGATGGAAAATTTGTTACTTCACGTCATATTAAAGAGCGCTTAACTAAAGAATTAGAAAAGAATCTTGCCCTTCGTGTTAATGATACAGATAGTGCAGATAAATTTTTAGTTTATGGTCGTGGTGTCATGCACTTGTCTGTTTTAATTGAGACAATGCGTCGTGAAGGGTATGAACTTCAAATAGGTCAGCCTCAAGTTATCATTAAGGAGATTGACGGGGTAAAGTGCGAGCCTATTGAAGAACTCACAATTGATCTTCCAGAAAGTGTATCTGGTAGAGCAGTAGAGTTTGTTACTATGCGTAAAGGAGAAATGCTTTCAATGGAGGCTAAAGGTGACCGTATGGTGATTGAATTTTTAATTCCATCTAGAGGAATTATTGGTTTACGTAACCAACTTCTCACTGCAACTGCAGGTGAAGCAATAATGGCTCACCGTTTTAAAGAATACCAGCCATTTAAAGGAGATATTCCAGGACGTATTTCTGGATCATTAGTTTCTATGGAAAACGGAACAGCAATACCTTACTCAATTGATAAACTTCAAGATAGAGGTAAGTTTTTCGTATCCCCAGGAGAAGATATTTATGAAGGTCAAGTAATTGGTGAGAATTCTCGTCAAGATGACATGAATATAAATATTACCAAAGCTAAGAAGCAGTCTAACGTACGTTCATCTGGTGCAGATGATAAAGCAAAGATTGTTCCTGCTATAAAATTCTCATTAGAGGAAGCATTGGAATATATTCAAAAGGATGAGTATGTTGAAGTTACACCTAATCACTTAAGATTACGTAAGATATACCTCAAAGAAGTTGATCGTAAGCGTAATAAAATTGCTTAATAAAAGTAACTTCTTTATATAATTTAGAACCCCACTCGAGTAGAGTGGGGTTTTTCGTTTGTAGCCAGAGTATTTTTCTAGGTTATAATATTCTGCTTTGAGAATACATACTATATTGTAGATTGTATTATTTTAGAGTCACCATTATTAAAAACATTAAAATCTATACCGTTAATAAATATTCAAGTCGCGATAAACAAGATTGGGATAATTTTATCTCAAACTCAAGAAATGCTACATTTTTACATTATCGTGATTTTATGGAGTATCACTCCGATAGATTTGACGATCATTCACTAGTTGTAAAGAAAAAAGGTAGTATAATCGCGGTTATGCCAGCAAATATCATGGACAACACATTATACAGTCATCGGGGTTTGACTTATGGTGGACTCCTGCTTTCGCGAAAGCAAAAACTTAAAGATGTTTTAGAAATTTTCTTGCAGGTTTTAAATTACCTATCTGAAATACAAATCTCTACGCTAAAGGTGAAGTTAGTTCCTTCATTCTACGCTCAAGAAGCTAGTTCAGAACTTCAATATCTAATGCAGTTAGTAAATGCAGAATGTGTCAAAGTAGAAACTGCTTCAGTGATAGACTATAGAAACACGTTTTCCATACAAACTAATAGGATAGAGGGTGTGAAAAAAGCCGACTCAAATGGGCTATTACTAATTGAAGAAAATAACTTTGGTGAATTTTGGAGTAAAATTTTAATTCCTAACCTTAAGCAAAGATTTCAAGCAAAACCAACTCACAGCCTAGAAGAAATTCAACGGCTCAGTGAACGCTTTCCTAAACATATTAGACAATTTAACGTTTACCATGATAATAAGCTTGTAGGTGGCGCAACTATATTTGAAACTAAAACAACCGCACACGTTCAATATATTTCTGGAAATGATGATAAACAAAAATTAGGAACCCTGGATTATCTCTTTCACAATCTGATTACAGAAATTTTTGCGCATAAATGGTATTTTGATTTTGGAACATCAAACGAAAATAATGGGAAGCAGATTAATGCCGGTCTCACGTACTGGAAAGAAAGTTTTGGTGCTAGAACTATGCTTCAATATCAATATGCAGTACAGACCAAGAATCACTCACTTCTAAATAATGTGTTGGTATGATTCCGTTTCTCGATTTAAAAAAATTAAATAAACCTTACCAAGACAATTTCAAATCCTACTTTTCGAGGTTTTTAGACAGTGGCTGGTTTGTTTTAGGAGAAGAAGTAGAAAATTTTGAAAATGAATATGCTGCATATTGTGGAACTACGCATTGTATAGGCACAGCAAATGGTCTCGATGCATTACGAATAATTTTTGAAGGATATAAAATCCTAGGAAAAATTAAAGCTGGAGATCATGTTCTTGTGGCGAGCAATACTTATATCGCAACAATTCTGGCCATAAAGCAAGCTGGTCTTATTCCAATATTGGTTGAAGCTTCCTTGGAGACATTTAATTTTGACCTTGAAGACTTAAAAAGAAAAATAACAAGCCAGACTAAGGTAATACTCCCTACTCATCTGTACGGTTTGCTGGCAGATATGGATAGGGTTTCCGATTTCGCGAAAGCGAACCAACTCTTAATCGTTTCAGACTGCGCCCAGTCTCATGGGGCGAGAGACAAGCATGGAAACAGAAGCGGATCACTTGCTCATGCTGCTGCACATAGCTTTTATCCAACCAAAAATCTAGGGGCACTAGGAGACGGCGGTGCTGTGACAACCAGCGATGAGCAACTTGCTAAAATAATATCTCAGTATCGTAATTATGGTTTTAGAAAACGATATGTGGCGCAATACGCTGGAGTAAATTCCCGCTTAGATGAACTACAAGCGGGTTTTTTGAGAATTAAACTCAAAGATCTTGATGCTCTTAATCAGAAACGTAAAGCCATCGCCATGCGATATTTCTCTGAAATTGACAATGAACACATTATTTTATCAAAATACAATGAAAAGGAAGATCATGTTTTCCATTTATTTGTAGTGCGCTGTAAACATCGTGATTTGTTGCAAGAATATTTGAGCAAAAGAAAAATCACAACTATTATTCACTATCCGGTTCCTCCTCATAAGCAAGAAGCACTCTCAGAATTGAATGGATTATCGTTTCCAGTTTGTGAGCAAATACACGATGAGGTATTGAGTATTTCTACAGATCCAAATCTAACACAAGCAGAAGTCTCGACAATAATTAATGCTTTAAAAGAATTTACATGCTAGGGAAACTGCGACAAAGTTTTGCTAGTAACGTATTATTAAAGGTTACTTCTCTCAACAGTATTGCTGTTTTTATTCAAATTATTGGAGGGTTAATTACTTCAAAACTAATTGCTATTTATTTAGGAGAACGTGGAATGGCATTACTTGGCTATTTGCGTAATTTTCTTACGAGTACTCAAGCTGTAGGAAGTCTAGGCTACACAAATGGAATTGTAAAATATGTGGCTTCTAAAGAAGAAGATCATCTTTTTAGAAGATTGATTTCTACAGCTATCATATCAAGTGTGTTCATATCTGTAGTACTAGCGATAATATTATATGTAGGTTCAGATTTTTGGAACGATTACATTTTTGATGGAGAGGAGGGCTATTCTTTTGTTTTTAAAAGTCTTGCAGTAGCAATCCCATTTATTACTATTAATGGAATCTTGATGGCTGTTATTAATGGTCAATCTGCCTATAAAAAAGTAATTTGGATACAGATAGCTACAAACCTTATGGCGATCGCGATCGCTGTATATTTTATAATCAATTTTGGTATTGAGGGAGCGTTGCAAGCACTAATTATTAGTCCAGCAATTGCCTTGCTAATCACACTATTTATAATTGGGAAAGAGAGTGCTATTTTAAAAAAAATAACCTTTAACTTTTCTTCTCAAGCCTTTAAAAAATTAAGTTCTTACACTATAATGGCTCTGTTTTCAATGGTAGTTTTGCCACTTGTTTATATCGCCATTAGAAATAAAATAGTAGAAGTAGATAACCTGACACAGGCGGGATATTGGGATGCGATGTCACGTATTTCTGACTATTATCTAAAATTTGTTGCTACAGTAATGACACTATATATATTACCACAGCTTGCAAAAACAAACTCTATTCAAGGCTTTAGAAAAGAGATTTTTACTTTTTATAAAACGATTCTACCTATTTTTGGAATAGGGCTCGTGATTATCTTTCTCGCACGTAACTTTATCATACAACTATTATTTACTCAAGACTTTTTACCCATGGAAAATTTGTTCAAATGGCAACTGCTAGGAGACTTTTTCAAAGTGGCCTCCATTGTCATTGGGTATCAGATTATAGCTAAAAATAATTTAAAGCTATTTTTAATTACTGAAATCATTTCACTCTTAGTAATTTATCTCTCGGGAATGTATTTTGTAAATCATTATGGTTATGAGGGAGCCAGTATAAGCCATTGTTTGAGCTATTTTGTGCATTTACTAGTATTACTGTTTATATTTAGAAAACCTCTTTTCGGGAAAATCACAGAAGCACGTGCTTAAACTAGGAATTATCATACAAAGCTTCCGGATTTGGAAGTATAAATTACTCTCAACTAATGAGTCAATTGAGGGAGCTGCCATATTGCACCAACCTGCTCAAATTAATGGAAAAGGCCATGTACGCTTTCGCGAAAGCGTACACATAGGTGTCACAAATTCGCCTCAATTTTATAATACATACGCTTATATTGAAGCGAGGCAAATGGGTAGTGAAATTACTTTTGGGAGCAATGTGGCGATTAATAATAATTTTTGTGCCATTGCAAATGAATCTTATATTCACATAGGAGACAATACAACCATAGGGATGAATTGTGCTATATACAATTGCAATTTTCATAGCCTAGATCCTGAAAAAAGAAGACTAGAGACAGGAGAAAGTACACCTGTCATTATCGGGAAAAACGTTTTTATTGGGAATAATGTGAGTATTTGGAAGGGTGTCACTATAGCTGATAATGTTGTGATTCCAGCGGGTAGTATAGTGACAAAAGATATCGCTAATTAAATTCGCTAATTATTATTCCACACGTCAAGATATTGTTGAGCAATAGTGATGTAATTGTGTTGTTCCTCAATAAATGCTCTTGCATTTTTACTAATATTATCCAGTTTTTCAGGATGTTCAATTAGGGTTTCTAAACTTTTAACGAGGTCTTCAACGCTTGGTGTTGCATCTATGGCAACAGTGTGATCTAAATTATGATATTTTAAAAAATGTTTTCCTGCGCCCGTAAAAACTACTTTTCCCTTTGCCATAGCCTCAAGTGCATTATAACCTTGATCGTGGGAGTATATTTGATCTAAAAGGATATGAGAGTCATTATAGGTTTTGATATATTCTGTATAAGGCAGGCTTTCTACAGTAATGACAGAAACTTTGTTAGGATATTTTTTCTGAATAATATCGAGCGCGGCTTCAAAAAGATCATTTCCTTTTTTAAAATAATTTGTCCGATTTATACCATGAAAGATCCTAATTTCCCCAGTTATGTTTAAAGACTTATAGGGTAAAATGTCAACATTAATCGGATTAGGAATAAGACCCAAATATTTTGGATGGTTTACAAGAGGTAAGTGATAATCCATATCTGTAGAAATTACTCCATCTATTAACTCGTATAGCTCCTCGCTTAATTTTTTATACTCTGGTTTGAGGTATTTAAGTGTAGGGTAAAACGAGTTTTCCTCAATTTTACCCTCTTTATAAGGAGTAGCAATAGTGTAGAGTAATTCGTTAGAAAATGCATGGGTCACACTTATATGATCCGTCCCACAAGAGAGTAGAAATAGTTTTTTATTATGTTCTTTGAGGAATTTGGCTGTTTCTAGTTCAAGTTCTGGAGTAGTTTGAAAACTAGATTCATTAATCAATTGTACAACATCATAGCCTGAGAGTTTTGATTTATGCTTTTGAAATTTTCCTCGTAGATCTACAGCTGCAATATCAATTGTAGTGAGTTTGAGGATCGCAAGTCTGAGTTTTTTTTTCAATCCTTTTTGAAACCCGAGTTTAAGGGTTATATCTACAGGATAATTTTTGAAACCGTCACCAGAGCCTACAATGGTCACTTGATGACCTAAACCTAGCAACCCTTCTTTTAATGAGTTGTGTAAACGACTATATTCGCCTATAAGTAAGATGCGCATTTGCTATATTTGATAGACTTTAAAATTACTTCTCTTGCCGAAAGATACTCATAAAAAAATTGCGTTAGTCACTATTTCACTATCTGGAGGAGGAGCAGAGCGGTCTACAGCAATGCTTTCTAGAATGCTCGTAAGTCAAGGATTTAAAGTCCATATTATTACCCTTAATGATGAGGTTAGTTACGAGTATGCAGGTGTGCTTTATAATATGGGCTTAGAAAAAAATAAGGGAGATAATTTTTTAAAGAGAATCGCCAGATTCATGAATTTATCTAAGTATTTAAAGAATGAAAACTTTGATTTTATAATTGACAATAGAAGTAGGAACAATGTTTTAAAGGAGTGGATTTACCTTCATTACATCTATAGAAATCATAATTTAATTTATGTAAATCATAGTTCACTATTGTCTAATTATTTTACTTCCAATCAGCGTTTGTCAGAAAAAATGGCTCACTCAGCAGTTGGGTTGATTGGTGTTTCACAGCACATCACGGAAGCTATTAATTCGAATTTTAAAGTTAAGAAAGCGAAGACGATTTTTAATCCCATTGAAAACGTCGAAACAATAGAGCATATTGATTCCAAACATCCATATTTCATCTTTGTGGGACGAATTGAAGATAAGGTGAAGAATTTAAGTTTGTTAATACACGCTTTCGCGAAAGCAAAAAAAGAAAATTACCATTTGAGAATCTATGGTGATGGAAGTGATAAAAATAAAATGCATCAATTAGTAAAGACGCTGAACATGGAATCTCGCATAAAGTTTTATCCATTTCAACAGGATATCACAAATGAAATAGCATCAGCTAGAGCATTATTACTTACGAGTCATTATGAAGGTTTTCCTCGCGCCTTAATAGAATCATTAAGTGTAGGTACTCCAGTCATATCTGTTAACTGCGTTAGTGGCCCAGCCGAAATAATTACGAATAATCACAACGGTTTGCTGGTTGAAAATCACAATGAGGACAAGTTTTCTAACGCAATCGAATCTTTTATCTTTGATGAGCAGCTCTATATGAACTGTAAGTCTAATGCAAAAAATAGTGTTTCACATTTATCACTAGTTAAGATAGCACAGGAGTGGAGCAATTATATTACTAGTTTATGATAGAAAAATCACTCGTACATTGGATAGACATACCAAGAATAACTGATCCACGTGGTAATCTTGCTGTGATTGAAGGCACAACGATACCTTATAAAATAGAGCGTGTGTATTATTTGCATGATGTGCCTAGTGATGCTTATCGTGGAGGTCATGCGCACAATGAATGTCAAGAATTGCTTATTCCAGTTAGTGGTAGTTTTGAAGTGCTTCTCGATAATGGAAATTGCCAAGAAAGAGTGACGCTCAATAAACCAAATAAAGGATTACTTATCAATAAAGGAATATGGAGGGAGCTAGATAATTTTTCTTCTGGTGCAGTATGTTTGGTACTGGCTTCTCATGAGTTTGATGAAGGTGATTATATACGTGATTTTAATAATTTTAAGGAATCAAAATGAGGAGAGTCTAATTCCAAGTTTTTCTAATCCGCCTTGGGTTTTTAAAGCCATTTTAAGCATCGATATAGGTAAACCTACGAGCCATCGCTGCCTCCGGGTAAGATTTTTTTTATCTAAATTTTTTAAATAATCTTTTGCTTGCTGTTTCTCTCCCCATAATCTAGCTCTTAAGGTTAATGAATATCGATTTAAGTCTAAGTACTTTTTGAGGGCTTTATTTTCTTTTTCTTCTTCTTTAAATTTATTTAATTTTAAACAATCTTTTGTTGATTTGATACTTTTATAAAGGCTCTTAGGGGCAAATTTATAAATAACGAGTGGAGTAGTAGAAAATGCAATCCTATATGCAAGACCTATACGTATCCAAAGATCTGTATCTTGACCACTCTTTATTGTAGGATCATAATTGCCTATGTTGTTAAAGACTTCGCGGTGTAGGGTAGTAGAACTGCTGTGTAGGACACATTGTTTAAAACTACTTTTGAAAAAGTCTAAATCTAACATTTTTGTGTTTCCGGCTGTTGAAAAACTATAGTTGCATAGCGAGCTACTATTTTTTGTTTCTCGTATTAACTGTGCAGTAAAAACGCGGTGATTTTTAAAAGCTTTTATAAGGGCCATCATTTCTTTTAAATAGTCAGGTTTCCATAAATCATCTCCATCAAGCAATGAAATATAATCTCCTTTAGCGATATTAATACCGATATTCCTAGCAGCCCCTGCACCCACATTTTTATCAAGAAGGATATATTTTATTTTTTTTTTAGATATAGAATTGATAATCTCATCACTACGATCAGTAGAAGCGTCATTTACCACAATAATTTCATAATCTGTAAATGTCTGACGTAAGACACTATCTAAGGTCTCCTTAATATGGGACGCTTTATTATAAACAGATATGATGACGGAAAATTTAGGCAATTTCAGTTTGTTTTATCTTAACTAAAGATACATCATAGAGAATTGAAATATTAAATAAAAATCTTTGTTTATTTGTGATAGGTAGGTAAATACGAATTTTTAAAATTTTAAATCTTATAACACTTTCTATAATTATACCCGCATGGAATCAACTCGCATTACTAAAAAAGTGTGTGGATTCCATTATGAATCAATCTTTTACGGAGTATGAAGTTTGGATTATTGATGGAAATTCTACGGATGGTTCTAAAGAGTATTTAAAATTATTGCCCTCTCAGTATAAGTGGATTTCAGAAAATGATACAGGCATTTATGAAGCAATGAATAAGGGAATAAAGAGATCAAAAGGTGATTGGCTTTACTTTTTGGGTACAGACGATGTTTTATATGACACTGAAGTATTCTCAAAAGCATCAAAACACTTTAATAGTAATGACAAGGTAGTTTTAGGGAGCATTGTGATGAATGACCAAAGTAATTCGCTAAAAACAAATAACCATAGGGTACTGTCCTCAAATTTAACTAGATTGTTATGGTTTAAAAATACAGTTCACCATCAGGGAGCTTTTTATCATAAGAATGTTTTTGAAAATAATATGTATGATGAGTCCTTAAAAGTGCTGGGAGATTATAAAATCAATTTAAAGCTTTTTATAGAAAAAAAATCTTTTAAGAAAATTGATTTAATCATTGCGAAATGCGGCAATAATGGTATTTCAAAAAAATATAATTGGTCTTTATATAAAGAAGAAATAGCTATAAAAAGTGAACTAAGCTCTTTTGTCATAAGACCCTTTTATCTTGTGATAGCTTTTTTGAAATATTGTTATAAAAATAGATAGTTTAGACGGTTTTTTGTACCACTTCAAATATTTTGTTTCCATCACATTTTAGTGTTTTTGATGGATATTTTAGAAGTAAGGCATAGTCATGAGTAGCCATTAATATAGTATTTCCATTTTTATTAATTTCTTGCAGAACCTCCATGATTTCAACGCTTGTTTGAGGATCAAGATTTCCTGTAGGCTCATCTGCAAGAATAAGTTCTGGGTCATTAAGAAGTGCTCTTGCAATGGCAACACGTTGTTGCTCTCCACCAGATAACTGATAAGGATATTTAAATCCCTTACTTTTCATACCCACTTTATCAAGTACGGCTTCTATTTTAGAATCAATAGCGACTTTTTCCTTCCATCCAGTTGCTCTCAAAACAAATCGTAAGTTATCATTAATGGTACGATCATTAAGTAACTTGAAATCTTGAAAAACAACACCTAGCTTACGACGTAAAAAAGGTATTTGTTTTTCTTTAAGACCGTTGAGGTCAAAACCTACAATACTACCCTTGCCTTCGTTAAGGGGAAGGTCACCATATAAGGTTTTCATAAAACTACTCTTTCCTGATCCTGTTTTACCAATGAGATATACGAAATCACCTGATTCTATAGTAACATTTACTTCAGATAGAATTAGATTTTCCCTTTGGTAAATTGCAGCGTGTGAGAGTTGTAATACAGGTTGAGCCATTATATAGATTTTCTAGATGTCAAAGTAACGCAATTTTAAGCAGCGCCGCAAAGCAGATACCTTTGAAATAATATTAATGAGCTATAAAAAAATGAATAGTTGAATGATGTTAAGAATCAAAAGCTAAGCAAATATTTCATTCAAAGAACAGGAGCAATAAGTTTAAAGTAGAGTATTTGTGTAGAATGCTATATGCTCATCTCTTGTTAAAATCCTTTTCACAACTTCACATAATTAACTATAAAATCTGGCGTTATCCTAGAGGAAGAAAAGTAACTTTGAAAAGATGGTGTGCTATTTTGTATATCCCATTATAAAGTAGTTTGTATCAAACTTTGTCACATTAAGGTTACATCCATCATCAAATCAAAAATAAAACTAAATTTGTATTATGCACAGAATCAAGTTTCTACTTGTTGCATTTATTTTATATTCAACAATATCAACAGCTCAACAATCTGCTATCTATACCAATGACTTAGCAAAATATAATAAGGCTTTGTCTTTATACAATAGTGAGCAATATCTTGCCTCTCAAACCTTATTTGAAGAAGTACAAAGAGAGTCTAAAGATAACGCTGTAAAAGGTGATTGTGCCTATTATATAGCAAATGCTGCAGTGCGACTCAATCAACAAGGTGCAGATGACTTAATGCTCACCTTTGTCACAGAGTATCCTACTAGCACAAAACGCAATAGTGCATTTTTAGATGTAGCTTCCTATTATTTTGAAAATGGAAAATATGCGTACGCCCGTAAATGGTATGATCGAGTAGAGGAAAAGAATCTATCACTTGGAGAAAGAGAAACTTACAATTTTAATAATGGATATGCGTATTTCAAAAGCAACCGTTTTGATGATGCTAAGAAATATTTTAACCGTGTTAGAGACTCAAAAAAATATGGATCCCAAGCAAAATATTACATAGGCTTTATGGCTTATGAAGGGGATGATTATGAATCGGCGTCAGAGTTATTTGACCAAGTAGAAGCAGAAACAAGCGGGGAGTATAATGAAGATCTTGCTTACTTTAAAGCAGATCTTAATTTTAAACTTGGCAAATTTGATGAAGCAATTACTGAGGGTAAATCTCAGCTCCCAAAAGCAAACCCTAAAGAAAAATCAGAGCTTAACAAGATCATCGGAGAAAGTTACTTTAATAAAGAAAACTACGCCCAAGCCTTACCTTATTTAAAGGAATATAAAGGCAAACGCGGTAAATGGAATAACACAGATTATTATCAACTAGGTTATGCGTACTATAAGCAAAAAGATTACTTAAATGCTATTAATGAATTCAATAAGATAATTGACGGTCGCAATAGCACTGCTCAAAATGCTTATTACCATCTTGCAGAGTCATACTTGAAGCTAGAAAAAAAACAAGAAGCATTGAATGCATTTAAAAATGCATCAGAAATGAATTTTATAGATAAAATCAAAGAGGATAGTGGTTTGAATTATGCAAAACTTAGTTATGAGATTGGGAATGCCTATAAACCTACTCCTACTGTTATTGCAGATTATCTAGAAGAATACCCTAAAACTTCAGCAAAAGCAGAGTTAGAAATTTTACTTATTGATTCTTATATCACATCGAAGAATTATAAAGAGGCAATGCGTTTGCTAGAAAGTAAAAACAATACAAATAATAATAAGGCATATCAAAAAGTAGCTTTCTTATATGGACTAGAATTATTTAATGAAGCAGACTACATAACAGCAAAAGAGACATTTCAAAAATCATTAAAAGAACCAATAGATCCATTTTACATAACGAGAGCGACTTATTGGGATGCAGAGACTGATTTCGTTACAAATAATTTTGAACAAGCCATTATTGGATATAAGCAGTTTCTTGGGTTTGCTAATGCAGCAACTACGCCAGAATATGAAGATATAAATTACAATCTAGCATATGCTTATTTTTCAAATAAACAGTATGAGCAAGCAGCTACTTATTTTGAAAATTATACAAAAGAATCAAAAGAGGATATTACAAGATTAAATGATGCCTACCTTCGTTTGGGTGATAGTAAATTTATATCCAGTAAATATTGGCCAGCTCTAGAAGCCTACAATCAATCCATTGCTCTAAATAACTCTGGACAAGATTATGCTACTTTTCAAAAATCTATGAGCTATGGATTTATTAATAAGAACTCAGAGAAAATCGAAGGACTTCAGAGTTTTGCACGTAAATTTCCAACATCTTCATACCGCGACGATGCACTCTATGAACTAGGAAATATATATGTCTCTCAAAATAAAAAAGATCAAGCTGTATCAGCTTACAATCAATTAATTAGTGATGTTCCAGGTAGTTCATATGTGTCAAAAGCCCTACTTAAAAAGGCATTGATTTATGATAACAGTAACCGCTCAGACGAGGCACTTACTATATTAAAACAAGTAGCTAGTGACTACCCAGGAACTCCAGAAGCATTGCAAGCTGTTACTACTGCTAAATTAATTTACATTGATCTAGGACGTGTTAATGAGTACGGTCAGTGGGTGAGTACTTTAGATTTTATTGATGTAGAAGATTCAGAGCTTGACGAGGCGTCTTACACACAGGCAGAAAAGCAATATTTAGACAACAACACAAGTCAAGCAGAAAAACTATTTCAAGAGTATTTAGGGAGATATCCTAATGGACAGAGAGCATTACAATCACATTTTTATTTAGGACAAATCGCTTTCGCGAAAGCGCAATACCCTAAAACAATTCCACACTATCAATTTGTTTTGGAAAGAGAGCGCAATGAGTTTACAGAGCAAGCCCTTGCTAGGTTAGGACAAGTGTTTTTAACGCAGAAGAATTATATGGACGCTACACCAGTTCTTAAAAGACTAGAAACGGAAGCAGATTTTCCTCAAAACGTAATTTTTGCGCAATCAAATTTGATGAAATCATATTATGAGCAAAGTAATTATCAAGAGGCAATTTCATACGCAGAAAAAGTATTAACCAACAGTAAAATTGACAATAAAATTAAGAGCGACGCTCAAGTCGTTATTGCAAGATCTTCAATACAAAATAATAATCAAGAACGTGCAAAAAAAGCGTATGCAGAGGTTCGAAAAATAGCGACAGGCTCTCTAGCCGCTGAAGCGTTATATTATGATGCTTACTTTAAAAATAGTGAAAAGCGTTATAAAGATTCAAATACCTCAGTTCAGAAATTAGCAAAAGAATATAGTGGGTATAAGGAGTATGGAGCGAGAGGTCTAGTACTTATGGCAAAGAACTTTTATGGTCTAGGAGATGCTTATCAAGCTACTTATATTTTAGAAAGTGTCACTAAGAATTTTACTGACTTTCCAGACGTAGTAGAAGAGGCTAAGGATGAGCTCATCATTATTAAATCAAATGAGTCTAAAACTAATGCTTCTGTCGAGGAGGGTTAACTCTACAAAAGGAAAGTTAGCCAAGAATAAGCAATCGATGAGAATCGTTTTACTATAAGAATGCGCTAGGGGGGAGGTCAACATAAAATTAATTTGAATAAGTATACAAGTCATATGAATAAGTCATTCAATAAATTACATATATTAAGTTTTACTATTATGACAATATTTTTTGTGCAAATAGGAAATGCACAAGAGGAAGAGTCTACTTTAGGAACAGAGGTTGTTAATGTGGTGAAGCCCTATACTCCTACGATAAGTGATGCTTTTAAGGTTAAAGCAGCGCCAAAACTTAACGACTCTGTTACAACAACAAAGAAAAAAGTAACGTATAGTATTTTTTCAGTACCCGTAGCCAGCACTTTTACCCCAGCAAAAGGAAAGGCTGCAGTAGTTAAAAAAAGTCAGAAATCAACCTTATATGATAACTATGCAACATTAGGATTTGGTAGTTACACATCGATACTAGCCGAACTTTACAGCAATTTTCAGATTAGTAGAACAGAAGACTTTGGGGTTTTTGTAAATCACAATTCATCACAGGGAGGTATTGAAGGTACTATTGTAGAGGATTTTTTCTATGATAGTAGATTAAATTTAAATTATGGCGCTCGAGAAATAGATTATAATTGGCGAGCAGATTTAGATGCAAAACACCAAGTATACAATTGGTACGGTATTCCAGAAAATTTAGAAAGTATTACTTCTGGAATGAATGAGCCACTTTTTAACAAGGACTTTGATGTTTCACACTCATATTTGACGGGAGCTATAAACGGATCTATTAATTTTAAAGAGTCGTTTTTTAAAGGGGCTAAAGCTACTTTTCGATATTTTGGGGATGACGAAGAAAGTACAGAACTAAGAGCATTTGTAAAACCCACATTAGAACTACCTATTGCAGGAGAGCTTATCACCACTACAATCACGGCAGATTATATTAATGGTTCTTTTGCAGATTCTTATGGGCCTCCAGAGCAAGAGATAAACTATAGTTTCATCAATGCTGGAATAAACCCTAGTCTTACCATATTGCGGGATGACTTAGAAGTAAATTTAGGAGTTGCTGCATTCGTATCTTTAGACACAGAAAATAGTGATACAGACATTTATTTTTACCCAAAAATCACAGCATCTTATCAGGTAGTAGGAGATACATTTATAGCTTATGCTGGTTTGGAAGGAGATTTAAAACAAAATAATTACCATGACTTTGCACAAGAAAACCCATTCATTTCACCTACACTCTTAATACAGCCTACAGATACTCAATACGACGGATATATTGGAATGAAAGGAAAGCTATCTGAAGCAATGAGTTATAACTTACGTGGAAGCTATACTTCAGAAAGTAATAAAGCATTTATTAGGCATAATGCGTACTCACAAAGCGGTAATGGGTTCGGTTTAAATGGGTATTCTAATGGAAATTCTTTTAATGTGGTGTACGATGATACAAAGACCATAAGCGGATTTGCAGAACTAAATTTTGATGTGAATGCAAACTTTAAATTAAAAATAAACGGGCAATACAATACCTACACATTAGATACAGAAGAAGAAGCCTGGAATTTACCAGAGCTCCAAGCATCTCTTTTTGCAGATTATCAGATCACAGAACAGTGGTTTGCAGGTGTAAATCTTTTTTATACTGGGGAACGTAAAGATTTAATTTATAGTGAAGACCCAGCAGATATTCTTATTCCACAATCAATAGCAACGCTTGATGCTTATTTTGACGCAAATGCACATGTGGGTTATAGATTCAATGATAAACTGTCTGTTTTCGGTCGTGTGAATAATATTTTAAATACTAATTACGAAAAGTGGCTCAATTATAATGTTCAGGGTATACAAGGATTAGCAGGAGCAACCTATAAGTTTGATTTTTAAGCACCCATAATCGTTGATGATTGTAAAGGTTTTGTGCTATTTTAGCGCAAAACCTTTTTTATGAAACTCTTTTCAGCAATTTTATTGTCTATTCTATGTTTTTCCTGCGATAAAAAACAATCGGTAGATCTTATTGTTACGAATGCAAATGTGTATACAGTAGATAGCGCTTTCGCGAAAGCGGAATCTTTTGCCATCCAAGACGGTAAGTTCATAGCGGTCGGATCTTCTGCTGAAATTGCCGAAACTTATGAAGCTGAAAAAATAATTGACCTAAGTGGAAAAACAGTGCTGCCTGGATTGATTGATGGACATTGTCATTTTTATGGACTAGGGCAAAATCTTCAAATCGCAAATTTAGTAGGAACCAATAGCTTTGATGAGGTTGTTGATAAGATAAGTGCTTTTGCTAAAGTAAACAGGGAAGCAACAGTCATCAGAGGGAGAGGTTGGGATCAAAATGACTGGGAAAACAAAGATTTCCCTATAAAAGATACATTAGATATATTATTTCCAAATCTTCCGGTAGTTTTAGAGAGAATAGATGGACACGCATACCTTGTTAATCAAAAGGCACTAGATCTAGCGGGTATTAATGAGAATACAATTGTTGACGGAGGAGAGATCGTTGTACAAAATGGCAAAATTTCTGGGGTACTTATAGATAATCCACAACGATTAATAGACGATGTATTACCAACAGAAACAAAAACTCAGATTGCAAATAATTTACTAGAAGCTCAAGAAGTATGTTTTTCATACGGTCTTACCACTGTAAATGATGCAGGTTTAGACAAGGCTATTATTGAGATGATTGATAGTTTGCAAGTGAGTGGCGCTTTAAAAATGCGTGTTTATGCAATGATTAGTAACAACAAAGAAAACCTTGATCACTATCTAATAAATGGGAAAGTGAAAACAGATAGACTTAATGTCCGTTCTGTAAAAGTTTACGGCGACGGGGCGTTAGGCTCTCGTGGAGCTGTTCTAAAAGAGGCTTACAATGACAAGGCGGGACATTTTGGGGCGATGGTAACCCCAGTAAAAGAAATAAATGAACTCGCAAGAAGGGTTGCAAATGCAGATTTTCAAATGAATACACACGCAATAGGAGATAGTGCAAATGTGGTTGTTTTAAGAGCATACAATAAGGTATTGCAATCTAAAAATGATCCAAGATGGAAGGTAGAACATGCACAAGTAGTATCTAAAGAAGATTTTGATGTATTTAGCAACAAAATTTTACCTTCTGTACAACCTACTCATGCTACAAGCGATATGTACTGGGCAGAAGATAGAGTAGGAGCAAAACGAATTAAAGGAGCTTATGCGTATAAAGATTTACTTAATCAATCAGGACTTGTTGTGTTAGGAACAGACTTTCCGGTAGAACAGGTAAACCCATTTTATACTTTTTATGCAGCAGTTGCACGTAAAGATTTAAAACAATATCCTAAAGGGGGTTATCAAATGCAAAATGCGCTTTCGCGAAAAGAAACTCTTAAAGGAATGACCATTTGGGCAGCATACTCAAATTTTGAAGAGACCGAAAAAGGAAGCATTGAGCAAGGTAAATTTGCAGATTTTATCATAATGGATGAAGATATTATGACAATTGCTGAAGATAAAATTCCTTCACTTCAAGTATCAGCTACGTATGTAAATGGAGAAAAGGTTTATGGCAACTAGTAAGCCTCAAAAATCACCTCAAGATCATCTCATTGAACTAGCACACTATAGAATGCCCTTTGGAAAATACAAGGGGAAGTATCTTGTTGATATACCAGAATCGTACTATGTGTGGTTTCGACAAAAGGGATTTCCAGAAGGAAAATTGGGGAGTCTGTTGCAAGAAATGATGGAGATCAAAATTAATGGCTTAGAGCCAATGATACGTAAAGTGCAAAGGGCTTACTTAAAACCCAATAATCTCAAGTAAATGAATATTAATAGCTATCGGCAGTACTTAACCGCCTTGATGTATAATAAAAATAGCTGGTCTTTTGTGTAGGTCTGGAGCGTTGTTTTTCCAGAATGATGCGCTTTTAGTAATAATATATTCTGTGGGTAAAGTAATGTCACAAGCAATGCAAACCTGCGTTTCAGGATGGACAGTATTTACAATGTCTTCCAGCATTTTATTGTTGCGATAAGGAGTCTCAATAAATAATTGCGTTTGTCCTTGTTCTGCAGAGAGCCTTTCTAGTCTTTTCAACTCTTGCTTGCGTTGCTTTGAATCTATGGGTAAATAACCATTAAAAGCAAAGTTTTGTCCGTTCATACCACTAGCCATCATAGCCATAAGTATAGATGAGGGTCCCACTAGGGGAACCACTTGAATACCTTTTTGATGGGCTATTTTCACAACATCTGCCCCAGGGTCTGCAACACCAGGAACTCCAGCTTCTGATAAAAGCCCAACAGATTCTCCAGCAAGGCAGGGCTCTAGAAAAGCAGGGATCTCTGCTATATCTGTATATTTATTAAGTAAGTGCAATTGTAGGGACGGTTGTGATTTACCGGAGTGAATAGCCTTAATTGAGCGTCGTGCAGTTTTTTCGTTCTCTACAATATAGATATCAATAAGCTCTACGACCTTCTTTACAGAAATAGGCATGACCTCAAGCGCACTCGTATCACCTAGGGTGGTAGGTATTAAATAAAGCTTACCAGTTGTTGTAAAAGCATTCATAATCTAATAGACAGGTTTTTATGTTTGGGGCATTCCTTGTCATAGTTGCAATATAAATACATGCGGGTAAATGCACAAGATCTTTATATAGATTCTAAGTTTATGCAAGTTGCTTTGCTATAACATTTGATGCTTCTTCTAACATTTCATAAACTCTTTCAAAATCTTCAATAGTACCATTATACGGATCTGGAACATCTACTTTTTCTGTAGGAAAAACAGCGTCAAGAACCATTAATACCTTTCGTTTTTGCTCATCAGTAGTAGTCATTTCCAAAACATCATCTAAATTATTCTGATCCATTACATAAATATGATCAAATTTTTCTAAATCTTCTTTAGATAGTTGACGTCCTCGTAAATGACTAATATCGATATTGTGTTTGGCTCCTACTTTTATACTTCTTGCATCTGGTGAATTTCCTACATGCCACGACCCTGTACCTACAGAATCTACCTCAAAATTTTTATCATCCAGCTTTGATCTCAAAATTCCTTCCGCTAGCGGTGATCTACAGATATTACCTAAGCAAACCATCAATATTTTAGTTTTTGGCATAATTTATTTTTTATAGGTAAATGTAAGAAACCTAATTTCAGTTTATCTGTTATTCTATCTTAGAGATGTGAAAGTTAGCTTTCGCGAAAGCGTTATAAGTAAAAAGCCTCAAATAGATTATATTAGAGGCTTTTGTTAATTTTTTATTTCTTGTTAATACAGGAAGTTAATTGGATAATTTTTTACCAAGATCTTCCACATACTTTCTAAATTGTTTGTCTGTACTAGCGAGGTTATCTACAGTTTTACAGGCATGTAGTACGGTAGCATGATCACGTTGTCCTATTTGAGAACCTATACTTGCAAGAGATGCTTTGGTTAATTTCTTTGCAAAAAACATGGCCAGCTGGCGTGCCTGTACAATATGACGCTTACGGGTTTTAGACTGAAGTGTTTCAACATCCATCTGGAAATAATCAGATACAATTTTTTGTATGTAATCGATTGATACTTCCCTCTTCGTGTGCTTAACGTAATTATCAACAATTTTCTTAGCAAGATCAAGTGTAATTTCTTTCTTGTTAAAAGAAGAATGGGCAATTAAAGAGATGATTGCTCCTTCGAGCTCTCTTATGTTAGTTTTGATGTTATTTGCTAGAAACTCAACTATATCTTCAGGCATATCTACACCATCTTGATATAGCTTATGCTTTATAATGGAAATGCGAGTTTCAAAGCCTGGATGTTGCAACTCTGCGCTTAAACCCCATTTAAATCTAGACAATAATCGTTGCTCGATATCTTGCATATCCACAGGCGCTTTGTCACTTGTTAAGATGACTTGTTTGCCATTTTGGTGAAGATGATTAAAGATATGGAAAAAGACATCTTGAGTTCCCGCTTTACCACTTAATAGCTGTATATCATCTACAATAAGGACATCTATCACTTGGTAAAAGTGAATAAAGTCGTTTCTGTTATTCTTTTTTACAGACTCTATGTATTGTTGAGTAAATTTTTCAGCAGAAATATATAGAACTGTCTTTGCAGGATATTGATCTTTGATTTGAACTCCAATAGCGTGTGCCAAGTGGGTTTTCCCTAATCCTACGCCTCCAAAAATAAGAAGTGGATTAAAAGAAGTACCACCGGGTTTATTTGCCACTGCCATACCAGCAGATCGTGCTAGGCGATTAGACTCTCCTTCTAAAAAGTTATCAAAATTATAGTTAGGATTGAGCTGCGATTCTATTTGTAAATTACGGATACCCGGGATAACAAATGGATTTTTAAGCTCAGGATTTTTGTTTTTAAGAGGGGCATCTACCTCTTGAGATTTCATAGTGCTACGGTTTGCGCTAGGAATCTTTTCAGTAAAGGGTTGGTTATTACCGTAGGTGTTCTCCATTTTGATCACATAGACCAGTTTTGCATGCTCACCTAATTCTTTATTTAATGCTACCTTAAGTAATTTTACGTAGTGCTCCTCAAGCCATTCATAGAAAAATTTACTAGGGACCTGAATGCTTAAAGCATTGTCAGTAAGTTTAACTGCTTTGATAGGCTCAAACCAAGTTTTATACGCTTGGGGAGTTATATTGTCCTTTATAAAAGAGAGACAATTATCCCATACAGATTGCGCAGTTATAGTCATTGGTTAAGTTAAATTATTGGTTTTATTTGTAATAGAAATCCCCTAAAAAGAATATATCGCATCAGGATATGTTACTCTTTTAAAGCAAGGCAAATATGTGAACAAAAAATCTAATAAAAAAGTGATGTAGGGGTTGTTTTTTTATAAAATTTGTTGCATCATACGTAAGGTTTAAAACTACAAAAAAATAATCCTGTTGCCTTTGAAAAATCACAGAACTTTTGTTAAAGTTAGATATGCAGAAACAGATCAAATGGGTATAGTACACCATGGTAATTATGCTCAATACCTTGAAATCGCTAGACTCGAGTGGTTAGGTGAGCTTGGTATTTCATATAAATGGATGGAGGAAAATGGCGTAATGCTTCCCGTCCATAACTTAAATATAGATTTTAAAAAGTCTGCCTATTTTGATGAAGAACTTACTATAACGACTACTCTTAGAGCGATTCCCAGTGTTCGTATTATATTTGATTATCAAATCACAAATAGTTCACAAGAAATACTCACAAATGCAAGTACAGAATTGATTTTTGTAAACACAAAAACAGGTAAACCTATGAGGTGCCCAGATTACATACTTGATAAATTATAATTAGTTATTTTCTAATAGTTCAATCCCATAGACTTCTTCAAAAGATCTAATTACTTTGCTAGCTTCCTTTCTACGTATTGCTAGGTCGAATTTGCAATTTAATTGCATCTCTTGCTCTATAACTTTTACATCAAAGTCGTTTATTAAGCGCATCACCTTATTGAGTAAAGGATATTCAAATTGTATAGAAAAAGAAATATCTATCGTGCGTGTTATTATTTTAGAATTTTCTAAAGCAAGTTGGGCTCCAGAGCGATATGCATTGATCAATCCTCCTACGCCAAGTTTTGTACCGCCAAAATAACGCACCACTACCACCAATACGTTGGTCACATCATAAGATTGTAATTGTCCATAAATTGGTGCCCCCGCGCTATTAGATGGCTCACCATCATCATTTGCTCTATACTGATCATATTCCTCTCCCAGGACATATGCGTAACACCAGTGTCTAGCTTGATAGTGTTCTTTCTTTAAGCTCTCTATATGTCCTTTGACATCTTCTTCGGTTTTAACAGGAAATGCATACCCATAAAACTTACTATTACGATCCTTAAAAAGCGCTTCTTGAGAAGGTTTTAAAATGGTTTTGTAGGTATCCTTCATTAGGTATCTGTGTTCGCTTTCGTAAAAATTTATTTCTTCTTGACTTCCATTTATTGATAATCCCAGCGAAATCGAGTGATTTAGTTTTCTAATTTTTCTTTTTTTACTCTTTTCAGAACTAAAAAGTTTTGAGCATTTGGTGTAAAACCAGAGATAGTTTTTTGAGTAAATCGTATTATTTCATCATAATAAAGAGGTATGATAGGCGCTTCTGAAATAATTAAAGAGTCCATTTTGTAATAAAGTTCTTTCCTATTATTAATATCCGTCATTCCTAAGCTGCGTTCGTACAAATTATCAAACGCCTCACTTTTAAAATGGGTGTAATTTGGACCATTAGGAGTGAAATTTTCACTGTAAAATAAGCTCAAATAATTTTCAGCATCGGGGTAATCTGCAATCCAACTTGCTCTAAAGGCGTCAAGATCACCACTACTTTTCATCTGCCGTAATGTCGATGGAGGCATGACATCTATGCTAATGTTGAGTCCTACTTTTTGAAGCTCACGTTGTATGTATTCACAAATATCAAGATATTGACTATTAGTACCGATAGTAAGTTCTGGATTTGTATCCCCAGACTCCTGTATGTATTGTTTAATAAGATTTCTAGCTTTTGTAGGATCATAGGTATAGCCATTAATTTTACTATAACCTGGTAATCCTTTAGGAATAAATCCATGAACGGCAGGTTGCCCTATACCGTTGCGCAAATAAGTAATCATTTTTGTACGGTCAAAACCATAATTAATTGCCTTGCGTATTAATTTTGATTGAACTTCTGGCGTACTGCTGTCAAGATAAAAACCTATATATTCCGTGTTGAGATGTGGATTCTTTACAAGATTAACTTTATCTATGTACTTTTCTCTCAATGATCCTGAAGCTGTTAAAAGCTCATCTTTATAAGAAGGGTCAAGACTATTTAAAAAATCAATATTACCTTGAGCAAATTGTAAGAACTCACTCTGCTTATCAGGTAAAAAAGTAATTGCGACCGCTTCTAGATAGGGAAGTTGTACTCCGTTTTCATCTCTTTCATAATAAAGTTCATTTTTTCTAAAAACGAGTTTAACCCCTTCTTCCCATTTTTTAAATTTAAATGGCCCTGTTCCTATAGGATGTGAACGGAAATTACTACCATAATAGGATACCACTTCTTCTGGCACGACAGAACAATATCGCATACTCAGTAATCCTAAATATGCTGGGAATGGTTTTTTAAGTGTAATCTCAAATACAGAGTCGTTTTTTGCTATATAGCGGTCAACATTACTAAGCACCCAGCTGCCTGGAGATGCTATTTGAGGGTCTGTAAGTCTATCAAAGGAATAGACAAAGTCTTTGGATTTTACCGCACGAGTGCTATCGTTATTTTTAAATGCCTCGTGTTTATGAAAGTATACATCATCTCTAAGTATAAAAGAATACGTGAGTGCATCATCAGAAATTGTCCACGATTTTGCAATATCTGGAACAACATTGAGATTATTATCAAGCTGTACTAAACCATTAAAAAGCTGATTAACGGGCCATATAATTGATGGGTTTCTAGCAAATGCAGGGTCTAACGTAGAGATTTGGTACTGTTCATTGTAGCGAAAAACGAGGTGGTCACGGTTATCATCTTTAGATGAATCGCAAGATAGGATTACTAACAAAGTGATAAATGAAATCCCAAGTTTTATTGCTTTAGTTTGAAAACGCATCAATTTTAAAAGGCAAATATTTATAGTTATTTTTGCGCACCTTTTTAAAGACGCTACATCACACAAATATAACTCAATGTCTACTACTAAGAAAGTCGCATTTTATACACTAGGCTGCAAGCTTAACTTTTCTGAAACTAGTACTATAGCAAGAAGCTTTAGCAAAGAAGGTTTTGATAAGGTTGAGTTTACAGATATAGCAGACATTTATGTTATTAATACCTGTAGTGTTACAGAAAATGCAGACAAGCGTTTTATGTCTATTGTAAAACAAGCTCAAAAGATTAACCCAGAGGCTTTAACAGTTGCTGTAGGGTGCTATGCGCAACTTAAGCCAGAAGAACTTGCTGCGGTAGATGGGGTAGATTTAGTTCTTGGTGCTACAGAAAAATTTAATGTAACAAGTTATATTAATGATTTGCTGGACAACCCAGATAGATCAAGTAGTAATGGAGGTGAAGTTCATGCTTGTGAAATACAGGAAGCAGATTTTTATGTAAGTTCTTATTCTATTGGAGATAGAACACGTGCTTTTTTAAAAGTACAAGATGGTTGCGATTACAAGTGTACCTATTGTACGATCCCACTTGCTAGAGGAATATCCCGGAGTGATACACTACAGAATGTTTTAGACAATGCTGCAAATATTGCTTCCCAAGACATCAAAGAAATAGTTTTAACGGGAGTTAATATAGGTGACTACGGAAAAGGTGAATTTGGTAATAAAAAGCATGAACATACATTTTTAGAATTAGTGCAAGCTTTAGATAAGGTTGAAGGAATAGAAAGACTTCGTATTTCGTCGATTGAACCAAATCTTCTTAAAAATGAAACAATAGAGGTGGTATCTCAGTCGAGAGCTTTTGTTCCGCATTTTCATATTCCACTTCAAAGCGGTAGTAATAAAATCTTAGGATTAATGCGCCGTCGGTATCAGCGAGAATTATACGTAGACCGTGTTGCAAAAATTAAAGAAGTCATGCCACATGCCTGTATAGGTGTAGATGTGATTGTAGGTTTTCCAGGTGAAACAGACGATGATTTTATTGAAACCTACAACTTTTTAAATTTGCTGGATATTTCATATTTACACGTTTTTACGTATTCAGAGCGTGATAATACGACCGCTGCCTCAATGGATGGTGTAGTACCTAAAAAGGTAAGGAGTAAACGTAGCAAGATGCTTCGTGGGCTTTCTGCAAAAATGAGAAGAGCCTTTTATGAGTCTCAACTAAAAACAAAACGAACAGTGCTTTTTGAGAACGAAAACAAAGCGGGATATATCCATGGATTTACAGAGAACTATGTAAAAGTAAAGTTTCCATGGAATCCAGAACTCATTAATCAATTACATGAAGTTGAGCTTACCTCCATTGATGAAGATGGGTTAGTACGTATTGAGTTTTTAGAGATATATGTATGAGGTTACGCTTTCGCGAAAGCGTAATATTTAAGAATCTTCTTTTAAAATACTCAGAAACTTAGTTTTCTTAATTTCTGGCCACTCATTTTTTAAGATAGAATAGCAGCAAGAATTACGCCTTCTTCCATTTTTTGTAATGATGTCTTTACGTAAAATACCCTCTAGGGTTGCGCCTAATTTTTCTACAGCCTTACGACTTTGTTCATTCCGTTCGTCAATACGGAATTCTACACGCTCATAGCCTAGCTTGTCAAAGGCATATCTAAGCATTAAATATTTGATATGTAAATTAAGGCCTGTACCTCTAAAGTCTTTACCAAGCCACGTCCAGCCTATATGCACGACTTTATTAACCTTATCAATATTCCCAAAACGAGTACTACCTGCAAAGCGACATAATTTTTTATCAAAGATGATAAAAGGCAATGCTGTGTTTGAATCACGCCTAGCGATTGCGTCTTTGATGTAGTTCTTTAATTTTGAAGGGGTAGAGATATCTGAACCTCCGTACGCATTGAGATCTACTTCTTTTGAAAGCGGCTTTAAGTCTTGATAGTGATAGCTTTCTAAAGCAAGAAGCTTAGCTCTTTTGTTTTCTAACGTCTTAATTTTCATAAAAAAATGTGTCGTATTTAAAAGTACGACACATTTATGAGATGATTTAGACAGATATTGTTATTAAAGTCCTAAAATCTTAGCGTCTACTCTAAAATTAGTATAAATATTTATAACATGATCCTCTTCAATGGTTTGATCTGTAACAGATTGAGTGCGTAATGTGTAAGAATCTTTGAGAATATATTCTCTAAGTTCAACATTTTCAACATCAAGATCTAGAGTCTGAGAACCATCTTCTTGAATTCCTGATTTTGAAGCAATCAAAATTTCCTCAAGTCCATCTGCATTGATATAAATAAAGATTTCATTTAGAAAATCAAAATCTCCTGTTGTAGGTGATTGAATGGTAAGTGTGAGATCTCTTAATTTAACACTCTCTACAAGATCTGCATTAGTATCGTTATTTTCAAATTCTTGCTGGGAGTTTGTAGTAACCTCAGGAGTAACGAATTCAAATGGCGTTCCTAGAATAGAGGAGGCCGGAATAGTGTATTCTGTATTATAGTCTATATTAAACTTTGTAAGATCATCGAGCTTATCACAGCATACAATCGTTAGAAAAAGTGCCGCAAGGGCAAGGGTCTTTTTAATCATAATTATGGGGTTTTGTGCACAATATTAACGAAATTTGAATTAATCTAGTTTTTGAATGCATCAGATTTAACATATGATAAACAATAGTAAAGAAGAAATATTGTCTCGACTTGCCGAAAGCTGTAAGAATACATTGATGGAGACTCTGGATATTGAATATATTGATTTTGGCGAAGACTATTTAGTGGCTCAAATGCCTGTAAATTCTAGAGTGCATCAGCCAGATGGTGTCTTGCATGGAGGCGCTATGGTCGCGCTAGCAGAAAGTGTTGGCAGCGCAGCAAGTTTTATGTTTCTTGACCAAGAAAGTACCATACGCGGTATTGAAATTTCTGCAAATCATGTAAAAAGTAAAAAGGACGGAATGGTGTATGCCAAAGCTACATTTATTCACAAAGGACGCACCACTCAGTTATGGAATATTGATGTCGTAGATGAAAATGATGCGCTTATATCAAAGGTCAAGTTAACCACAATTGCTTTACCTAGAAGGTAATGGAGAGAGAGACTTTTTTTGCTTCACTTCAAATACAGTTTAATAATGCGTTACCATTTGTAGTATATCGCAAACCTAACACTAAAACGATTACTGCTTTTTTACAGGAAGATAATACGCTTTATGAAGTAACAGACTTTACAGAGAGCGGTTTTGTATTTGCACCTTTTGATGCATCACATGCAAAAACGATAATCATACCGTCAGATCACTCTAAAGTTCTCATCTCAGAAAGTTTTGAGAATGCTATCAAAATCGATTCGGAGAAAGCTTCAGAAAATTTAGTTATTACAGATGATGATTACCATCAACATACTTCCTTAGTATCAAAAGCTATAGATCAAATTTCTCAAGGTAAAATGTATAAGGTTGTGCTTTCGCGAAAGCAAAATATCCCGCACTCTTATGAGTCTCCATTGAAAATATTAAGAAGATTATTATCAACATATTCCTCAGCGTTTGTGTATTGTTGGTATCATCCTAAGGTAGGTCTATGGCTAGGAGCTACTCCAGAAACGTTACTATCGATCCAAAACCGAAAGTTGCATACGATGTCACTAGCGGGTACTCAAAAATTTAATGGAACAGAAGATGTCTTTTGGGGTTCTAAAGAAAATAAAGAGCAACAATTTGTAACAGATGCAATTGTAAAAAACCTAAGTCCATTTGTTACTAATCTTAACGTCTCAAATGCAATCACACATAGGGCGGGAGATTTGCTACACATTAAAACTAGCATTGATGCCACTATTGATCAAGTTAAAATACCTCTTATAAAAATTATTACGGCATTACACCCCACTCCAGCAGTATGTGGTTTGCCTAGAGAAAAAGCTAAAGAGTTTATCCTCAAAAATGAGCACTATGAACGCACTTTTTACACCGGTTATCTTGGAGAACTTAATATAAAATCAAAAAAGAAAAGAGCGCGTACCACAAGAAACATTGAAAATCAAGTTTATGCCGCGGTTAAGAAAAGTACACATCTTTTTGTGAATTTACGCTGCATGGAAATAGATGCTACAGGTGCACAGTTATATGTAGGAGGAGGAATTACAGAGGATAGCATTCCAGAGGATGAATGGAAAGAGACGGTAAATAAATTAAGTACGATCACTGCTGCTTTAAAATAATTAAAAGGTATACATTCTATAATAGGATATAGGTGTGTATTTTTGTTTTAATGACGCACTCTAAAATTCCAGTTGCACAAGCTATTGTACACCTTTGTTTAAGCAAAGGAATTGATACCGTAATAATTTCTCCAGGCTCTCGTAATGCCCCACTTACTATAGAATTTATAAAGAATAAACATATTCAAGCATACAGTATTGTAGATGAGCGCTGTGCTGCATTTGTAGGACTAGGGATTGCACAGCAAACTGGAAAACCCGTAGCATTACTCTGTACTTCTGGTAGTGCTTTACTTAATTATTACCCAGCAATTTCTGAAGCTTTTTATAGCGATGTTCCATTAATAGCTATAAGTGCAGATAGACCCATAGAGAGAATAGATATAGGGGATGGACAAACAATAAGGCAGAAAAATGTTTTTGAAAATCATATATTATATTCAGCAAATTTATATTCAGAGTTGGTTCCTACAGATGAGGTGACAGATCTAAAGGTAGCCCAGAAGATTAAAGAGAGCCAAAGACACAATGATCAACAAATTAATAAGGCACTTAACATAGCTATTGAACAATGTGGTCCAGTGCATATAAATGTTCCTTTTTATGAGCCACTTTATGAGATGACAGATACAAAGACTGTGACTCCTATTGAAGTAAACCCACATCTAGTAGAACAGGAGATTTCCAGTGAAGAATTAGCTCCTTTTATGAAGGATTGGAGTAAGGCAAAGCGCAAACTAGTAGTGATAGGTGTACAAGCACCTAATCAAATTTCACAAAGTTTACTTGATGTTTTAGGAAACAATCCTAGTGTGATTGTTTTTACCGAAACCACATCAAATGTCATGCATCCCAATTTTTTTACGCGAATTGATAATATAATAGGGAGTCTAGATGATACTGGTTTTCAAGAATTACAGCCAGAAATCTTACTCACCTTTGGCGGTATGGTTGTTTCAAAGAAAATTAAAGCCTTTCTAAGAAATTACCAGCCAGCGCAACACTGGCATGTTGACACAAAAAAAGCATATGACACTTATTTCTGTCTCAATAAACATTTTGAAGTATCTGCATCTTACTTTTTAAATAAAATAAAAGCGATGACTACTTCTATTGAAAGTGGATATCAACAACATTGGCTATCAATTAGAAAACGACGAGATTTCTTACATACTAAATATGTAAACCAAATGCCCTGGTGTGATTTTAAGGCTTTTGATCAGGTTTTAAATGGTATTCCAGATCATACAATGTTGCAGTTAAGTAATAGTAGCACAATACGTTATGCACAACTATTTGACGTAAACAGTACACTAGATGTATTTTGCAATAGAGGAACGAGCGGTATTGATGGAAGTACAAGTACTGCCATAGGTGCTGCGATGACATGTAAATCTATCACCACTCTTATCACAGGGGACTTAAGCTTTTTTTATGATAGTAACGCATTGTGGAACAATTATATACCCTCTAATTTCAAGATAATTATTATCAATAATAATGGAGGAGGGATTTTTAGAATCCTGCCTAACAAAGATAAAAACACGACAGATTTTGATACTTTTTTTGAAACTGAACACAGCTTATCTGCAAAGCAATTGTGTGTAATGTACGGGTTTAAGTATTTAAAAGCAGAAAATGAGGAGGAATGCGCTTTCGCGAAAGCAGAATTATATAATTCTAACGAACAACCTACCTTACTTGAGGTGTTTACTCCCCGTAAAATTAATGACCAAGTATTATTAGATTACTTTAAATTCATAAAATAAGTTTTAGTAAGCAATCACTTTTTCAGTATCTTTAAAGTGAAATTATATATTAACCTAAATAAGTAACTTATTAATTATGAGCAAAAAAGACGAACTCATCGAAAAATATGCAGATGATTTAAAAAACAAATGTGGGATGACTCCAGATATGGATCTTCTTAAAAAAGTAACCATAGGTTGTGGTCCCTCTATCTATAATAAAGATTCTTCTACAGTATCTGGCGGTTCAGATTCAGAAATTGCGACTGTTAAAAATAATTTCCTTATCAAAAAGTTAGGCCTTAAGGATAGTGGAGACTTAGATAAAGCTATCACGAGTGTTCTTGATACGTATGGTCAATCTAATAGAAATAAATACCGCCCAGTAGTTTATTATATGCTTACAAAGCATTTCAAAAAAGAGTCTGTGTATAAATAGACTTTTAATAAATAATTATAAAACGCTTTGACATTAGTCAAGGCGTTTTTTGTTTTGTAGAATCGTATTTTTGCACTTTATAAAATATTATGTTAGAAATAGGAAAGTACCATATAATGAGAATTGACAGAGAGACAGAGCCTGGGCTCTTTCTTTCAAATGAGGAGGGAGACGATGTTTTATTACCTAATAAATATGTTCCAGAAACATATAAGATATGGGATGAACTCAACGTTTACGTGTACTTAGATCATGAAGAGCGACCAGTTGCCACCACACTTAAGCCGTATATCGAGCTTAATGATTTTGGGTACTTGCGCTGTACCGCTGTAAATAATGTAGGAGCTTTTTTAGATTGGGGTCTTGAGAAAGAATTGTTTGTGCCATTTGCACAGCAAGCAAGACCTATGAAAGTAGGAAGCTGGTACATTGTTTATATGTATTTAGATGAGAAAACCAATAGACTTGCAGCGACGAGCAAGACTATGAAGTATTTATCAAATGATAACGTTGAGGTTAAAAAGTTTGACAAAGTTTCAGTTATTATATCACATATTACAGATCGCGGTGCAAATGCAATTGTAAATGGAAAGCATAAGGGTCTTATCTACAAAGAAGATATTTACGAAGATATTAGAACAGGGGATAAGCTAGATGCTTGGGTGAAGAAAGTTCGTCCAGATGGTAAAATTGATTTGGTATTGCAGGAAGAAGGCTATAAAAGTATAGAGCCTAATGCACAATATATTTTTGATGAGTTACAAGCAAACGATGGATTTATGCCGTTGCATGATAAATCAGATCCTGTAGATATTCAAAACCAACTGGGATTGTCTAAAAAAAGTTTCAAAAAAGCTATAGGAACCTTATATAAAGATAGAAAGATTCTTATTAAGGAAGATGGTATACATCTGATAGATTAAAGATTGGTTAGATAACGCTTTCGCGAAAGCGTAAAAAACCATTAAAATTTAAGTGAGATTAAAAGATTTAAGATTATACAATGGAACAGCCAGAGTGGAAAGTAGCAAAAGAATATAAAGACATTACTTACAAAAAAAGTAACGGAGTAGCGCGGATTGCATTTAACAGACCAGATGTACGTAATGCTTTTAGACCTAATACTACAAAGGAATTATACGATGCATTTTATGATGCAAATGAAGACACCTCTATAGGAGTGGTATTATTATCTGCCGAAGGTCCTTCTACAAAAGATGGTGTATACAGTTTTTGTTCTGGAGGAGATCAAAAAGCTAGAGGAAAAGAGGGATATGTAGGTGAAGATGGTTACCATAGGCTTAACATTTTAGAAGTACAACGTCTTATCAGATTTATGCCTAAGGCAGTAATTGCTGTGGTTCCTGGTTGGGCAGTAGGCGGTGGTCATAGTTTACACGTGGTTTGCGACCTTACTTTAGCCAGTAAGGAGCATGCAATTTTTAAACAAACGGATGCAGATGTAACTTCGTTTGACGGAGGTTACGGATCAGCTTATCTGGCGAAAATGGTAGGGCAGAAAAAGGCGAGAGAAATTTTTTTCTTAGGCAGGAATTATTCTGCTCAAGAAGCATACGAGATGGGAATGGTAAATGCCGTGATCCCACATGCTGAATTAGAGGCTACTGCTTACGAGTGGGCGCAAGAAATTTTAGCTAAATCACCTATATCAATTAAGATGCTCAAGTTTGCTATGAATCTTACAGATGATGGTATGGTAGGGCAACAAGTTTTTGCAGGTGAAGCCACGAGACTTGCTTATATGACAGATGAGGCGGTGGAAGGGCGTAATGCTTTTTTAGAAAAGCGCGCGCCTAATTTTGATAAAAAATGGATTCCATAAAACTTTATATAATTTATAAAATTTTAAAAAAGCTTGTTCTTGTATTAGAGCAAGCTTTTTTCTTACCGTAAATTCATGTTCTTTTATAAGTGAGTTGTTTATTTTTAGACTTCAAAATTCAATTTATTTATGAAATATTATTTCTCTTTTCTATGTCTCTTTATGCTATCTGCAGTATTTGCACAAGAAAATCCGCAATGGCTTAGGCATAGCCGTATTTCTCCAGATGGAACAGAAATAGCATTTACTTACAAAGGTGATATTTACAAAGTACCTACATCAGGTGGTACTGCTATACAGCTCACTTTCCATCAAGCACATGATTATGAAGTGGTTTGGAGTCACGACGGTTCAAAACTGGCATTCATGTCAGATCGATATGGCAATTTTGATGTATTTGTAATGTCATCAAATGGTGGTACGGCTACGAGGCTTACTTATCACTCTGCAATAGAAAGGCCATTTTCATTCTCACCAGATGATCGTATGGTTTATTTCGGAGCAGCACGTATGGATGATGTGCATCATAGGCAATACCCTACAACTTCTCAACCTGAGTTATACTCGGTTCCAGTTACAGGAGGTAAAGTTGATCAGTTCACAACGTTACCGGTTGAATATGTAGATTTTTCTAAAGATGGTAAGACTATGTTATATCATGATAAAAAGGGAGGTGAAAACATTTGGAGAAAACATCATGTGTCTGCTATTACTAGAGATATATGGCAATATGATGTAGTAAATGATACGCATACTATGATAACTTCCTTCAATGGCGAAGATAGGAGACCAATTTTCACAGCAGATGAAAAAGGAATGTATTACCTCAGTGAGGAAAGCGGTTCTTTTAATATCCATAAGAAAGACCTTTCGCTTAAAGCTAAAAGCAAGCAAATTACAAACTACACATTACACCCTGTACGTTTTTTAAGTATGGGTAACGGTATTCTCTCTTACGGTTACGATGGGGAGCTTTATACTATGAAAGAAGGAGAGCAGCCAAAAAAGGTTAATGTTGATATTACAACACAAGAAATTTCAAATAGCGATAAATACATTTCTGTTAATGGAGATATTAAAGAGATGGAAGTATCGCCTAGTGGTAAAGAAATTGCCTTTATAGCAAGAGGAGAAGTTTTTGTGACATCTGTAGATAATTCAATTACAAAAAGGATTACAAACACACCAGAAGCCGAACGTTTTGTGACTTGGGGACCAGAAGGGAAATCTGTCGTTTACAGTAGTGAGAGAAATGGAAACTGGAGTATTTACAAATCTGAAATAGTGAGCAACGAGGAGCCTTTCTTTTTTGCAGCCACTCTTGTAAAAGAAACAGCAGTCTTAGAAAATGGCAAAGACAACTACTTACCAAATTTTGCTCCAGATGGCAAGAGGATGGCGTTTATAGAAGATCGGCGTACGCTTAAAGTAAGAGATATGAATTCTGGAGAGGATAAGGCATTGCTTACTCCAAAAGATCTTTTTCACATGAGTGATGGAGATAAATATTATACATGGAGTCCCGATAGTAAATGGTTATTAGTAGACTGGAGTAAATCACTAAGCAATAGTGAAGTGCTTTTAATGGCAGCCGATGGTTCTAAGAGAATTAACCTAACAGAAAGTGGCTATCGTGATGTGTACCCAAAGTGGACTAATGGCGGTAAACAGATGTTATGGATGAGTAATCGTCATGGCTTAAAGTCATATGCAACTAGCGGGCAGTCTCAATTAGATGTCTATAGTATGTTTTTTACACAAGAAGTCTGGGATAATTTTAATTTATCAAAAGAAGATTTTGAATTGAAAGAGCAAATAGAAAAGCTTGCGCAAGAAAATAAGAAAGACGGAGAAAAGGAAAAGGATAAAAGCTCAAAAAAGAAATCTAAAGAAAAGAATAAGGAAGAGGTAAAAGATACGCTACTCAGTTTTGACTGGGATCGTATGAAAGATTATACTAAACGATTGACGATTCATTCTTCTAGTCTAAGTGATGCAGTTCTCTCCAAGGATGCAAAAACCTTATACTATCTAGCCCGTTTTGAAGATAAACTCAACCTCTGGAGCACTAATCTAAGGACAAAGGAAACAAAAATGGCAATAAAACTGGGAGCTAGGTCAGGAAGCTTACAGTGGGATCGTAAGATGGAAAACCTATACCTTTTGAGTAATGGTAAAATCTTTAAAATCGACCTTAAGGGTAATAAAAAGGAGGCCGTAAAAATTAATTCTGAATTAGAGTTTGATGCTCAAGCAGAGCGACAGGCTATGTTTGATCATGTCTGGATAAGAACCAATGCCATTTTTTACCATCCAGATTTTCATGGTATTGATTGGAATTTAATGAAAGAAGAGTACAGCAAGTATATTCCACACGTTGGAAATGCGCACGAATTTGCCGAAGTTCTTTCAGAAATGCTAGGAGAACTCAACGTCTCTCATGCAGGAGCAGGCGGGAAGGGTCATGATGTTAAGAACGCCGATGCGACAGGTGCTTTAGGAATTTTCTTTGATTACAAACATGATGGTAATGGTATATTAATTACAGAAATTATAAAAGATGGTCCACTTGATAAATCAAAGTTCAATGTAAAGTCTGGAATGATTATAAAGAGTATTAATGGGAAAACGATAGATACGAATCGCGACCATGCAAGTCTTTTAAATAGAACAGCGGGAAAATTTACACTTCTAGAATTATTAGATCCTACAACAGGAAAGTCAAGTCAAATTACCATGAAGCCAATAACTCAAAATCAACAAAATCGCTTACTTTACAAGAGATGGGTGAAGATAAACGAGGATGAAGTAAATGAAAAAAGTAATGGTCAGCTTGGTTATGTGCATATTCCTGGTATGAGCGATGGTCCTTATCGTAGCATTTATAAAGACATGATGGGTAAGTACTTTGAAAGAAAAGGGATTATTGTAGATACTCGTTTTAATGGAGGAGGTGACCTTGTGGCAGATTTAGCTATGTTTTTTACTGGCGAACCATTTATCAGCTATGAAACTGAAGAAAAAGTGGTAGGTGGAGAACCTACATCTAGATGGACAAAACCTACACTCGCCATTTTTAATGAAAGTATGTATAGTGATGGTCACTGTTTTGCATCTGGCTATACAGACCTTAAGATTGGAAAAACTGTAGGTATGCCAGTTCCTGGAACCTGTAGTTTTGCAGGATGGGAATCTCTACCTAATGGTACTTATTGGGGTGTGGTACCCGTAAGTGCAAAAGATAAACAAGGAGACTGGATGGAGAATAACCAAACAGAACCTCAAATAAGAGTAAAAAATATGCCTGGAAAGATAAATAAGAATATAGATCAACAATTAGACAGATCTATCCGCGAGTTGTTGCAGGAAGTAAAATAATAAGTACGCTTTCGCGAAAGCGTAACCTCATAAAAAAATCCAGTAGTCAAGTGATAGACTACTGGATTTTCATTTGTACTTAAAACTTATTTATTCAAAATAGCTAAAAGTTTCACCATCCTCAATAGTAAGTAATGTTTCATATATAAGCTTTATCACGTTTTCCATATCGTCTTTATGTATCATTTCGACGGTGGTATGCATATAACGCAACGGCAATGAAATAAGAGCAGAGGCAACACCACTCCCACTATATGCAAAAGCATCTGTGTCTGTTCCTGTAGCGCGTGATAATGCAGCACGCTGGAATGGAATCTCATGTTTATTTGCAGTTTCAGTAATACGATCTCTCAATTTTTGTTGTACCGCAGGAGCATACGCCACTACTGGTCCTAGTCCAAGCTCAACATGTCCTTGCTTTTTCATGTCAATCATAGGGGTAGAAGTATCGTGAGTAACATCTGTCACAATTGCCATATTTGGTTTAATACGTTCAGCGATCATTTGAGCACCTCTCAAACCTATTTCTTCTTGAACAGAGTTTGTAATATATAATCCAAAAGGTAGCTTTTTACCATTCTCATGGAGTAAACGCGCAACTTCAGCAATCATAAAACCACCCGCTCTATTATCAATAGCACGACAGACAAATTTATCATCATTTAAAATATGAAACGTGTCTGGATAAGTGATTACACAGCCTACATGCACACCCATTTTTAAAACCTCCTCTTTATCTTTTGCGCCTATGTCAATAAAAATGTTCTCAGGTTTTGGCGCTTCTTCTTTTGCTTTATTGCGTGTGTGTATAGCTGGCCATCCAAAAACTCCTTTCACAATCCCATCAGCGGTATGAACATCTACGATTTTTGACGGAGCAATTTGATGGTCACTTCCTCCATTACGTACCACGTAGATCAAGCCATTATCGGCTATGTAGTTTACGTACCAAGAAATTTCGTCTGCGTGTCCCTCAATTACAACCTTATAAGGTGCGTCTGGGTTAATTACTGCCACGGCCGTTCCATAGGTGTCAGTTATAAACTCATCTACATAGGGCTTGAGGTACTCCATCCATAGTTTTTGCCCACCCCATTCATAACCTGTAGGTGATGCGTTATTCAAATATTTTTCTAGAAAATTAATAGACTCGTCTGTAAGTATGCTTTTTGAAGCCATAAAATGTATTTTTTTTAAAAATAATAATATTAAGATTAAGAAGTGCACGTTATCATAAGGGAATAATTAATTTTGGAACGGTTTTAGCTTAAAGCGAAATAAAAAAAATGCGCAACTTCCTTCTTATACATATTATTGTAATTTTCTGGTGTGCTAAGCTTTTTGGGCAGGAGCAAGCAGAGGACTCTATAGATGTTAATATAGAATACTATGTAATAGAAGGAGATACGATCCCGCGTAGTTCGATAGATTTGAATGAGGTTATTGTTTTTAAAAAATTAAAATTTGATAACAGACAAGCTCGAAGACGGTATTTGATTTTGAGAAGAAAAACTCGAAAAGTCTTTCCGTATGCAAAGTTAGCAGCAGATAGATTAACTACTCTTAACAATAGATTGGATTCTATTAAATCAAAAAGAGGGAAAAAGAAATATACTAAAGTAATACATAAATACCTAGAAGGTGAGTTTGCTGCAGAGTTGAAGAAGCTTACTAGGACTGAAGGTCAAATTCTCATTAAGCTCATACATAGACAAACTGGAGAGACGGCATTTGACCTTATTAAGAGATTGCGAAGTGGTTGGAGAGCATTTTGGTATAATACAACAGCCAGTGCTTTTGATTTATCACTCAAAAGACAATTTGACCCAGTTAATAATCAAGAAGATTATTTAATCGAAGATATTTTACAAAGATCTTTTCAGTCTGGGATTCTTGAAAAACAGCCAACAGCTTTGGATTTTGAGTTTTTTGATTTGTCTAATAAGTGGAAAGGAAACTAAAAACTTCTTAAATTTATAAACTTTCCTCCGCTTCCGCGAAAATTTTCACCACCTATAATCTGCTCAATAATAGGGTAGTGGTATTGTATTTTAAGTGTATTTAAGAGCGTCTAAAATAAATCCTTAAATTTTCTTAATATTTTTCTTGTTTAGGACAAAGAAGTGTGTATCTTTGCCGTCCGTTTAAACGAGAGCGGGTAGTTCATTGAGAGTTTTTTACTGGAATAAATTATTTTAAAATATTTTTTAAAAAAGTGCTTTAGAATATAAAAAAGGGTTGTAGTTTTGCGCCCGCTTTGAGGGGTAAGATATTCGGAGATAAGTTCAGTAAAAGATTTGCGAGTTGAGGTTTAAATTTTCTTTAATTTTTTTTCTAAAAAAGTTGTCAGGATAAATTTAAGTTGTATATTTGCACCCGCTTAGAAAAACAGTAGTTAGCTAGGCGAAGTTCAGGAGTATTTTTAGAGAATGTTATGGTATAAAAGAAAGGTTCGATTCCTTTGCATTTAACAAAGAGTTTTTTGGTTTTGTTTTGAATAGAAATAGGATTAAAAAAAGTTCATTGATTTATTGAATTGACAGCGCGTATTAATACTTTCGGGTATTATTACAAAGAATTTGAAAACTAGAAGTTTATTATTGACCGGATATTTCTGTATTGTGAGTAGTTTAATATTATTAAAAACACACGATGAAGAGTTTGATCCTGGCTCAGGATGAACGCTAGCGGCAGGCTTAACACATGCAAGTCGAGGGGTAACATAAAGTGCTTGCACTTTGATGACGACCGGCGCACGGGTGCGTAACGCGTATAGAATCTACCTTATACTGGGGAATAGCCTTTGGAAACGAAGATTAATACCCCATAGTAAGTATTTATGGCATCATTTATACTTTAAAGTTTCGGCGGTATAAGATGACTATGCGTTCTATTAGTTTGTTGGTAAGGTAACGGCTTACCAAGACTACGATAGATAGGGGTCCTGAGAGGGAGATCCCCCACACTGGTACTGAGACACGGACCAGACTCCTACGGGAGGCAGCAGTGAGGAATATTGGACAATGGAGGCAACTCTGATCCAGCCATGCCGCGTGTAGGAAGACTGCCCTATGGGTTGTAAACTACTTTTATATGGGAAGAATAAGGTATATGTATATACTGATGACGGTACCATAAGAATAAGCACCGGCTAACTCCGTGCCAGCAGCCGCGGTAATACGGAGGGTGCAAGCGTTATCCGGAATCATTGGGTTTAAAGGGTCCGTAGGCGGGCTTGTAAGTCAGTGGTGAAAGTCTGTGGCTCAACCATAGAATTGCCATTGATACTGCAGGTCTTGAATTATTGTGAAGTGGTTAGAATATGTAGTGTAGCGGTGAAATGCTTAGAGATTACATAGAATACCGATTGCGAAGGCAGATCACTAACAATATATTGACGCTGATGGACGAAAGCGTAGGTAGCGAACAGGATTAGATACCCTGGTAGTCTACGCCGTAAACGATGGATACTAGTTGTTTGGCTTTCGGGCTGAGTGACTAAGCGAAAGTGATAAGTATCCCACCTGGGGAGTACGTTCGCAAGAATGAAACTCAAAGGAATTGACGGGGGCCCGCACAAGCGGTGGAGCATGTGGTTTAATTCGATGATACGCGAGGAACCTTACCAGGGCTTAAATGTAGTCTGACAGGGCCAGAGATGGCTTTTTCTTCGGACAGATTACAAGGTGCTGCATGGTTGTCGTCAGCTCGTGCCGTGAGGTGTCAGGTTAAGTCCTATAACGAGCGCAACCCCTGTGGTTAGTTGCCAGCGAGTAATGTCGGGAACTCTAGCCAGACTGCCGGTGCAAACCGTGAGGAAGGTGGGGATGACGTCAAATCATCACGGCCCTTACGTCCTGGGCCACACACGTGCTACAATGGTAGGGACAGAGAGCAGCCACTGGGCGACCAGGAGCGAATCTATAAACCCTATCTCAGTTCGGATTGGAGTCTGCAACTCGACTCCATGAAGCTGGAATCGCTAGTAATCGGATATCAGCCATGATCCGGTGAATACGTTCCCGGGCCTTGTACACACCGCCCGTCAAGCCATGGAAGCTGGGGGTACCTGAAGTCCGTTACCGCAAGGAGCGGCCTAGGGTAAAACTGGTAACTGGGGCTAAGTCGTAACAAGGTAGCCGTACCGGAAGGTGCGGCTGGAACACCTCCTTTCTAGAGCTTGTCCCTGCACTTGTGCTTACTAATTTATTAGTAAAACATCAAGAGTATACAGCAAAGCGACTTACGATACTGAAAGGTCAGTAATAGGTTTTAGTTTTCAATAGCTGTCGATTTAATTATAATTTAATAAGTACATAGTAGTTTTACTTTAGTAATTAGTTTTTACTAGTAACTATTGTTTATTGACTATAGACTTATAGACAGTCTCATAGCTCAGCTGGTTAGAGCGCTACACTGATAATGTAGAGGTCGGCAGTTCGAGTCTGCCTGAGACTACTGGTCAATGACCAGACATATTTTCAGGAGTATGTTTGATTATTGAATACCGCTTTCGCGAAAGCATATAAATCGCAATGTTCATAAAAATTACATTTTGAAGGAAATTTTAGAAGTTGAGAATCATTACTTCGTCATTCGAAATCTGATGTCATCATCTTGATTTCATAGAAATGGGGGATTAGCTCAGCTGGCTAGAGCGCCTGCCTTGCACGCAGGAGGTCATCGGTTCGACTCCGATATTCTCCACCAGGCAATACCTGGAGATATTTTATCTCTAGCGTATTGCGAGTGAGAGCACAGATAGTTTTAATTGTCTGTCGCGACTCGCGACGTTCATTGACATATTGGGAAATAATTAAAGAATACGAGAAGTCGTGTATAGCTTTAGCAGTTATATACGCAAATTAATATGAATTAAGAATAACTCATTATAATATAAAGGTTTATGTATTTTATACATAAGCCCTTAAAAGAGCAATTAAGTACAATAAGCTAATTAAGGGCGTATGGGGAATGCCTAGGCTCTCAGAGGCGATGAAGGACGTGATAAGCTGCGAAAAGTTGCGGGGATCTGCACACAAGAATTGATCCGCAAATATCCGAATGGGGCAACCCACTATATTGAAGATATAGTATCCGCAAGGAGGCAAACCCGGAGAACTGAAACATCTAAGTACCCGGAGGAGAAGAAAACAAAAGTGATTCCGCTAGTAGTGGCGAGCGAACGCGGATTAGCCCAAACCAGTAATGTTACGGCATTGCTGGGGTTGTAGGACTACGATATTTTGTGCTTTATGAATTAGAACACTTTGGAAAGAGTGGCCATAGACGGTGATAGCCCGGTATAAGTAAAGACAGTTACAGATAGTAGTATCCTGAGTAGTGCGGGGCACGTGAAACCCTGTATGAATCTGTGGGGACCATCCCATAAGGCTAAATACTCCTGAGAGACCGATAGTGAACCAGTACCGTGAGGGAAAGGTGAAAAGAACCCTGAATAAGGGAGTGAAATAGAACCTGAAACCATACGCTTACAAGCGGTCGGAGGTCTTCGGACTGACGGCGTGCCTTTTGCATAATGAGCCTACGAGTTACTTTAACTAGCAAGGTTAAAACTTTAAGAGTTGGAGCCGTAGCGAAAGCGAGTCTGAATAGGGCGACCATAGTTAGTTTGAGTAGACGCGAAACCGTGTGATCTACCCATGGGCAGGTTGAAGCTTTGTTAACCCAAAGTGGAGGACCGAACCCGTTGACGTTGAAAAGTCTTGGGATGACCTGTGGGTAGG